>SKJY01000048.1 GCA_007121775.1 Gemmatimonadota bacterium
AGGCAGAAGAGGAGACTCGCTCGGCCATCCGCCGGGAGTGGATGCCCACTGGAGCGGTCCAGGGAGCCGGTGACTACGGGCAGCGCCTGAGCCCCGGGGAAGAGCGCGTCCTGGGAGTGGGAGCCCGAGGCGAGCTCCGGCTCCTGAGTCAATGGCGCCTCCTGGACGGCGACCGGAGCGCCCGCGCCGCCACGGCAGACCGACGCCGGCTGGCGGTCCGGGCCGAAGAGGATGTCTTCCGGGCCGACCTCCAGGCCGATCTTGCCCGCCTCTATCTGGAAGGGGTGGCGGCCCGGGAACGGATCTCCCTCCGCCAACGGCACCTGAACCGGCTGGAGGAGCTGGGAGGTCTGGTCCAGGAGCGGGCCCTGGCCGGTTTCGAGTCCCGGTGGGAAGAAGGACTCCTGGCCGAGAGTCTGCTCCGGGCCGGGAGACTGCTCCAGGAGGCCCGGGCGGAGCAGGATGCGGCGCATTGGGAGATGGCGCTGCGTCTGGATGGGTGCCCCGCGAGAATCCCTGATGGGGTACGTATCCCGTCAGAGGACCCCGGCTCTGGCCACCCCACCGGGGCAACGCTACCCCGTGACGGCGCTCCGCTCCCGGACATGCTCCCGGGGATCCGGCGGGCCGAGACCCTTGAATCCCTCGCCCGTGAGGAGGCGAGCCGGGATCGATGGAGCCTGGAACTGCTCGGCGTGGTGGGGCCCACGCGCTCCCGGGCCTTCACCGACACGGAGGTCCGAAGTGAATACCTGGTGGGAGTGGCCCTCTCGTGGCGCCCGGATCTGGCCGGGATCCGGGGGCGCCTTGCCGAAGCGGAGCGGGCCCGGGCCCGAGCCGAGCTGGCCTGGGCCGACGGGGTCCGGGGTGAGGTGGAACGGGAGCTCGTCCAGCTGGAGATAGAGCTGGAGCGGCTCCGGGAAACCGGTCTACTCCTCGACCGCGAGGTAGAGGCGGCCGAGGGTCGGGTGGCAGGGGCCGCCGAGCGCTGGGCGGAGGGAGTGGACCGCTGGCTCGACGTCGTACAGGCCGCCGAGCGGCTGACGGAGCTGGAGGTGGAGGCCCTGGCCCACCGGGTGCAGGTGGTCCAGGTCGTCATCCGTCGCCATCGGCTCCTGGGAAGCCTGGACCTCATCCCGGACCTCCTCTTCGCCCATCCCGCCCCCGCGTCGCCCGACTCTCCTCCACCGCCCGACTCCCCCGCCTCGCCCGACGCCCCTCCACCGCCCGATCCTCCTGCCCCGTCCGGTCCAGGGGCACTTCCTCCTTTCGCCCCGGGGGATACGGCCTCTCCCCCGGAGGATGGGTAGACGCCATGCCTCCCTCCTCTTCGTCCCCCCATGGATCCCTTCCCGGAGTGCTTCCCGCCTCCTCCGGACGTTGTGGACCACACCGACCACGGCACCTCCCCTCCACCGGGCGCCTCCCTGGTTCCTTGGCCCTCCCCTGGCTCATGGCGGCGCTGCTGGCGGTGGGATGTGGCGACGAAGAGCCTGCTGTATCCACTCCCCCGGCACCCAGTGTGGCGGCGTGGACCGTCACGGCCCGGGAAATGGAGACGGAGCGGCGCTGGACCGGACGTCTGGAGCCCCTTCGCACCCTGACGATCCAGGCCCCACGTGAGGGGCGGGTAGAGTCCATTGGGGTTCGGGAGGGGGACCGGGTGGAGCGGGGCCGCACCCTGGCCCGCCTGGTGACCCCGGACCTGGAGGCCCGTCTGGAGGTGCTTCGGGACCGCCGGGACCAGCTCCAGGCAGAACTCCAGCGCTGGGAAGGACTCCAGGCCCGGGGCGCCGCCGGGCCTGGAGAGGTGGCTGCCGCCCGCCTCCGCCTTCTGGAGGCCCGGGAGTCGCTGGCAGAAGCCGAGGCCCTGGATCGGAGCCAGGAGCTTCGGGCCCCGGCCCCCGGCGCTGTCCACGGGATTCGGGTCTCTGCCGGAAGCACGGTGGAGCGCGGAGAACTCATCCTCTTCCTGGACGCCGGCGACACCTGGGGTACCCGGATCCCTGTGGCTGCCTGGGAGGCCCCCATGATCCAGGATCTGGCTGCCCTGACCGCCACCGATTCCCGGGGCCGGACCATGGCAGTGGACAGGACGTCGCTGTCGGCGGGAGTCCATGAGGGCTTCCTCCTGGCCGAGATACACCTTCAGGGCGATACCGACACGCCCCGGGCCGTGGACATCGTCCACAGGGAAGTCCGATCGGCCCTTCTGGTACCCTGGACCGCCGTGGCCGGTGACAGGGATGCCCAGTGGGTGGGGCTCCTGGTTCCGGAAAATGGAACCGAGTTCCATGTAGTGGAACGGCGGGAGGTCACCCTGGGAGAAGCCTGGGCCGAAGGGGTCGAGGTCCTTTCGGGGATCGAGGACGGGGACCGGATCCTCCGCTACGAGCCCCGCTCCCATCCCGAAGGCCGGCAGGTCCGCATCGCCCAAGATGCCCAGGACGAAGAAGGGGAGTCGCCGTGAAGCCTCCTCCCACCGGTAGCGACTCCGATCCCAAGGCGGGGTCGGAGCCGGCCCCGGAGGGGCGTCGAACCTCCGAAGCCGGCCCACTGGCCCGTCTCCTTCAGGCCGCCGCTGCCCGTCGCCTGGCGCTCGGCGCCCTGATGGTGGTGATCGGGGTGGTGGCGACCCTCTCCGTCCTCAGGATGCCGGTGCAGCTCCTCCCGGAGATCCGCTATCCCCAGATCCGCATCATCTCGGATCTACCGGGCCAGACGGCCCGGGTGGTGGAAGAGAGCGTGAATGAGCCCATCGAGGCCGCCCTGGCGGCGGTCCCGGGGATCGTCCGCTTGGAGAGCCGGTCGGGAGACGGGCGCAGCTATCTGGACCTGTTCTTCCCCCCGGGGTCCGATCTGGACCGGGCGCTGAACGACGTCACCCAGGCGGTGCAGCGGGCTCGCAGCCAGATCCCTGCTAGCTTTCCCGAACCCAGGGTCTTCGCAGTCTCAACACTCCAGGAGCCGGCGCTGGAGATCGCAGTCGGCTCCGCTTCCCTCGATGTCCCCGAGATCCGGCAGCGCCTTCGGGGAACCCTGCTCCCACGACTCCGCGCCATCCCCGGGGTGGAAGCGGTCTACATGGGAAGAGAAGAGATCCCGGAGGTGGCGGTGGACGTGGACCCGGGTCGGCAGGTGGCCGCCGGAGTCCTTCTCGCCGACCTGGAAGCGGTGCTGCTGGAGGCCGCTCGCCCTCCTCTGAGCTCTCCTCTCCGGGCTCCCGGGTTCGAGGGGGTGGGTGTGCTGGGGGTGGACGGATGGTCGCCGGAGTGGCTGGCGGCCCAACCCGTTCCGGCTCGCCAGGGAGCCGTGCGTCTGCCCATTGGCTCCCTGGCTACCGTCTCCCGCGGTTCTTCCGAGGAGCGTCTCTTCACCCGCCTCGACGGGGCGCCCTCGGTGCTGGTCAGTGTCCACCGAGCTCCCACGGGCCACGCGCTCCGGCTGGCCCGGGAGGTCCGGGAGGTGCTGGACGAGTTGGAGGGGAGTGGGCTCTTCGCCGATCTGGACGCCACCATCCTCTTTGATGACGCAGTGGTGACCCGGAGCGCCGTCCGGAGCACGGTGACGGCAATCCTGGGAGGCTCGCTCCTGGCTGTGCTCCTTCTTCTGGTGGGACTCCGGCAGCGGCGGTACGCGCCCCTTGTGGCCGTGGTGGTGGGAGTGAGCCTCGCCGCCGCTCTGGTGGCACTCGCTGCGGCAGGGCAAACCATGAATCTCCTGACCCTGGCGGGACTCCTCCTGTCGGTGGGGCTGGGGCTTGACTACGCCATCATCTATTTCGACCGCCTGGACCGGGCCGATCCCGCCCAGGAGTCCCCCCACCTCCGGGCCATGGAGGAGGTTGCCGGTCCTCTCCTGGGTGCCCTTCTCACCACGCTGGCCGCTGTTCTCCCCTTCCTCCTGGTGGAGGGAATGGTGGCGCTCCTCTTCCGCCCCCTAATCTGGACGGTGGTGGCTGCGGGCATCTTCTCCTTCCTCTTCGCTGTGCTGATCCTCCCGGCCTTTGCCCGGCGCACCCGAGTCGCCCCGTCCCAAGCCCCCCCGGGAGCCATCCTGCGGCACCGCTTCCTGGCGCCCTTCCGTACCACCCTCGGGGCGGTGGGCGCCTCCGTGGGCCTGGCCATCGTCCTGGTGTGGGGCATGCGCTCCCTCCCCTTCGAGGTTCTCCCTGTTGTGGACGACGGGTTCGTGGATGTGCGGATCGTCCATCCGTCGGGGATTCCGTTGTCCGGTATGGATGCTATCGCCCGCTCGGTGGAGGAAGCGCTCAGGGGTGTGAAGGGGACGGAAGCGCTTTCCACCACGGTAGGCGGGTACTTCCGCGAGGGACTCCCTGCATTCCGACCGGCCAGCACCGACTTCATGGTCCGGGTGGATATCGGCGGGACAGGGGTAACCTCCCAGGAATGGGCGGGGGAGGCTCGTCGGGTGGTGGCCGACCTGGGCTTCCCGGGGCTTCAGGTCACCGTAACCCCACCACGGATCCGGGGCGTCCAGACCCGTCTGGCCGATGATGACCTCATCGTGGTCCTCTCCCGGGACGACGGGGATCTCCTGGAGTTGGCCGAACTCGAAGCGCCGGTCATGGAACGCCTCCGGGAGGTCCCGGGCCTCACCGGCATCCGCAGGCTCCGGGGTGGCGCCAGCCCCCGATGGCAGGGGATCCCCAGGGCGGAGAGGCTCGTTGCCGTAGGTCTCGGTCCGGCTGAGCTGGAGCGGGCCATGGCCTACGCCCTGGAGGGTCGGGTGATCGCCCAGCGTATGGACGGAGGAGAGCCTCTTGCTCTCCGGGTCCGCTACGACCGGCGGGAGGCAGGAGGGCCGGATGCCCTCTCCGGAGTCCCGATCCTGGCCGGCGGTGCCGGGGCCATCCGGCTCTCCGATGTGGTGGAGTTCCAGCTAGTGGAAGAACCCACCCACATCGAGCGCCGGGAGGGGAACCGGGTCGTCCGGGTGGCCGGACAGTTGGACCCGGCGGGTCCCGGTGCCGGCGCGGTGGCCCGATCGGTGCGGGAGTCCCTCCGGGGTGCGGAGCTACCCGACGGCACCCGCTGGTGGCTTGAAGGGGAGATCGACGCCCTCCAGGAGACCTCTCGCACCTTCGGCCTCTCCCTGGGCCTGGCGTTGGTCCTGGTCCTGGCGGTCCTTTCAATCCAGTACGGCTCCATCGCCTTCGCCCTGGCGGGGGTTCTCACCATCCCCCTCTCCGCCGCCGGAGCCGTTGCCCTGCTGGCCCTTCTGGGCCGCCCCCTGGATGGGATGGTCCTGGCGGGGCTCCTCATCGCCGTGGGGATCGTGGCCAACAACGTGATTCTGGTCCTCTCGGAGGCAGCCCGATCCGGAGCCCTCTCAGCACGGGGGCTACCGGCCCGGGAGGCCCTGGCCCGGGCTGCCGACTCCCGCCTCCGGCCCATCACCCTCACTGTGCTCAGTACATCGCTGGGAATGAGCCCCCTTCTCCTGGGAGGGGTGGAGGTCTTTGGCCTTCTCCAACCGCTGGCCATTGCCCTCATCGGCTCCCTCCTCCTCTCCATCCCGGTGGCCTGCCTGATCCTGCCGGGGGTCGCGGGAGGGCTGGCGGGGATCGGCGGTGGAAGGCCCGGGCTCAGCGGTCAGGGATCCGCCACGCCTCCGGAACCCCCAGCCCCTCTTCCAGACGCCGGCGCAGAATCCGCATGATGTCATCCCTGGAGAAGAGGACTTCGACCCGCCGATTCTGGGCCCGCCCCTCTGCGGTATCGTTCTCCGCCACCGGGCGGTGCTCCCCGTATCCTTCCACCCGGATCGCGTCCGGATCATGGCCCTGAGTCACCATGGCTCGGGCAACCCCGGCGGCCCGGGCGGCGGAGAGTTCCCAGTTGGAGGGGAAGTGGGGAGTCTGGATGGGGATGTCGTCGGTATGACCGGACACCACCGCCGGTACCTCCAGGGTCGCGGTGATGTCGCCCAGGGCCGCCACCATCCAAGCGCTCCCAGGGTCCAGCGCCGCGGAGCCTGAGTCGAAGAGGGTGGTGGAGAGGATCCGGAGGCGCACCCCGTCGTCGTCGCGGAGGACCGAGAAGACATCCTGGAGGTCATTCTCCTCGATGAGTTCCTCCAGACGCCGGGCGATCATCTCCAGGTAGGCGTCGGTGATGGCGAAGATCTGGAGATCGTCGGGGAGTACCCGGAACTCGTCAGGGACGCGGCTGTCCGGCTGCTCCAGGGGAATCACTGCCGGCGAGGCCGGGGGGCCCGGGATGAGGGAAACGGTTCCGAAGGCTTCCTGGAGCGACTGGCTTGCCATGGTGAACTGCTCAACCCGCAGTTCGGACATGGAGTAGAGGAGGACGAAGAAGGTCAGCAGAAGGGTCATTAGGTCGCCGAAGGTGGCGAGCCAGGGGGGGAGACCCTCTTCTTCATGTTCTTCGGTCCCGGATCCGGAGCCGCCTATCCCACCGGGGGGGGCCATCTCCGAGGCCGAAGGATCGCCGGTTTCCGGTGACCTCGCCGGCGGCGTCATCAGGCCGCCTTCCGGAGGGCCTTGTCCTGGGTGCCCTCGTGCTCCATGAGGAAGGCGTGGACCTTCTCCTGAAGGAGAGCCCGGGAATCTCCCACGTGGATGGACTCGAGCCCCACCATGGTAAGCTGGATCTGTACCGCCTCGATGTGGATGCGTCGATCGAGCTTGGTCACCATGGGGAGAAAGAGGACGTTGGCCATGACCGCCCCGTAGAAGGTGGTGAGAAGGGCCACCGCCATGGCCGGGCCGATTGCGGACGGATCATCCAGATTGGCCAGCATCTGGACCAGACCGATGAGGGTCCCCACCATTCCGAAGGCGGGAGCGAACTTTCCGGCCTCGGCGAAGATCTTCTGACCGGCCCGATGGTGCTTCTCCATCTGGATCTGCTCGGTCTGCAGGATCTGACGGATGGTGGAGGCCCGGGTCCCGTCGGCGATGAGCATGAGGCCCTTCTTGAGGGGCTCGGTGGGCGCCTTGGGGGCTACCTTCTCCAGGCCCAGAGGGCCGTCCCGCTTAAGCACCTTCAACCCCTCCTCCAGGAAGTCGACAATGCCCTTGATCTCGTCGCCCGGATCGTGGAAGACCCGCCGACTCACCGAGGTGATCCGCCGGAGTTCGTGGGTCGGAAATGCGATGCTGATGGCTCCCACCGTCCCGCCGATGACGATGAGCAGCCCCTGAATGTTGATGAACATGGTGACGCTACCGCCCAGTACCACTGCGGCCAGCACCATGACACACCCCAGGACCACACCGAGAATGGAAGCCTTGTCCATGCGCCCTTGCCGCCCTTGCCTAGAAGGGGATCGTCCCCACTGCCCCGTGGAGACAACCACTCATCCATCCGTTTTCGGCCGGTCACGCCCCCGCCTTGAACCGTTCCCATCGCTCTGGTCCGCCTGGCTCAGCTCGGCGCTCCTGATCTTCCTGGTCGTCCTGCACGGGGCTACGCCCCATGGCGTCGCAGGCCAGGCCCCTCCCCTGGCTGGACTCGACGCCTACGTGGAGGCAGCCATGGTGGAGTGGGAGGTCCCGGGGCTGGCGCTGGCGGTGGTGCAGGGCGATTCGGTGATCCTGGCCCGGGGCTACGGAGTGACGCGCCTGGGGGGCCAGGAGGCGGTGGACGAGCACACGCTGTTCGCCATCGCCTCCACCACCAAGGCCATGACCTCGGCCACCCTGGCTCTCCTGGTGGAGGAGGGTCGTCTGGGATGGGATGATCCAGTGCGCAGCCACCTTCCCCACTTTCAGGTAGAGGACCCGTACGTCTCCGGGGCCCTGACCATCCGCGACCTCCTGGCCCACCGCTCCGGTACGGCGCGGCTGGACAACCTCTGGATCGCCTCCCCCTTCGACCGGGCCGAGCTGGTTCAGCGCCTCCGCCACCTCCCCCAGGCCGGTGGCTTCCGGGACCGGTACGACTACAACAACCACATGTTCATCGTGGCCGGTGAGGTGGTGACGGAGGTGGCTGGCCAGGCGTGGGACGAGGTCCTGGAGCGGCGGATCTTCCGGCCCCTCGGCATGGAGCGGTCCACCACTCGTGCCCGGGAGGTGGAACTCCGGGGGAACACCGCCCACTCCCATACCCGGGTGGACGGGGAGGTCCGGGCCATCCCCCGCCGGGACTACGACGTCATCGGCGGGGCGGGGGCCGCATGGTCCAGCGCCTGGGAGATGGCCCAGTGGGCCCGTTTCCATCTGAACGAGGGAGAGGTGGAGGGGGTGCGGATCCTCTCGCCGGAGCGGATACGGGAGATGCACACTCCGGTGGTGGTGATCCCAGGTGACTCGGTGACGGCCCGGCTCCACCCGTCCAATCACTTCCAGGCCTACGGGCTTGGGTGGCGCCTCATGGATCTGCATGGCCAGCGGGTCGTTCACCACTCGGGCTCCATCAACTACACCCGCACCCAGCTCACCCTGGTGCCGGACGATGGGGTCGCCGTAGTTGCCATGGCCAACCTGAGCTCCAGCAATCTGCAGTTGGCCCTCACCCACTGGATCCTGGATGCGCTGCAGGGGCGGGAACCGGAAGACTGGAGCGCCCTCTACCTGGAACTCGAGGCCCGTAGTCGGGAGTCGGCGGATCGAGCCCGGGCCGAGCGGGAAGCAGGGCGGCTACCCGCCGTGGCCCCCTCCCTCCCGGCGGAGGCCTACGCCGGGCTCTACCGGGATGACCTCTTCGGTGAGATCCGCATCGAAGCAACCGACGACCCGGAGGCTCCCCTAACCCTGATATACTCCCAGGAATACGAAGCCGACCTCCATCCCTGGCACGGAGACACCTTCCGGGTGCAGTGGCGCCGACCGGGGGCCGGTGAGACCTTTGTTACCTTCCGGGTGGACGTGCGGGGCCGGGTGGTCCTGGCGGAGCTGGACGGATTCGCAGCCTTCATCCGCGACCGCTAGCCTCCGGCGCCACAGGCACTGGACTGCCCCGCGCAGGACCGGTGCCGGATCCCCCGCTTCCCCACACCACCACCGCCTCGTGACGCCACCGCACCACGACCCACCTCAGCATACCGTCGACCTGGTCGATTTCGCCCGACCGGATCCGCAGGAGGAAGGCCGCTGGCGCTTCCTCCCCGACCGGGTCATGGGAGGCGTGTCCCGGGGCTCGGCCGTGGTCGACGTGGTGGAAGGACGCCGGGCCCTCCACCTCACGGGGCACGTGTCCCTGGACCGGGGCGGCGGGTTCATCCAGGTGGTGAGGGGGCTGGGGGAGGGAGGACGTCGACCCCTGGACGCCTCCGGGTACCGGGGACTGGGCGCCGAGGTGCGCGGCCGCAGCGGCAAATACTTCCTCCATCTCCGGACCGGAGACACCCGGGCCCCCTGGCAGTATTACGGGGCTCCCTTGACCGTGGAGGCGGAGTGGCGGCTGGTGGAGCTAACGTGGAGTGATTTCGTGCCGATCTCCATAGGAAGACCCCTGGATGTTTCCAGACTCATGCGGATCGGGCTGGTGGCGGCGTGGGAAGCGTTCCGCGCCGATGTGGCCCTGGCCCGGCTGACCCTTCTTCCCCGTCGATCGTAGCGGCGCCCCCCCCTCCCAGGAGACCTTGTGGCAAGGATCGACACCTTCCTGGAAATCATGCAGAAGGCCGGCGCATCCGACCTGCACCTCAGTACCGATGCGGTCCCCATGCTCCGGATCAATGGTCATCTGGAGAAGACCCGACATCGCTCCCTGACCGGGGATGAGGTACGCCTTCTCATGTACGAGTTGTTGACGGACGCGCAGATCGAGCGGTTTGAAGCGGAAGGAGAGCTGGACTGCGCCTACACGCTGGACGGCGTTGCCCGATTCAGAATCAACGTTTACAAGAAGTATCCCGGCATCGCCGCTGCCTTCCGCATCATCCCCCACGAAGTCCCCACCCTGGATGAGCTCGGCTTCCCCCCGGTCCTCAAGTCCCTCCTGCAGAAGCGAGCCGGACTCGTTCTGGTCACCGGCCCCACAAACTCCGGCAAGTCCACCACCCTGGCCGCCATGGTGGACTACCTGAACGAGCAGATGAAGTACCACATCATCACGCTGGAAGACCCACTGGAATTCCTGCATCGGAACAAGCAGTGCCTCATCAACCAGCGTCAGATCGGAGAGCACTCCCGGAGTTTCGCGGCGGCCCTTCGTGCCGCGCTGCGGGAGGATCCCAATGTGATCCTGGTAGGGGAGATGCGGGATCTGGAGACCATCGCACTGGCCATCACCGCCGCTGAACTTGGCCTCCTGGTGCTGGGAACACTCCATACCAAATCCGCTGCCCAGACCATCGGTCGAATCTCCGACGCCTTCCCCGCCGACGAACAGCCGGCCATGCGTCTGGCCCTCTCAGAGGTGCTGGTGGGGATCTGCTCGCAGCAGCTTCTGGCCCGAGCCGATCGACCGGGTCGAGTGGCCGCACTGGAGATACTCGTTGCGAATGGGGCCGTCCGGAACCTTATTCGGGAGGGGAAGAATCATCAGGTGAACAACGTCATCGTCACCGGACGCAAGGAGGGGATGAAGCCGCTGGACCAGCACCTGCGAGAACTGGTGGAGGCAGGAATCGTGGCCCGGGATGAAGCGGCTCGCTACGCCCTCGACCCCACCTCCTTCCTCCTGGGCATGAATCGGAGAGCCCTGTGAAGTCGGCGCGACTCGACAAGATCCTTGCAGACATGGGCTATGCCACGGATGAGGATATCCGGGTCGCCCTGCGTCGTCAGAGGACCCAGGGGGGCCGTCTCGGCGAGAACCTCCTGGAACTCGGCATCCTTACCCGGCGTCAGCTCATGGAGGCGCTGAGCCGACAGTTCCAGCTCCCTTGGCGTTCCCTCTCCCCCCGCGACGTCTCAGACGATCTTCTCCGTCGGGCTCCGCCGGCCGGCCCCCACGGATCCCTGGCCATCCCGGTCAGGTGGGATGCGGAAGACGGTGTCCTGGTCGTGGCCCTGAATGACCCGGAAGACGCCGGGACCCTGGACCGTCTGCGCAGGGAGTTCGGGGCCCGGCGCCTCGAGGTCCACCTGGCACCTGACGACGAGTTGGTGGCCATCCACGAGGCCGGTGCGGAACGGTCGGCGTCGGATGACGGGATCATCGAACTCCCGGATCTCTTCGCCTCGCCCGAGGACGAGGGCCAGGATGGACCGGGGGCTGCCGCCCCGGAAGGGGTTCAGCGGCGGCAGGTCCTCATGATTACCCGACGTGCCCAGCACCGGACCTTCCTCCCGGCGGTGTTCAGTCGTGAGGGGTGCGAACTCAAGGTTGCCGACGGCTTCGACGAGGTCCGCAATGCCCTGGCCGACGGGACCATGGAGGCAGTGCTGGTGGACGCGGAGCGTCGAGACGACCTGGAGACGTGGATTCGGAGCGGCCGCCTCCCTCCCCTTCCCCCCCGCGTCTCCGTCATCTCGTCTGTGAGCGACGCCCTCATGGACAACATCCTTCCCTACCCGGAGATGATCCGGAGCCTCAAGGGGGCCGTGGAGGGGATCGCGGACCTGCGATCCCGGGACCTCAGTCCCCCGCCCCCCTACGGTCTCATGGGTCGAGACTTACTCGCCCTGGCCCGGGTAGTGGGGCTGAAGACGGTAGCGGCGGATGGCCTCTACCTGGCGCTCCACCTCCTGCGTCCCCCCATCGGCGGCTCGGCATCATCCCTTTCGTCCAACGACGATGATTCGGGCTCTCCCCGTGCTCCCTTCCACGAATTCTCCACCTCCAGGGAGTTGGCCGTCCGACTCCGCTTTCCCTGGTCCATTGAGAATGTCCTGGACGCCGCCCTGGCTCTCTTCCTGGGACCCCGAACCCCGGAGCCCCCGGGGCGGCTGGACCCGGAGATACTCCGGGCGGCCCAGGTCCTGGCGCTGGTCTGGTTTCACCACGTCCACTCGCCTGGGCCGGAAGCCATGGAAGGGGAGGAGGGCCGCCAGATGCGTATCGTCCTCCGACGAGCGGGCCAGCGACTGGCCACCATGGAGTTGGTGGAGGCCTACCTTGGCGTGATCCATGACCGGAGGGAAGCGGGTGATGTGGGTGAGACCCCCCAGGTGCTTCTGGTGGGAACCCGGCGAGCCACCGATCTGGGGAACCGCATGGCCAGGAGCAGGGTGCGGCCGGTGGTGACCCGGGACCTCATCGATGCCCAGGCCATGGCGGAGCGATCACCCCCCGCCGCCATCGTGGTGGATCAGGGCGCTGTCCCAGGTCATGTCCACCACTTCGCCCGGGTGGCGAAGCTGGATGCGGCGCTCCCCCTCTACGTCATCACCGACAATCGGGACGCCGCATCCACCCTGGATCTCCTGGACGCCGGGGTGGATGACGTGTTCGCCCCTCCCCACGATCTGGATCTCATGGCGGCCCGGATCGGCCGGGCCATCGATGCCCGCTCCCGGGTGCGGTCGGCGCTCCAGAGTCGCGGAGGAGACTTCTCGGCATCCTTCGACGCCTTCTCCTTCCTGGACCTCACCCAGGCTCTGGCCCATGGACTTAAGTCGGTGCGCATCGAACTCAGTCGCCAGAGTGACGGCGATAGTGCGGTACTCTTCCTGGAAAGGGGCAGGCCTGTTCACGCCCGTTGTGGGTCCACGGTGGGGCCGGAAGCCGTCTACCGGATCATCACCTGGGAGGAGGACGGGGAGTTCTCCGTCCACCCCGAGTCGGACTTCCCCGAACCCACCATCCACGAGTCCATGGAATCCCTCCTCATGGAGGGGTGCCGACTCCTGGACGAGGCTGGGCGGCCCTAGGGCGCACGCACCGGGACCCTGGTGACCTCCGCGTCCAGAAGCGCTCCCTGGATGGAGGCCGGTGTCACCGGTTTGGCCAGGTGCGCATCGAAACCTGCCGCCAGATATCGCTCCACCTGCTCATGGAGAGCGTTGCCGGTACAGGCCACTGACGGGAGGGGATCGCGGAGTTGGGACGCTTCCCAACTCCGGATCTCACGGATGGCGTCCACCCCATCCACTTCGGGCATGGTGATGTCCATGAAGAGCACACGAAGGTCGGTCCGGCCCTGGACCATCTCCACAGCCTTTCGGCCCCCGTCCACCTCCACCACCTGGAATCCACTTCGCTCCAGGAGGGCCGCCAGGACCATCCGGCCGATCTGATCATCGTCCACCACAAGGGCCACGGGCCGGGGTCCGACGGACTCGCCGGGATCCGTAGCCGGGGTACCCGAGGAGATGTCGGCCCCGACGGCACCGGTCTCTCCCGTGGCTTCGGTTCCCTCCATGCCCGCCTTCTCCTCCACGCCCGCCTTCTCCTCCATACCCGCCTTCTCCTCCATACCCGATCCTGTCGTCCCCGCTGAAGGTGGAGCCGCGGCCAGGGGAAGGTAGACGGTGAAGGTGGACCCGGCCCCGACCTCCGATTCCACCTCCACCGACCCGGACATGGCCTCCGCCAATCCCCGGACGATGGCAAGGCCGAGCCCGCTCCCTCCAAAGTTCCGGTTGGTGGCTGCGTTGGCCTGGACGAATGGTTGGAAGATGACCTCCAGCTGCTCGGGGGTCATCCCGATCCCCGTGTCGGAAACCACCACCGTGACGGATTCCGGATCAGACACATCGACGGAGACGGTCACCTTGCCGGAGTGGGTGAACTTGAGTGCATTGCTCACCAGATTCTGGACGATCCCCTCCACACGCCGCTCATCACCAAGCCTCCAGGGATCGGCCCCCACCGCCGTCACGGTGAACTCCACCTCCGTCCCATCCAGCCGGGAACGGTGGACAGTCCGGATTCGCTCGACGACCTCCACCAACGAGAAGACGTTGGACTCTAGGGTGAAGCGCCCCGTCTCCATGCGGGATACATCGAGGACCTCATTGATGGTGGACATGAGCATATCGCCGGAGACCTGGATCGCCTCCAGCATCCGCCGCTGCTCGGCGTCCAGGTCGGTTCTCGAGAGAAGCTCCGTCATCCCGATGACGCCATTCATGGGATTCCGGATCTCGTGACTCATGGCTGCCAGGAAGGTCGACTTCGCCTCGCTGGCACTTTCGGCCTGGCGGCGGCTTTCGCGGACCTCGGCGGTGGCGTCCCTCACCCGACGGACCATGGCCCGATTCGCCAGCAGGACAACCAGGAGGGATGCCCCCTGCAGGACGAGGAACCCCCCAATTCCCAGGAGGATGATCTGGGTGATCCCGGCCCGATGATCCTCCATCGCGCCCGTCACGTCGTCCCACGCAACCACGACGCCGGGAGCAGTCCCCCTCCCCACCTGGGTCAGGTAGTCCGGAAGGGGCCAGGAGCTCACCAGAAGGTGCCGGCCCTCGTCCATGGCCACCACCTCCCGCATGGAACTCGATGCGTTCCCGCTGCGGAGGGGCTCCATGAGGGACGAGCCCCGTTCCTGGAGGAAGAAGCGGATCTCCTCGCCGGTGCTGGCCTCCACCACGCAGGGGCATCCGTCCACCTCTTCCACATACACCCCCCGGGTCTCGGCGAACATGGCCTCGTCGACGCGGCGCCCCTCCAGCACCACGGCGAACCCCCCAGCTCCCACCTCCACGATGCGCTGAAGCACCGACTCAAAGCTGGTCCCCACCTCCAGTGCGCCGATGGCCGTCCCACCGAGTTGGCCCGGTTCCTGGAAGATGGGGACGACGCCGCGGAGCCCTGAGTAGATGCGCCCCAACTCGAAGCCTCGCTTCGGCTCCCCGTGGGCGATGGCGTCCACAACGATATGACGGAGATCGTGCATGGTATCACCGTAGCGTTCCGGCGCATGCACCCGCAGGAAGGAGAGGGAACCGGGGCCGATGTGGAAGTGGAACTGCCGCACCTTGAAGAGTTCGGCGGCTGCGTTCCAAGCCGGTCCGATGCGATCCATGAGAGCGGTTCGAGCCAGGGCCGCCTCCGGACCGCCGGGCCCACCGCCCTCGGCGAGCACGGCATTCCTCCCTTCCAGGAAGAGGGAGTGGAATTCGGGATCATGGCTGAACACCGTGGCCATGAGGAG
Organism: Gemmatimonadota bacterium; assembly: GCA_007121775.1. Taxonomy (GTDB): domain Bacteria; phylum Gemmatimonadota; class Gemmatimonadetes; order Longimicrobiales; family Gaopeijiaceae; genus PWLA01. The sequence goes on from SKJY01000048.1 coordinate 14,980, forward strand.
CATCTCGTCGTAGATCTGCTCCAGCATGAGGCGGGTGGTGGTCTGTCGATCCGCCTCCCAGGCGGCGAAGCGGTGGTCCAGGGCCTGGTTGGCCAGATGGACCCCCAGGATCACCAGGCCCGCCACCACGGCCACTACCACGGCCGACAGGGCAAGGAATCCACGGGTGCGGATGAGGGCCCCCAGATCGGTCAGCGTACTCCGGGCGACCACGCGCCTGTTGTCCCATCGACTCCTGCCGGCTTCAGCCACCGCACTGTGCTCCCGCCCGAATAGATCGTGGAACTTCCTCCGATCAGGTATCGGCAGATGCGTGGGGGAGCTTACGGGTCAGCCCGGGTCGGAGGCAGATCGCCGCAGGCGCGGGCCGGGGGCGGATCACTGCAGGCGCGGGCCCAGCAGCCGGCACCACACGCACGCCGCGAGGACCAAAGCCGCACGTACGCTGCAAGGCCGCACGCGCACCGCAAGAACCAGAACCCTTCAATCCCGGCCAACGTCTGACTTCGCTGAAGGGTTTTACCCCGTTTTCGTAGGGTAACCCTTCAGGCTCGATGGCCGAGTGGAGTTCGCTGAAGGGTTCTACCCCGTTTTCGTAGGGTAACCCTTCAATGAATTCATTTTCTGTCACGAGTGAAGGGTTCTGGTCCCCACCTGGTTCCCGGTTCCTACCCGGGCTCGACGCGAACTCCAGATGGGCGTGCACCGCTGACCCGATGGACCCGTCCGACCGTCGCTGATCACTCCCTCTCCCCAACTCCCAGAAGCCACCCCGCTTTAGGCCTGCGCGAGCCCCAACTCCCAGTTGGAACGACGCCCGTCCCCTCGCTCCCCAACCTCTTGAGCCGATTCAAGCAGGTTTGTTGGCGAAAGTCCTGGGGTCAGGGTCCGACGATGTAGATGGGCTGCAGGTAGATGGTTCCGGCCTCCCCGGCGATCTCGGCCCGAACGAAGCGGGCCCACTCCGGGACCTGGTCCATGAGAATGTAGGGACCGGTCTGAACCACCCGGGACCCACCCAACTCCGGATCGTGGGTGACCCAGCGGACCTCCTCAACCAGGTCGTCCCGGTCCACCACCAGGCGGACCTCACCCTGGGTTGCCTGGATGTCCACCACATTGAAGGCCCGGCGATTGTACTGCTCGGTGGGCTTCCAGAGGTAGGTGGTCCCCCTTTCCAGAGCCCGTCGAACATCAGGGGCACTTCCGTCCGGAAGATCCGGGTGCATGGAGCCGGGCCGGAAGTCCTCGATGAGGATGACGTCCCGATTCCACCCCAGGGTCCCCTCGTGGTGCATATCGTCCTCACCGAAGAGCCAGATCGGGCGGTCGGCCCCAAGGATGTGGGCGATCTCGTCGAAGAACTCCCGGTCCCCGGGGTGGTTGTCCCTCCGGTTGTAGATGGCCTGACCGATGAGGACGTCGAAGCGCCGATAGAGATCCACGTACCAGTCCGCCGTGAGATTCCACCGCTCCACGTACCGGCCGGGGTGGGCGAAGTAGACGATCCCTCCCAGGTCCCGAATGGTGGAGAGGGTCTCATCTTCCGTGTCGGCCCCGTCCGTGTAGGAGCTGAACAGGCTCACCATGTGGTGGGGCCCCGAGATCTCGTTCCCCTCCACCGAGACCATCCCCAGCGCCACCGGGTCCCGGTCCTCATAGGGCCGCCATCCGGCCATCTCGCCGTAGGTCTTGTTGTCTTCCGTGGGGTTGGGAACGTCCTTGATGGCCTCGTAGATCTCCGAGAGGCGGGTCCACGGATAGATGCTATCCATGTAGTCGTCAGGGATATCGTAGTCATGGGCCGCCAGCGCCAGGATCCGGTATCCCTCCTCATGGTAGCGGTCGATGGTCTCGTGGGGGTCGTACTGCTCATCCCCGAGCCCTGGGTGGGTGTGGAACTCCGAGTCGTAGTGGCCGATGGCGGACCAGTTCACCTCGGCGTAGGGAGTCCAGAAGCTCCGGGTCTCCACCTCTGAAGGCGGGGCACCCGACGAATTTCCCGGCGAGCATCCCGCCATGGCCAGCATCGCGGCTCCCACCAGGGAGGCCCCGACCCTTCGGCCCACGCCCGCCGTACCAAGACCACCCGGAATCTTCCACATCAATAGGTCTCTCCTCATCGATCGATGGTCACGCTCAGGAGCGCTTCGTAGTGGGCCTGCCGGAGACCCCGATCATGGGGGATCTCAAGTTCATCCAGAAGATCTCCCTCCATTCCGAAGGCCCGATATCGCATCCGATCCCGTTCGAACTCGATGAGATGCACGTTATCGATTGAGAGGCTCATTCCCCCCTGGTTGATGTACCATCGATCCGTGGCCACCTCCCGGGGTCGAACGCCGAGCCCCCCGTCACCGACGTAGACGATCCCTCTGGGATCTACCTGATTGCGGAGGATGGGCGCGGTGCGCTTGAGGGAGTGGTCGTGCCCCACGGCCACCAGGTCCACCCCGTGCTCTTCGAAGAGGGGAACCCAGGCCCGCCGCCGAGCTTCTCCGGTCTCGAAGGCCCGAACGCTGGGATAGGCGGGCTTGTGCATCATCACCTTCAGCCAGTGGGACCGGGGACGGAGCTCCTCGAGCTGGGCTTCCAGCCAGTCCAACTGATCACCCACCAGGCTGATCTCGGTGTTCAGCACCACCATGGCGATGTCAGCGCCGATTCGGGTGGTGTAGTAGAAATCCGTGGTCCGTCCGGGCCACCAGAACTTTTCCTCGAAACCCACATCCAGATCGTGGTTGCCGCGAGTGGGGATGAGGGGGAGGAGTCTCCCCTCCTCCGTCGTGGTCATCTCGAAGTGGTCGTTCAGCCAGTAATAGAGCTGGGACCAGTACGCCCGATTCGTGTAGTCGGCCGTGTGGGCCAGCGCCAGGATATGGGGGTGCTCCTGGAAGAGACGAGCCATCCGGGCGTTCATCCGGCGCCGTGGATTGTCAGGATCGGTGCGGGCGTCACCGACCCGGGAATCGCCCCCGGAGAGGAGGGCCACCGGGCGGTCGTCGTCCGGGCCGGTGATGAAGTGGTACTCACCCAGGGTGTGTCCATCCGTCTCCACCGTCAGGTAGTACCGGGTCGAAGGCTGGAGGCCGGACAGGTGGGCATGATGGTACCAGGCGTCCATCCCGACGGCCGCTTCCTCGTCGAGGAGCGTCCAGGCCCCGGAGTGGATCTCCCGACTCCGCATCCCGTACTCCCCCGGCTCGCCTCCCCGGGGAACCGTGTCGAAGTGGATGACGTGGTCTTCCCCGGGCACGGTGGTGCTCCAGGACACCACCGCCTCCCGTGCCGGATCTCCCTTGAACTGGACTCGTAGCTGAATCGGCTGCGGTGAAGGCTCAAGGGCACGGATGGTGGGCGCGGGCTCCTGTCCCACGAGCCCCGCCGGGACCAGGGGAAGGGAGAGCAGAACCAAGATGACCGAAAGCGACACGGCTCCACGCCCCATGGCCGGAATACGAGAGGGAGGACTGGACACTGACTTGGTTCCTTTGGAGATGGGTGGCTCGGGCACTGGGAAGCGAAGTCGACTGGAGAGGGGGCGCAGGAGGAGGAGGATGGCCAGCGGCGCGGCCACGTGGGAGGCCCGGAGCGCCACTTCGATCCAGGCTCCAAACCCCAACGCGGTCATTCGGGACACTGCGGTGATCCCGCCCCAGAAGGCGGCCCACAGGAGCACGGGCCGCCAGGGTCGGATGAGGATGGCGGCGGCCACGAGGAGATCCACCACCCCGATCACCTGCATGATCTGCAGCGCCTGAGCCTCCCGGATCCGGATGTCCAGCACGCCCCGTGCGGACGCCATGATGAGGTCGGCGAAGGCGCCATACCCCCAGAGACACTCCAGCCCATGGACCACGAAGACCGTGGCCACCCCCACCCGGAGTACCCAGGAGGCGAGACGGGCTCGGAGGGCTTCCTCCCACCAGACGGAAAGGGGCCAGGCCACGAGGACCGCCAGCGCCAGAGGCGTGATCCAGCGGAGCGTCTGCGCCCACACCGTCAGTTCGCTGTACCGGTATCCCCCCTGATACGCCCCGGCCCACGCCTCGAACAGGACGTATCCCGCGATGGGGAGGAGGACGAAGAGGGAGGGACGGACGAGTTGCACCAGGGCCAGCCCCAGAAAGACCGAGACCAGGTACTTCTCAATGGTCACCGCGGTCCCGTGTGGGTACTCCAGGACCATGAACAGAAAGTTGCCCAGGTGGGTCTGGCGTGCGCCCCAGACGGTGACGAAGAGCCCCACGGCGTGGATGGCGATGGCCGCTGAAAGCACCCAGCGCACAAGGGACCTGGCAGGATTGGGGGTTGAGAGCATGAGTCGAAGGTAGTCGACCCAACTCCACGGGACGGTGACGGCTTATGAACGGGATTGTAACGGTGCACTCCGCAGCGCCTCCCTCATCACCTTCCCCAGGGCGTTCCGGGGGAGTCGGGCCACCCACCGGATCTGGTCCGGTCTTAGGAAGGCGGGCAGGGCTTGGATGCTCTGTCGGAGGGCCGCCTCCACACCCTTATCCGGTGCGCCCTCAACCACCAGTGCCAACCCCTCCCCCGCGTCGGGCACCACCACCATCTCCGGCGCCACCATCTCCGAGGCTGCGGCGCCCGATCCGCCCCCCGACGTCCAGGCCCCACGCCAGGCCTCGCGGAGACTCCCCTCGATGAGGACGGGCGAGATCATTTCCCCTGCACGCTTGAAGCTCCACGCCGCACGGCCGAGGAAGGTGAAATTGCCCTCGGAGGAAAGGTCGAGGTGGTCTCCGGTGGGAAGACGCTCTCCCCGCACCGAGCGCCAATGGGAATCTCCCGGGGTGCGCACCGCCACCGCCTGCCCGGGCGACCGGAAGCGCCAGCCCGCCAGGGGCGATTGGGGGTCCGGGGGGAAGAACTCCACCGCCGGGAGGGCGACGCCGATGGCGCCCGGGACGACGGGATCCCCAGGACGGGTGTGGGTTAGTGCGGGACCGGCCTCCGTGAGTCCGTAGCCCACCGTATGCCGGACCCCTGGGAGCAGCCGGGAGAGGCGATCCAGGTCGGAAGGGGCCACCAGGTCGCCACCGGTGATGGAGGTACCCCGCACCGCCGCCAGGCGGCTCCGGGTCTCTGGAGGAAGGTCTTCCGGATGGGGAAGACTTCGGACCATGGCGGGAACGAAGGGGAGGAGCACCTCCTCACCAACCGGAGGTGCGGGATCCCCATCGTCATCCACGCCGGTGCCGGTAAGCCATTCCACCAGCCGTGCGGCGGTGAATCGGTGGAAGCGGTGAACGCGCCCTCCACTCATGTGCGCCAGTAGAACACAGAGGACTGCGCCGAAGGCGTGGAAGACAGGTACCTGAAGCACCACCGCCGGCGCCGGGTGAAGACAGAGATGGTCCACCAGCGCATCCACGTTCCACCCCACCGAGATCCGGTCCAACGCCACCAGGCGCGGGGTTCCCGTGGTGCCCGAGGTGAGGAGCAGGAGCTGAAACCCGGGAGCCAGTCCGTGGAGGAGGGGCGCGCCGGGCGTCACATGGGGCACGGTAGGGCCATCCCCCTCTAGCACCACGCCCAGCTCCGCCATCCAGCGGCGGACTGGCGCCAGTTCAGCTGTGGCCGGATTCAGCAGAAGGATGGCGTGCCGCGAGTCCCATGCGCCGGTGAGCGCCGTCACCGTTCCCCGGGTATTCCAACCGATCCGGACCGGGATGCCGCCCAGGGTCACGGGTTGGCCCGGCAGAGTCGGGACAGACGGTCCAGCGCGGTGGAGTAGCCCGCTGTGCCGGACCGGTCCCCCACCGCCGCGTCCACCTGGCGCAGCCACTCACCGAGGGCCTCCCCGGAACCTCCCCTCAGCTCCACCGCCTGCGCCGCCATCAGGGTATGGGCCGCCACCAGCATCGACGCTCTCGCCACCTGTCGGCTCAGTGCCATGGCGGCGGCCATGGCGTTGGAGACCACATCCTGGTTGTGACCCTCGGCCGATCGGGCAAAGGGAGCCGCCGGAATGGCTCCGCGCTGAAGCTCCATGGCCAAAGCGGTAGCGGTCTGGTGTACGCCCTTGAGCCCCTGGACGTCCGTGGAACCGGGGACAACCAGGTTCCGTGGAAGGCCCCGATCCCCGGCCACGAGGAGGAAGCCCTGTCGGTCCAGCAAATCTCCCAGCCTCGCCAGGGCCCCCGAGGCCAGGTCGGCGGCCGCCGCCACATATCCTCCGAAGAAGTTGCCGCCGCTTCGGAACCCGGGAGGGTCACCCATCAGAACCGGATTGTCACTAACCCCATCAAGCTCTCCCTCGAGCCACCCGCCGGCCACCTGAAGTCCGTCCAGGACCGGTCCCAGGAGCTGGGGGGCACACCGGAGGGAATAGGGATCCTGGATGGGTCCGGCATCCGGGGCCGCGACAGGTGGAGAATCTTCCAACACTCGCCGGAGTGAGGCCGCCGCTGCAGCCTGGCCGGGATGGAGGCGAAGGGGTCGTCCGTTCAGGTCGGCCCCCCAGGCCTCCCTCCGGATTCCGAGAGCCCATCCGGTGGCCGCGATCCCCCTCAGAGCCCACTGAAGCAGACTCCAGCTATCGGCCCAGGCCAGCGCCGCCACGGAGGCGGCTCCGGAGAGTCCATTCACCAGCGCCAGGGAATCTCGGCCCGAAAGGGACACCGGCTCAAGACCAGGCTCGGCGAGAGCGGATGGATCCACCCCCGCCGCCGCCAATGCCTCCGGCCCCGTCACCCTGTCGTCGCCCACCCAAGCCGGGACCGGATCGCCGGCCAGGAGGCGGGGCAGTGGGGCCAGGGTGACCAGGTCCCCGCTGGCGCCCAGCGAGCCCGACGCGCGGAGGACCGGTGCCACTCCGCTACGACAGAGCCGGACCAGCGCCTTCATGACCTCAGGGGACACGGCGGAATTCCCCCGAGCGAGAACGTGGGCCCGGGCAATGACGACACCCCGGCTGATCCGCGGCGACAGCACCTCCCCCACCGCCGCATCCAGTGATCGGGCCAGGTGGAGTTGGAGCCCCTCCGTATGCCGCCCCTCCAGGACCCCGGTGGCGTCGCCTCCGAAGGCGGTGTTGGCCCCGTAGACGGTCTCCCCCGCCTCCAGCGCCACGAGAAGAGCCCGGTGGCCCCGGACCACCCGATCCAGGACCCCGGGCTCCAACACCACAGGGGCCTCCTTCTCTTCCGCCAGAGCTCTGAGGACCTCCGGCGTCAGGGAATCGACCCCCAGCCGCCAGATCAGCCCACCACCTCCAGGGGACCATGATCGTCGCAGTGGTCACCGTGGGGGTGATGGAGGCGCCCATCAACCAGGTAGTCCACATGATCCCCGTGGGGTACCGCTTCATGGCCGCACCCGGGGCCATGTTCATGGTCCGCACCACAACTCTGAACCGGGGCACACTCAGCGGGGTTGGTCTCATCCACAGGGATCACATGCTCATCCACATGATCCCCGTGAGGGTGGTGGAGGTGACCGTCGTGTAGGTAATCCACATGATCGTCATGGCGGACGGCAGTGTGGCCGCAGTCAGGGCCATGCTCGTGGGGATGGTCAGGATGCTCGCGGCAGCTCATGGTTCGATCTCCATCTCGGGAGTTCAGGGTTCGTCAGCATGGTCCAGGGCATCCCGGACCATTCGGACCACGTGCTCGTCGGCAAGGCGGTAGTACATGTGCTTGGATTCCCGCCGCCGGAGCACCAGGCGAGCCCGAAGGAGGTGATGGAGGCGGGCCGACACGGTGCTGAAGTTGTCGTCTTCCCCGACGAGTTCGGACACGCACCGCTCCGCCTGGCCCAGCTTCACCAGGAGGCTGAGTCGCTCCGGATCGCCCAGCGCCCGGAAGAGCTCGGCTGTGCGCTCGATCTGCTCCCGGGAGGGGAGCGTCTCGTCGCCCGTCGCCGGAGTGTGCCCGCACGGCTGTGTCGTCTGCATCGCTCGCTCCATCATTCCATGGACTGATGGAATATCCACTCCGCCGCTCCCGTTGGCAAGAGGAAATTTCCTCCCCTAACCGCCCCGTCCCAGCCCACCCTCAGGGAGGTGTCCGCCCCTCCCACACGTCGTGGCGCCAGAAGCGGGCCGGACGCTCGTTCCGCACCTCGAAGACCAGACGGTCCGTGGCGCTGGCCCCATGGCGGTCCGTACTGGTGACGGTGAGCACATGCACCCCCTCCGGGAGATCCTCGGGGAGCCGCGCCTTCCAGAGCCGCATGCTCCGGTCGGCCACTGCCGTCTGGGGCTGGGCAACCCCCTGAAAGGTGCGGCCCCGGTAGGCCTCATAGCCCTGGGCCCGGGCCTCGCCCTGCCGGCTCTGGAAGGCGAATCGACCCACCGTGAGCTGGCGCTGGGCGGCGAAGGGATCGGCGAAGTCGACCCCAATCCTGGGTGCCTCGCCCGCACCCTCCTGGGTCCGCCGCAACTCGAAGGAAGGGCCGTCGTTTATGCGCGCCTCTACCCGGGTCTCTACCGATCCAACCCAGACATTTGCCGCCACCTCCACCCCGGCCCGGAGATCCTCCGGGGTCAGCAACCGGGGGTCCGGCAGATCATGGACCGTGAGGGGAGGCACCGGATGTCGATCCCGGGCCGGTGTGCCCCGCCACGCCTGGAGCGTCTCGAACCACTCCCGGAACGCCGGGGTCTTGAGTTCCACCCACTGCGCCCGCTGGCCTCCCAGACGGGTGGCGTGATACCACTCCCGATAGTCGGAGCCCTGGAATTCAAGCATGAGAACTCCCTTCGGAGCCCCCATCCGCTGCAGCGACTGCACATCGCCATCGATGTTGAAGTCTCCCTGCCACCAGTTCCCCGACACCGCACCCACCACCATGTGACGGAAGGGGAGGGGTCCCACCCCCACATTCTCCTGCCACCCCTGGAAGTGCTGGCCCGGCGCATGGTTTTCCAGCGTGTGGGTATGCCCCGAGAGCGACAGCGCTTCCCGCCCTTCCACCAAGGCGTGGATCTCAGGCGCGTTGTCCGTCTGATGGATCGGGCTCGCCGCGTCCATGAACGACACGAAAGGCCCGTGGTGGAAGAATACGATGAGGCGGTCCTCCGGGGTCTGAGCCACCAGATTACGCAGCCACTGCATCTGGGTCTCAGCGACCCGCACATTGTACCTCGTTCCGTCGTCCTCCACGCAGAACTCCCGGCCCGGCAGCGCCAGATCCGCCTCACCGCAGGGGAAGACGATGTTGTTCAGGCCGATGAAGGTGACCTGGCCCTGTTCAAAGGCGTAGTAGGCCGGCCCCCATATCCTCCTCCACGTGTCGGCGGCGTTCTCCTCCAGGGTGGCATCCAGATCCAGGTCATGATTCCCGGGCACCGCCCACTGGGGCACACCCACCGCCGAACCCACTTCGAAGATCCGATCAAGCAGGGCCAGGTCGTCGCCCACCACGTCCCCCACATAGAGCAGACAGTCCTCGTAGTCCAGCCCCATCTCCACCAGATCCGTCACCGCACTGATCCGGAACTGTCCCACCTCGTCTCCAGAGTAGGCCTGCACATCCCCCAGCACACCGCAGGTGAACCGGTCCCCACCGTGACTCCGTCGGAGGGGGAAGTTCACCTCCGCCGGCGCCGGCCCGGTTGCCGGCAAACCACCGAACCGGAGAGACTCCGTGGTCCCATCGGGCTTGTGGGTGTAGGAGAACTGGGGAATCAGACGCTGGTCGGTGGGCACGCGCCATCCGGCGGGCTGCACCACGAAGAGGTCCATGTCGGGGCGGACCGGCACTTCGTAGCGGCCGTCCCCATCGGTGCGGACCACATCCAGCCCGTTGGAGACCAACACGCCGGGCACCCCCGGCTCCTGGGCGGAACGGAGGCCATCTCCATCCAGGTCCTCGAAGACCACACCCCGGATCATCCGCCCGTCGCCCCCAGGGACCACCTCAGGCCCGGCGATCCACGGTTCATCAGGCGTTGGGGCAACCGCAGGAAGCCAGACTGCCGAAGGCCCCCCCAGCGAGAAGGAGGCATACGCCGAGGAGGCGTCCACCCCGGCGGCCACCCCTGCCCCGCTCTGGGCTGAGACGCTTTCCGGCACTCCGAAAGCAAGGGGCGTGGAAGCCAGGAGGAAAAGAGCGGCCCGGAACGGACCAACGAAGGGGAATCCAGCGGTGTGGCGAGGCGACATGGCGACATTTGCGGAGGTGGAGCCAGGACTCGTTCCCCGGTGAGGGAACCGCGACTCTTCACCATCGCACCCCCAGGTCACATTGGGGGAAGGGCCCGGAAACGTCCCGGTAACGGAGTGGGATCAGCGGTCATCCAGCAGATTCTCTCCGCCGGACTCCCGGTACTCCCGGTCGATCTCCTCCTGGATCGTGGTGTCCGGCGAGAGGTCGTCCTGTTCGCGGCCAGAGGGCGCCTCAACCCTGCCGGCCCTGTCACCGGGGACCGGCCCGGACGATTTCCGGCCCCGCCCCGGCAGGTCCTGGCCCCGCTCCGACCCTTCAAGAGGCTGCCTCGGCACTTCCTGGCTCGGCCCCTGCCCTTCAAGGAGGCGCACCCCGAACTCAGGCGGCGGAGTCCGGACCCCTGCAGCCTCGAAGGCCTCCTTGACCGCCTGGATGGTCCGGCTCCGGACCTTTCCGAAATCGCTCTCGGTCTGATCGACCCAGGCGATGACCTGGATTGTCACGGACGAGTCACCCAACTCCTGCACCCTGACGGCTGGGGCTGGCTGGGCCAGGATGCCCCCCAAACCCACCAGCGTCTCCCGAGCCACGCCCAGGGCCACATCCAGGACCTCGTCCGACGCCACATCCACGGTGAAGACGAACCGCCGGCGAGGGTTCCGGGTCAGGTTCGTGATGACCGACTTGAAGACGGTGGCGTTGGGAACCTGCACATGGTTGCCGTCCAGCGTCATGAGGACGGTCTCCTTCCCGGTGAGCCGTACGATCCTGCCTTCCTCCCCGGCCAGGCGGACATGGTCCCGGACGGCAAAAGGCTGTCGGATGGAGAGGAGGATCCCGGCAAGGTAGTTCTCCACGATGTCCCGGAAGGCGAAACCCACTGCGATCCCCAGCACACCTGCGGCTCCCAGGACGGCGCCCACCAGCGCCGCGATCCCCATGAGGTCAAGCGCCAGGACCACCGCCAAAAGGAGGACCCCGGCCCGCACCGCCTGCCGTACCAGATTCTCCACAAAGGGATTCGGGTTTTCCCGACGGAACGGGAATCGACGCTGCGACAGCCACCCTCCGAGGACGGCCCCGGCAACCACCACCACCAGCCCGAGCAGGAGCGAGGGAAGGAAGCGGAGGAAGGCCATGCCCTTCTCCCGGGTCCGCTCCACCGCCGGCTGCAGGCGCCGCCGCAGATCCGTCTCCACCACCAGCGCCCGGGAATCCACGTACACGATGCCGGGAACCACCTCCCGGGCATACCGGATTGCGTCGTCCCGATCCTCCACGGAGAGAGCCCGCCCCCGCACCTCCAGGATCACCCCCTCCCGGTGAAGCTCCACATCCTGGAGCCCTGGAATGCGGGCATAGATTGCCCGGAGTTGATCCAGGGGGTCATCGGCAACCTGGAAATCCGGTGACCCCGGGAGGGGAAGGTCGGCTGTGGGGCCGACGCCGTCGGCGTCCGATATCAACGGCCACTCCGCAGCGGCGGGCGGCGACACGGCGCCGGCTGACAATGGGCCGGGGTGTAGCGCTACCGCCGACACCAGCGCCAGAGCGAGCGCCGGGCGGCACACCGGAAGTCCCGCCGGCCCGCTCAACCGTCCCCCCGCAGATGGGTCTCCAGGAATTCCACCTGGATCCCCGATACCCGTCCAAACCACGGCTCCACGTAGGGATCGAAGTGTCCCATGGGGAAGTCGTGGAGCTCCACGCCGGGGATCCGTCCTGCCACCTTCCGGGTCGCGCTAGGCGGGCAAATGGCATCCTCCATGGCCACCACCACCTGGGTGGAGACCCTGATGGCACCTGTCCGCCGCCCGGGATGGTAGCGGAGGATCTCCAGGAAAACCCGGGCCGGAACCCGCCCTGACCACCGGGCATCCTCGGGGATCATGGCGGTGTACCCCTTGTGGGAATCAGGTGAGGCCAGGAGCGCCAGTCCCTGGGGCGCCACCACCGGGACCGTCAGCGGGGAGATCCGGAGCAGGCCGCGGAGCCCATCCACGACCCCACGAAAGACGGCGGGGAGATGATACCGGAGGGGGTACGCCAGGGTGCTGGCCCACCCGCTCACGAAGGGGATCTGCGACACCACGGCTCGAACGCCCGGGGGGGCCTCCGCTGCCAGGGCCAGCACATGTCCCCCGGAGAACGAGGTGCCCCACAGGGCGATCCGCTCTCCGTCCAGGGCAGGGTCGGAACGGACGAAATCCAGGGCGGCTCGGTAATCCTGAAGCTGGCGGAACGGACTCACCAGACCGCGGGGGTCGCCAGGGCTCTCGCCCAGATGCCGGTAGTCGAAGACGAGAACGGCGAATCCCCGGGCTGCGAAGCGTCCGGCGAAGGCGTCGAGTCCGAAACGCCGTTCCGCGCCAATCCCGTGAGCCATGACCACGGTGGGCAGCCTGGAGGGAGCTGCCCCGGCGCCGTCGGGGAGGTGCAGATCGCCGAAGCAGAGACCATCGCCACTGGGAAATTGAATCGACCGGATCACTCCACCCTCCATGGATCTTGCCCCTGATCGAGCCTTCTCGGCGGTGAACGCCCTGGTCCGACCGATGCCGGCGAACCGTAGGCTTGCGAAACAGCCACGCCTTGCACATCGCCCTGAGCGTTTCTAACCTCAGATCTCCGACGCACTGTCCGGTGATGCCTCACCTGACTCGGAAACCATGGGAATCCGGGCGGCGGTGTCCGCAGGCCTCGACACGCTCAGGATCCCGCAGGCCCTCTACTATACGACTATGAACTGGAGTCGCCACGTGAACCACCCCGACTGGGTACGGAATCAGGACCTCATCGACTGGGTCCAGGATGTTGCCGCGCTTACCAAACCGGCCTCCATCCACTGGGTCGATGGAAGCGAGCAGGAGAACGAGGATCTCTGCCAACTTCTGGTGGACGGAGGTACCTTCACCCGGCTCAACCCGGAGAAGCGCCCGAACAGCTATGCCGCCTTCTCCGACCCCAGCGACGTGGCCCGGGTGGAAGGCCGCACCTACATCTGCAGCCGACGCAAGGAGGATGCGGGCCCCACCAACAATTGGATGGACCCGGACGAGATGAAGGGCATCCTGAACGGGCTCATGGATGGGTGTATGAAGGGGCGCACCATGTACGTGATTCCCTTCAGCATGGGTCCCATCGGCTCGGACATCTCCGAGATCGGGGTGGAGATCACCGACTCGGCCTACGTGGTGGTGAACATGCGGATCATGACCCGCATGGGGAAGGAGGTCCTGGACGCCCTGGGCGATGACCCGGACTTCGTGCGCTGCCTCCACTCGGTGGGCGCACCGCTGGAAGAGGGACAGGAAGACGTGCCGTGGCCCTGCAACCCGGAGAAGTACATCACCCACTTCCCCGAGGAGCGGAGCATCATCTCCTACGGCAGCGGGTACGGCGGGAATGCCCTTCTGGGGAAGAAGTGCTTCGCCCTGCGCATCGCCTCCACCATGGCCCGGGATGAAGGGTGGCTCGCCGAACACATGCTGATCCTGGGGGTGGAGTCGCCCAAGGGAGAGAAGACCTACGTGGCCGCCGCCTTCCCCAGCGCCTGCGGAAAGACGAATTTCGCCATGCTGATCCCGCCGGAGGGCCTCCAGGACTGGAAGGTCACCACCATCGGCGACGACATCGCCTGGATCAAGAAGGACCCGGAGGGGCGCCTCCGGGCCATCAACCCCGAGTCCGGGTTCTTCGGCGTGGCACCGGGCACAAACGAGAAGTCGAACCCGAACGCCATGGCATCCCTCAATGCCAACTCGATCTTCACCAACTGCGCCCTGACCGACGACGGGGACGTGTGGTGGGAGGGGCTCACCAAGGAGCCGCCGGCGAACCTCACCGACTGGCAGGGCAACCCCTTCGATCCGTCCAGCGGGAAGACAGCGGCCCACCCCAATGCCCGCTTCACTGCGCCGGCGGGACAGTGCCCCTGCATCGACCCGGCGTGGGAAGACCCCACCGGAGTTCCCATCAGCGCCTTCATCTTCGGGGGGCGTCGCGGTGACACGGTGCCCCTGGTCTACCAGGCGGCGAACTGGAACTTTGGCGTCTACATGGCGGCCACCATGGGGTCGGAGATGACGGCGGCGGCGGCCGGGACGGTGGGTAAGGTCCGCCGAGACCCCTTCGCCATGCTGCCCTTCGCCGGCTACCACATGGCAGACTACATCAACCACTGGCTCGACTTCGGCCGGGACCTGCCTGATTCTCCGCGCATGTTCTGCGTGAACTGGTTCCGGGTCGACGAGGACGGGAACTTCATGTGGCCCGGCTTCGGCGAGAACATGCGGGTCCTGAAGTGGATCGTGGAGCGGGTGCGCGGCCGGGCTCGGGCAGTGGAGAGTCCCCTGGGGTGGATGCCCCGGTACAAGGACATCGACTGGACCGGAATGAATGGGTTCTCCGAGGAGGAGTTCCACCAGCTCATGCGGGTCGACCGGGAGAAATGGAAGGGTGAGGTTTTGGGTCACGATGAGTTCTTCGCCCGCCTCTACGACCGGCTCCCCAAGGAGTTCATCTTCATGAAGGAACTCCTCAGGTCCAGCCTCTGGCGTTCGCCGGAGCAGTGGTGGCTGGAGGCGGAGCGGTACTGATCGCTCCAGTTCCAGGTAGCGCTCTCCGGGAGTCGAGTTGAATCACTCCTGGCGAGCAGGGGCAGATTGACCCCCCGTCACCGGTCCGGTGGCGGGGGGTCACTGTTTATGCCGCCAGGGCTCCAGAAGACCGCAAGCCAGATGGTGTCTTCCCCGGGAGCAGTCCACGCCACCCGGTGACGCCGGTGGGCAGGGATGAAGAGGTGATCCCCGGGACCCAGGCGCCGATCCTCCTGGGGATCCTCAAGGGAAACAACTGCGGCACCGGTCAGGACCACCACCCACTCCGCCTCTTCCTGGTCGTACCAGAACCCGTCAGGCGAGGCATCCCCCCGGGAGACGATCCGTTCGATGCGCACGCCGGGGCGGATGAGGAGGTCATCCACCAGTTCCCCGGACCATTCAGGACCCGCGTCCACCTGGAAGAGATTCTTGGCGCCCATATGGATACTCCCCTAGCTTGAACTGATCGTTGACCGCGCAGCCTGCGCCGATCGTCCGCTTCCGAAGGCTGCGGTGAGCTTTCATCCCCGAAGGCTACGCTGATCGTTCCCCCTGAACAGGAGAAGTCCTTTGAACAGGAGAAGTCCTTCGATGCGTCGTCTCTCTCCCACGATTTCCACCCTCTCCGTCGCCACCCTGGTCGCTTTGACCCCTGTCCTGACGCCGGAATCCGCCGCCGCCCAAGACCTCCGTCCCCTGGAGGTGAACCGGGACCACCTGGTGGAGATGGCGGCGCTGGGCGAGATCCGGGCCCCCACCTTCCCGAATCCGCCCTACCGGATCGCTCCCGACGGCTCCATCCTCACCATCCCCGGCACCAGCAGCATCGTCTACAACTTCCGGGTGGGAGACACGGCCATCGACATGGCCGGTGACCACATTGAACCGGGGGTGAGCATGTCCCACCCATCGGACGCGGAGCGCCACGCCCTGAACGTCCTGGCCCAGATCGGCAATGAGGTCCGGATCGTCTCCGGCGAAGCCAGGGGAGCCGTAGGCACGGTCATCGGGAAGCATGGAGGCATCGACAATGTGATGGTGGAGTTCCCCGACGCGGTCTACGACGATCTGGTCATCGGCGACCGGATGCAGGTACGGGCCATCGGACTGGGGATGGAGGCCACCAATGTGGAGGGAGTGGCCATCCGGAACATGAGCCCGCGCCTCCTGGACGCCCTGAACGCCGCCGGGATGGGGGTGGATGGGGACGGGATGCTCCAGGTCCCGGTGACCCACCTCGTGCCGGCCAAGGTCATGGGGTCGGGGCTGGGCCGGAATCATGTGGCCTCCGGTGACTACGACATCCAGATGTTCGACGAGGGGGTGAATGAGCGCTACAACCTGAACAGCCTCCGGATGGGAGACATTGTGGCCATCATCGACGCCGACAACACCCACGGACGCATCTATCTGGAGGGGGCGGTCACCATCGGGGTCATTAGCCATGGGAAGAGCCGTGTGGCCGGCCATGGCCCGGGGGTCACGGCGCTCCTGACCTCCGCCGAGGGCCGGATCACTCCGGTCATGGACCCTGACGCCAATCTGGCGACCCTCCTGAACCTGCGCTGATTGCCGGACGGGAGGCGTAACGTCTCTGGGCCGGGTGCCGGCTGTCAGTAGAAGGCCAGCACCCGGTCCCAGAAGGCGTCTCCACCCTCCTCGCAGCGGGCGTGGGCGGTGCAGATCCAGGCGGGCTCCAGCCCCAGGTTCCGGAGCCGGGCCCGAAGGGTATGGAGGCTCTCCCGAGCCAGCGCCGCATCGTCCGAATAGAGTGCCAGGGCCGGCTGGGGGCCACCGGTGAGGGTATGGGCCACGGCATCGCCCACGAATAGCACCTCTCCCATGAGGTAGGCGGCGCTCCCGGCGGTATGCCCCGGGACCAGGAAGGTCCGCACCGTATCTGCCCCGAAGACCAGCATCGTGTCACCTGAGAACGCCTGAACCTCCACCTCACCGGGAGCGGGGCGCTCAGGCGGCAGCAGCCGGTCGGCAACCCTGGGGACCACCGCCTCCGGCTCGGCCACTCCGTGGAAGTGATCGACCTCGGCCCGAGCCATGTGGAAGACGGCGTGGCTCACCAGGGGCCAGGCCCGGATGTGGTCCCGGTGGGCGTGGGTCAGGAGCACATCCGTCACATCATCCAACCCCACCCCGAGCCGCGCCAGTTCCTCTTCCAGCGGCTCCTCAGCCCCCCACCATCCCAGATCCACAAGGATGACACCCGCACTGGTTCGGGTCGCATGGATCAAACTATTGCTGGGGCCGGCCGTGGTCACGGACACGGCCTCCGGGAGGTCATGAAGGGGGGCGGGAGCCCGAGCCGCGCAGGCACCGGAGACCATGAGGAGCATCGACACCAGCAGGAGGGTGAGCCACCGCAGAACGCCTCTGGGGGCCGGGAGGACGGTCACGGAACCGCATCTCCGGGGCGGAGCGCCACATCCTCCAGGAACTCCACATTCCGGATCAGGGCGTCGTAGAGGGCTCGGGTAAGAACTTCCGGTCCCGCATCGGCGCTCTCCCGGCCTGTTTCCTCCCGCGCCGGGTCAGAACCCTCCCAGCGCTCCGGAGGGGCGAAGGCCTCACCCGTCGTGTAGGCGTTGGCCGCAGCGGTGAGGAAGGCCCCCACCACCGCCGGACTTCTCCGGGCATCCCGAGGGCTCCCCTCGGCATAGCAGACAACGGCCATGGGGATCCCCTCGGCGTCCAGATGATGCTCGAGGGCGCCCACCAGCACTTCATCGGTGAAACGCCCCACCGCCTCCAGCGCCTCAGGCGCAAACCGGGAGAGAAGACGCGCCGTGCCCTCCCGCTCCCGATTCCAACTGAAGCCCCCGGTCAGGTCGTTCACGAAGACCCAGAGCGCCTCCACATCCACCTCATCCCGCTCTGGCGCGATCCCGTTCGGACCGAAGCGGAGGCGGCTGGGAAGACCCCAGGGACGGGTCAACTCCATAGTCGCCATGAGAATCCCGGTGCTCCGTTCCGCCATAATCCGGGCCCGCTCCCGATCCTCGTCATCCCCGAACACGTAGAGCATCTCCCAGATTGCCTTCTGGCCCCTCAGGAGGGCGCCCAACTCGGTGAGGTCCACGCGAACGTATCGCCTCGCGGTGCCGCCGCCTGGAGTGCCGTTGGCCCCAGGGAACCGGTACATCCCCACCTCCTCATCCCACGCCTCATCCAATTGGAGCGCCACCGCCCGGGAGATCCCCAGCAGTTCTTCCCTTCCCACCCCCAACGAAATCTCCAATCGATCCTCGGAGACCCTACCGTGGTCATCGTCGGACCCCGGCTTCTGCTCCCGGACCCAGGCGTAGATGTGACCACGGAGGGCCGACATCCCGAAGGCCATGCTGCCAAGATCCGTTGATTCCGCCTCCGGGGTGGGGAAGAAGAGGCCGTTCCGGTGGTGATCCCGAAGCACCTGCAGGCCAGGCGCCACCATGAGGGGGGTGGGCGCGTAGGTCAGGATCGCCTCGAGCCCGTGGTCAGACCAGCGCCCGGCGCGATGATGGATAAGGTATGACGAGGCGCCGATGGCGAGATCCTCGAGGGTGGCCGACTCGGCGCGCCACACATCTGGAGTCTCCTCGGGAATCCGAAGGCGTCCGGCAACACGCTCGTCGATGATGAAGCTCTGCTGAAGCATCCCGGACAGCTCCAACCACGCCCTGCCCCGTTCCGCCATGGGCCCGCCGGAGAGTTCGTCACGGTAGTTGGCATGGCCCATCTCACTGGCCCGATGAATGGATCCCGCCGTCCCGATCCCGTTCATGACCTGACTTATGTCTCGGAAGCGCACCGCCCCGTCCTCGAACTCCGGCGCTCCCTCGTCCCCGATCCAGCGGGGGACGAGGTGGGAAGGGGGCTCCGCGCTTGCAACGCCTGCCGGTGAAGCGGACTCCTCTTCACCGGCAGGCGCCGGTGCCTCGCAGGCTGCCAGGGCCACCAGGAACAGACCAGCGAATGGTACGCTTCCACAGATGCAGATCGACCGACGTGTCATGCGGCTTCCTTGTAGGTAAAGGCCCGCCCTCCGGGCCACCATCGAATTCGATGGTGGTAGGTTGTACATTCCCCGAAGTTCCGCGGAAACCACGGCGCCGGCCACTGGACGCCCCGATTCGCCCCTCGACCCAACAGTCCCTCATGCCCCCTTCCCGCCGCACCTCCCACCCGGCGCTCACCGGCCTCCTCCTGGCCTTGGTTGTTTTGGGCACCGGGATCGGCTCCCCGCCTGTGGCTGGGCAGACGCCTCCTCCGGCAGCTCTGGAAGACCCC
Organism: Gemmatimonadota bacterium; assembly: GCA_007121775.1. Classification (GTDB taxonomy): domain Bacteria; phylum Gemmatimonadota; class Gemmatimonadetes; order Longimicrobiales; family Gaopeijiaceae; genus PWLA01. Next base: position 34,005 of record SKJY01000048.1, read on the forward strand.
CTCTTCCATACCTTCTCCATCGCCGCCGTGGACTTCGAGACCGGCGAGTCGGGGGTCGCCGTAACCACTCGGGTGGCGTGCGTAGGAAATGCTGTGCCCTGGGTCCGGGCCGGTGTGGGGGCGGTGGCCACACAGGCCTGGACGCGCATGGCGTACGGGCCAGAACTCCTGGATCTGCTGGAGGAAGGCATTTCCGCCGAGGAGGCTCTCCGCATGAGGATCGAGGCCGACGAGGATCGGGAGCGTCGCCAGGTAGGGGTCATCGGGGTGGACGGGTCCACGGCCCAATTCACCGGCGAGGGCACCACGGCGTGGGCCGGGCACCGGGCAGGAGAGGACTTCGTGGCCCAGGGCAACCTCCTGGTGGGCCATGAGGTGGTGGATGAGGTGGCCCGTGTCTTCGAGGCTAGCCGGGGATCGGGCCGGCACCTGGCAGACCGCCTGGTGGAGGCGCTGGAGTCCGGTCAGGCGGCAGGCGGCGATGCCCGGGCAGGCCGGCTCCAGTCTGCCGCTCTCCTGGTGGCCGACCCGAGGGAGGGCGGCGCCCTCCGGGACGACGGGATCTCCACCAACCTCAATGTGTGCGAGCACCCCACCCCGGTGGCCGAACTCCGCCGCCAGTACGATGCCGTCTCAGGAACCCTGGGCTTCCGAGAGCTCCAACTCCCCGAGGGGAACGATGTGATCCAACTCCGGATTCTCCTCCACGCCCTGGGCCACTACCGGGCCGATGAACCCGAACTCCCGCCGGTAGCTGAACTCCGCCGCTACGACGCCGCCCTGGTGGAGGCGGTGGACGGCTTCCGGGAGGCACAGGGACTCTCCACGCCCCGCATGGGCACACCGCCGGGGTGGGTGGACCGGGAGATGGTGGACCTCCTCTGGACCCATGTGGAGAGAGCAGGGCTGACCCGGGAGGTCAGGGAGCGGATCCGGAACCTGACGGCCATCCGGCGATGACCGACTCCCTTTCCCTTCCTCGTCTCACTGCCACCCGCTACGTGGTGCCTCTCCGGGAGGGGGGCACCCTTCCGGCTGTGGTGGAGGTGGAGGACGGATCCCTCTGGGTGGTGAAGTTCCGGGGTGCGGGACAGGGTGCCCGTGCCCTCATCGCCGAAGTGCTGGTGGGCGAACTGGCCCGGGAGGCGGGCCTCCCGGTTCCCGCGATCGCCGCCATCCACGTCCCGGAGGCGCTAGGACGCCTGGAACGGGATCCGGAGATCCAGGACCTCCTGAAGGCAAGTCGGGGGGTGAACATGGGGATCCGGTACCTGGAAGGAGCGCTGAATTACGAGTCTCGGGCGGTGGCCGAATTGATCCCGCCGGAATTGGCGGCGCGGATCGTCTGGTTCGACGCCTGGATCACGAATCCCGACCGGACCCCCCGAAACCCGAACCTCATGATCCATGGAGGCCGTCCCTGGCTCATCGACCACGGGGCCGCCCTCTACGGCCACTTCAACTGGCCCCGGATGGACCACGCCCGCACGGTGGCTCCCTTCCGTCATCTGGACCGGCACGTCCTCCTGGGACGGGCCTCATCGCTGGAGGAGGTGGATCGGGAAATGATGGAGCACCTCGGGGCCGACTCTGTGGATCGGGCCCTGGCCCGGATCCCGGATGCGCTCCTCGAAGATCCCCTCCTGGGAGACGAATTCAGCTCCACGGAGGCTCACCGCGACCGCTATCGGCGCTTCCTCGTGGAGCGGCTCGAATCGCCCCGCGCCTTCGTGCAGGAAGGAGAGGTCCTGAGGAAGGCCCAACTCAGCGCCCGCCCCCGCCATCTGGAGGCCCGTCGATGAACCGGAATCCTGGCCCCCCGTCCGGGGAAGGGTCGCGGGAGCCATCGGCGGGGAGGGAGCCCTTCGCGGAAGACTCACCGGGTCCCGTCCCGTCGACGGATCGGGCGTCGTCGCCGGCCGATGAACCAACCGGCCTCGTGGATTACGATTGGGCGGTTCTCCGCGTGGTCCCCCGCGTCCACCTGGGCGCCTGCGTCAATGTGGCCGTGGTTCTCCACGCCCGGAGGGCCGGGTTTCTCGGGATGAGGGCCCTATCCGATGAGGCACACCTCAGGGAACGGGTGCCCGGGCTGGACGCCCGCTTGATTCTCCGGTACCTGCAGGCCTTCGAGGCGGTCTGCCGCGGGGAGGAGGATCCCACGGCGGGCCACGCTGCGGTGGGTCTGGCACCGCCGTCAGAGCGCTTTCACTGGCTCACCGCCCCCCGCTCCGATGTGCTTCAGTCCTCTCCGGTGCATGGTGGCCTCACCCTGGATCCCACCGAGGCGCTGGAGCGTCTCTACCGGGAGCAAGTGGACCCTTCGGCGTCCCTCCCCGGAGCGGTTGCCACCCCTCCAGGCGACCGGTAGCTTCGATCTCGTTCGTACCCAGACCGTTACGGAGCCGTCACCTTCCAGGCTTGGGGGGAGCGGGCACGGACTGCCTCTCTTTGAGCGCGGCCCCGCCCCCCCCACTGTCCGGACCAGAAGAGGAGAGCGCATGGACCACGGGCTTCCCCCTCGTGCCCGCATCGCCGGCCTTGGCCACCACCTGCCCCCACGGGTCGTCACAAACGACGATCTGGCCCAGCTCATGGACACCTCGGACGAGTGGATCCGGGAGCGCACCGGAATCCGGGAGCGACGCTTCGTGGATGACGGCACGTCGTGCACCGACCTGGCGGAAGCGGCGTCCCGGAAGGCGCTGGAGAATGCCGGCTGGGAGCCGGACGATGTGGAGTTCATCCTCTTCGCCACCCTTTCGCCGGACCTCTTCTTCCCCGGGAATGGCGCCCGCCTCCAGCATCAGCTCGGACTGGGCCCCATCGGCGCCCTGGATCTCAGGACCCAGTGCACCGGGTTCGTGTATGCCCTCTCGGTGGCTGACGCCCTTATCCGGGCCGGCCAGTACCGGCGGATCCTGGTGGTGGGAGCCGAGGTCCAGTCCAGGGGCCTTCGTATGGATGACGACGGGCGGGACACAGCGGTCCTCTTCGGCGACGGCGCCGGTGCTGCCTGTGTGGAGGCCAGCGACGACGAGCGGGGTTTCCTGGCCCATAGCCTCCACAGCGACGGTGCCAACGCCCTGGACCTGTGCGTCCGGAAGCCCGGTTCGCTCCAGGTCCCCTTCGTATCGGCGGAGGACATCGCCGCCGGCGACACGGCGCCCCACATGAACGGGCGGGAGGTCTTCCGCAACGCCGTCCGCCGGTTCCCGGAAGCCATCCAGGAAGTACTCACGGCGACGGGGACCCCGGCATCGGAGCTGAAGCTCCTGGTCCCCCATCAGGCCAACGCCCGCATCACCGAGGCGGTGCGGCGGCGGATGGAGCTGCCGGAAGAGAAGGTGGCCTCCAACATCGAGCGGTACGGAAACACCACCGCCGCGTCCATCCCCATCGCCCTCTCCGAGGCGGTGGAGGAAGGGCGGGTAGAGCGGGGCGACCTGGTCTGCCTGGCGGCCTTCGGAGCCGGATTCACCTGGGGGGCGACGCTACTTCGCTATTGATGCGCTACTGGCGGCACTCCCCGGGAACCACATGGACTTCCCATTGGGAGACACCGTCATGACGTCGTCGACCCGCTCCCCCGGAGTGTTCCGGAAGAGCCTCCTCACCCTCCTGGCGGCCCCGGTACTGGCGCTGGGCGCCTGCGCGCCGGGGACACCGGAGCCCCCTTCTCCGGACCCGGGCATCCAGGATACGGCTGGACCCCGGGAGGTACTCCCGGATCCACGGCGGCCACTCCGCGTCCAGATCGTCCACACCAACGACGTCCACGGCCGCCTCCTGCCCCAGGTGGTGGACTCAGACACTGTGGGCGGAGCCGCGGTGGTGGCGGCGCACCTGGACTCTCTCCGGGTCCGCTTCGATGGCCCGACCCTGGTCCTCTCCGGGGGAGACATCATGCAGGGTACGGCCATCTCCAATCTGGCCTGGGGACGCCCCCTCATCGACATCCACAACCGCCAGGGGTACGACGCGGCGGTCCTGGGGAACCACGAGTTCGATTGGGGGCTGGACACCCTTCGGGCCCGTGTCGAGGAGAGCCACTTCCCGTGGCTGGCGGCCAATATCCACGGGCCGGACCCCGACGATCCCCCCGACTGGTTCCACCCCTGGGTCATTGTGGAGCGGGAGGGGATCCGTGTGGGGGTGGTGGGAATCGCCCTTTCCTCCACTCCGGAGGTGGTCATCGCCGGTCGAACCGAGGATCTGACCTTCTCGGACGAAGCGGAAGCCCTTCGCCGGACCGTCCCCGTGGTCAGGAATCAGGGGGTGGACTTCCTCGTGGCGCTGGCCCACGTGGGAGCCATCTGCGCCGACCCGGGCGTCGCACCGGACGAGCCGTCCACCGGGTGCGAGGGGCCGGCCGTGGACATCCTCCGGGAGGCAGGGGAGGGGGTGGATCTCTTCCTGGGAGCCCACACCCATGCCCGCAACCTGGTGGAGGTGGACGGAACCCTGCTTCTTCAGGCGCCCGCCTACACCGAGGGGATCGCCGTGGCCCATCTGGAGCGCACGGCCACCGGGGTACGCCCGATCCACGCCGCCGTCTTTCCGCCCCGGGCCCGCCAGGTTGATCCCGACACCATGCTCACCCGGGTGGTGGACGAGTGGGTGGCGGAGGTGGGGCCCACCCTGGAGGAGACGGTGGCGGAGCTCGCCGAACCCTTCTCCAACGAGGAACGGCGGGCCCGGGAGAACCCCGCCGGAAACCTCCTGGCCGACGCGCAGCGCTGGGCCACCGGAGCCGACGTGGGGCTCGTGAACAACGGGTCGCTGCGCAGGAGCCTCCCGGCGGGCCCCGTGAGCTTCGGAGTCCTCTACGAGTTCCAACCCTTCCAGAACGAGCTCGTCCGGATAGAGGTGGATGGGACCCTCCTCCGGGAGATCCTGGAGTTCGGCCTCACCGAATCCGGCGAGCCCTGGGTCCATGTGTCCGGACTTCGGATTCACTACGACCCCGGCGCCCCGGACGGCCGTCGCATCACCTCCATCACCCGGTACGACGGCACGACGGTGGCGCCGAACGACACGCTCACCATCGGCACCACCGAGTTCCTGGCTGCCGGGGGAGACGGGTACGAGGCGCTGGGACGAGGGCGACTGGAGCGCACCGGAGTGGTGGATGTGGATGCCCTCATCGACTACCTCCGGCACCTGGGCGACCCGGTCAGCGCACCGCCGGTGGGGCGGTGGAGCCGAGGATGAGCCGATTCTTGTGAGGGGCTCAGGGCGGGACTAGCTTCAAAACTTGAGACGATATCCGATTGTAGAGGAACCCGCCCTCCACTCCGAGAGCTCCCATGTCCCAGATTGACGTCGCCGACCTGCTTGGCCCTGAAGCCGAAGACCTCCTGACCCACCGGTGCGAGACCGTGCCGGCGGATTCCCTCCATCTCCCTGGCCCGGATTTCGTGGACCGGGTGTGGGGCCCTTCGGACCGGAGTCCCAGGGTTCTCAGGAACCTTCAGGCCCTCTACGACACCGGTCGCCTGGCAGAATCCGGATATCTCTCCATCCTCCCGGTGGACCAGGGGATCGAACACTCAGGCGGAGCTTCCTTCGCCCCGAACCCGGCCTATTTCGACCCGGAGAACATCGTCCGCCTGGCCATTGAGGGCGGGTGCAACGGGGTAGCCAGCACCTACGGCGTACTCGGGTCGGTGGCGCGGAAGTACGCCCACCGGATCCCCTTCATCCTGAAGCTGAACCACAACGAACTCCTCACCTATCCGAACCGCTTCGATCAGGTGCCGTACGCCCGCATCGAGGATGCCTTCAACATGGGGTGCATCGGCGTGGGTGCTACCATCTACTGGGGTTCCGACGAGTCGACCCGCCAGCTCCAGGAGATCTCGGAGATGTTCTCCCACGCCCACGAGCTCGGGCTCTTCACCATCCTCTGGTGCTACGTCCGGAACCCCGAGTTCAAGATCGGGGGGAAGAACTACGAGGAGTCGGCGGACCTCACGGGGCAGGCCAACCACCTTGGCGTGACCATCGAGGCTGACATCATCAAGCAAAAGCAGCCCACCCTGGACGGCGGGTACCGGGCGGTTCGGGAGTCCAAGGACGGCTCGTACGCCAAGGATCACTCCGGCATCTACGGCCGTCTGAGCACCGATCACCCCATCGACATGACCCGCTATCAGGTGGTCAACTGCTACATGGGACGCCGAGGGCTCATCAACTCCGGCGGGGGCTCGGGAGAGAATGACCTCCAGCAGGCCGTTCGGACCGCAGTCATCAACAAGCGGGCAGGGGGGATGGGACTCATCACCGGGCGGAAGGCATTCCAGCGACCCATGGAGGAGGGCATCCGTATCCTGAACGCTGTCCAGGACGTCTACCTTGATGATTCCGTCACCATCGCGTGAGGTCTGAGCGGGCCATATCTTCGGCCTTTTCCCGCATCCTTGATCCGGAGATCTCCATGCCCCCCAGCCTTCCCCCCATCACCCGGTCTCCCGCTCCCTTAAGCACCAGGGTACCGGCTCGACGGTTGCGCCCCGGGTTCCCTGCCGCCGCATCCTGTGCTCTGGCTCTGGCATTGAGCCTGGGTGCGGCAGGGTGCACCGACGCCGTCGCCGAGACCTCCTCCTCGGAGGGAGCCTCCGCCCCGGCGATGCCCCACGGTGACGCCGGGTCCTGGGACATCCAGGAGGCCCCGGGGATCCAGGAGCGGTACCGGGACGAGGTCCGGGCCCTGGCCCAGGACCCCCGGGTCCAGACCGCCTTCCAGCGGATCGAGGAGCTGGAACCCTGGACCATGGACAACCTGGTCACCATCACAGAGATCCCTGCGCCTCCCTTCATGGAGGAGGAGCGGGCCGAGGCCTACCTTGGGATGCTCCAGGCGCTGGGAGTGGATGAAGCCTTTCTGGACGAGGAGGGCAACGCCATCGCCATCCGGAGGGGCAGCGGCGGAGAGCGGACCCTGGTTCTCTCGGCCCACCTGGATACGGTCTTCCCCGAGGGCACGGACGTCACAGTGCAGTTCCGCGGCGACACTCTCTTCGCCCCGGGGGTGGGGGACGACTCCCGGGGGCTGGCCATGGTCCTCACCGTTCTGCGAACAATGAATGAGCTGGACCTTGAGACCGAGCACGACGTCTGGTTCGTGGGGACGGTGGGCGAGGAGGGGCTGGGCGACCTGCGGGGGGTGAAGCACCTCTTCCGGGAGGGCGGCCCACGTATCGACGCCTTCATCTCCGTGGATGGAGGCGGCGACGCCGCCGTGGTGAACCAGGCGCTGGGTTCCCGGCGCTACCGGGTCACCTTCCAGGGTCCCGGCGGGCACTCCTGGGGCGCCTTCGGGCTGGGGAACCCGGCCCACGCCCTGGGCCGGGCCATCGAGATCTTCGACGAGGAGGCGGCCCCATTCGTGGCGGATGGCCCCCGTACCAGCTACAACGTGGGCCGGATCGGGGGCGGCACTTCGGTGAACTCCATCCCCTACGAGGCGTGGATGGAGGTGGACATGCGCTCTGTCGATGCGGAGCGTCTGTCGGGGATCGACCGGATCTTCCTGGATTCGGTGGAGCGCGCCCTGGCCGAGCAGAACGCCGTCATCATGGACGGCCCGGCGCTGGAGGTGGAGGTGGAGCAGGTGGGCGACCGGCCTTCGGGGGAGATCGACCCCTCGGATCCCTTCGTGCAGCGGGCCATGGCGTCGGTGGACCACTTCGGCTTCGAGCCCCGCCTTACCCGCTCCTCCACCGACTCCAACGTCCCCATCGCCCTTGGAATTCCGGCCGTGACCATTGGTCGGGGCGGTGCCGGTGGCGGCACCCACTCCCTGGATGAGTGGTGGCTCAACCGGGACGGGCACATCGCCATCCAGCGAACCCTCCTCCTGGTCCTGGCCGAGGGCGGGCTCGCAGGCGCCGACGATGAGGTGGCGATGCGCCCATGAGCATCCTCATCGTAGAAGATACGGAGGTCACCCTCCTCCTGCTCCGGAACATCGCCGAGCGCACCGGAGAGGAGGTGCTTTCTGCGGGCACGGGCGAGGAAGCCCTGCGCATCCTGGAAGAACACCCGGAGATCCGACTCCTGGTGAGCGACGTCATGATGCCGGGGATGGATGGGCTTGAGTTGGTGCGACGCCTCCGGGACCGACCCGAGTGGTCTGACCTGCCGGTACTATTCATCAGTGGGGTCTCGCGGAAGGAAGCGGTCATGGAGGCGGCCCGCCTCCACTCCGTCGGGTGGATCCTGAAACCCATCGACCGCCCCAGCGAGATCCTGACCCGGCTGGAGAAGGCCCTGGCCAAGCATCCACCCCGGCTGGAGAACCCCGACACCGCCCAGCGCCGTCTGGGGATCTCCCGACCGGCCTTCCTGGGGACGGTGAAGGCCTTCAGCAACTGCAGCAGGGATGCCAGGGAAACCCTGGAGATCCAGGGAGAACTGGAGGAAGGACTCGAGCGCTCACTACGGGAAAGCGCCGCCACCCTGGGGGCCCGGGCGCTCCTGGCAAGTCTGGATGTGGAGGGAGAGGCCCGAATCCCGCGGGTGAGGAGGGAGTTGGAGGCCCTCCAGGGTGTACTGGACCGGGTACTGGCGGAAGCGCAGACCGGCCGCTCCGGGTAAACCCCTCCGCCAGAGGGGGCGCGCCCCTCCGGCGGAGGCCACCTGGTTACCGCCCCGGCAGCTTCCCGGTCACCCCGAGCACCCAGCGCATACACCGGTGGGCCACGTCCACCGGTTCCATGACCATCATGGGGCAGCCCCCCTCCAGTACCTCCATCCCTCCCTCCCGGGCTCGACGGACCGCCTCCTCCGACCAGCTCCCCTGGCCAAAGGATCGGTGGAACCAGATCCGGGGAATGCCCCGCTCCAGACAGGCCTGCACGGTATCGGGTCCGGCGGTGGGAGGAGCGGCGAAGATGACCCCCTGAACGCCCTCCGGGAGCGCCTCGACCGACGGATAGCAGCGGTCCCCTTCCACCTCATCCGCTGCCGGATTTACCGGGAACACCGAATGCCCCGCGTCCCGAAGGCGCGTGTAGATGAGATTGGCGGGGCCTCCGCCCTCCCGGGACACCCCTGCCACCGCCAGGGGACGATGGTCCAGAAACGCCGAGGCTTCCTCCTTGAACGTGCTCATGGGATGGACTCCGGTCTGGGTCAGTCAGGACTCCCCGCTCCCTTCCTCCACCAGGATGGGCCGACTGGATAGGGCAGGCTCGCGGCCGGGGACAGACACCTCCACATGGAGAGTGTACGCCCCGGGCTCAAGCTGGGGAAGGGAGATCTCCAGAGCCCGGAAGACGGTGTCCACCTCGTCAGGCGCCACATCCCGGAAGGTGATCTCCAGCGGTGCGTCGGACTCCACCACCCCCAGGAATTCCCCCACCCGACGAAGGAATCCCGGCCTCCCCCTGGTGAACCCCAGGGTGACCCGGGCCTCGTCCGCCACCCCCATCCCGTAGACCTCCCAGGCCACGAGGAAGCGCTCGTCCCGCCCCACACGGATCCCGGGCCGGAGATGGGGGATCGCATCCTCCAGAGCATCGGGGAAGGGAGCGGCGCGGCCCAGGAGGATCACGTCGGAAACCGCCACCTCTCCGGGCTCCAGCTCCACCTGCACCACCCCCTGCCGGGCCCGCCACGCCGCGGCGGCTCCCTCATCCAGAAGCTCCAGGCTGCTCACGTAGCGACCTGCGGGAGCCAGGAGGGTGAACACCCCTTCCCGGCCCTCTCCCTCAACCTTCAAGATCCCGCGCCCGTCCACCGGGACACCCCGGCTCTCCGGGTAGGCTCGGTCATGGAGATCGTCCCGGCCGAGGGGGTCGCCTCCGTCTTCAGGGATCAGGAAGAGGGCGGCGCGCACCGGCGCATCGTCGCCCCACCGGGCTTCCTCCAGGTCCTCGTCATCCCAGGTGCCGCCGGTCGTGGTCCCGGACCGGAAGGGGTCGTCCCCGCCGCCCCGTCGGAAGGGGTCGTCCCGGAGGAAGGGATCACTGCTGCCCTCCGCCACCAACTCCACATCCACAACCGCCGACGACGGATCCGGCCGATAGGCCCCCACCACCAGGAGGGAGTCGCCCCGTCGGAAGCGGGCCACCTGGGTTTCGAGCCCCCGGAAGTCCGGGGCATAGGGAGCCGCATACCAGGTTCTGGCCTCCCGGGGAGCCGTGATCCAGGCCTCCGGCGGAACGTCGGCGGGCGAGACCAGGAACTCCTCCGGGAAGAGGTAGCCTCGGCTTCCGGGGTGGTGGTGCCCCACCATGGTGCGAGGGTCCCCGAGCCCCGACGAGAGGGTGGGCCGCTGGGTCCGGCTCCACCCGATCTCCCGGCCGTAGCGGATGAGGGACTCCTCCAGATCCTCCTCCCATGTCAGTTGGAAGGGGTGGCCGGCCTCTTCCCGGATCATGGCCAGGACCAGACGGGCGTAGTGCTCGGTGAGACGATCGTTTCCGTCCACCAGAAAGAGGGGGTTGGAGAAGCGCCAGAGCCGGTCCCACAGGCGCCGGCGCTCCTGGGGGGAAGCGGCCTGGAAGGTGCTCCTGGCCTCCGGCGAGAGGATGAAGCGGGGGGTCAGCCAGCGGTCCTCTTCCGTCGCCGGGAGCCCCTCCATGGCCTGGGCGAAGGCGGCCTCCGCCTCCGAGAAGTCCCACTGTATGTGCAGGGCATACCCCCGAAGGGCGTGGCACCACCAGGGGTCTTCAAGGCCACACGCCTCAGCCACCTGGACGGCGGCGGCAGGGCGCCCATCCTCCATGAGGTACTGGACGAGTTGCCCGAGGATCCAGGGATGCCGGAGCTGGGAGAAGCCGGCAGAGAGCTCGCCCAGGAGCTCCCGGCGGGCCATCCCCGTCTCCACCGGCTCGGGGGGAAAGTCCGTCTCATCGGCTCCGCCGAACCAGTGGCAGATGCGCCCGATCCGGACATCGCACCGGAAGGCGCCGGTACGCGTACGGGGAGGAATCCGGCTCTCCCGGAAGCTCTCGAAGCCGGCCTGCCGTTCCCGGAGACGCTCGAGGATCGCCGCGGAGTCCGGTTGGGCCAGGAGCCCGGTATTCCCCCGATCGAACGAGGAAACCGCAGCCGGGGCCGCGGGGGTGAGACCTTCGGCCCCCTGAGCCGGAGTCAGTGCAGTCCCCGTCAGCGGGAGCACGAAAGCCATGACGACGGTGGAGACGGCGGCCCAGGCGAGAGCTTTGGCTGGTGGGGTGGTGAAACACCCGGCAGCGGCGCCTCGAGAAACGACGGCCCGTGTCAAGGACCGGACCGAGAAAAGCAATAGAGACATGCGTACTCCGTAGCGGGGCCGGTGGGGCGGCGGGTGCCGGGTCACACCAAGGCCATCTGCCCTTCCTTTGGCCTGCGGGGTGTGGCCATGGGCTCTTCGAGCCGGTGGGGTCCCAATAGCGATCCGGCGCGGCCCCGGCCGTGACCGCTTTCCGGCGGTGATCCCGTAGAGTTTGCGCAGGCCGGGTTCGAGGGCGGGTGAGTCTTACCCCCTCCATGGCTGGGAGGTTGCCATGGCGGATGACCCCAACACGAGCGGTTGGAAACCCTCGGGAGGGTCTACAGCGCTGTGGATCGCTCACCCCCCTGGCCGCCCCTCCGGGCTGTTCGTGTCGACTGTTGGTGGAGTTGTCCGGTACCCAGCGGCAACAGCCCATGCCAGCGCCAGACCAACACCCTCCACGAACGGGCCCAAGCTCTCCAAGAACGGGCCCAAGCTCTCCACGAACTGACCGACACCCTCCCCGAACGGAGTGGGGAATCGTGAGAGCCCGCCAAAAACAGAATCCAGATTCTATTTTTTTCGGGTCTTCTCCAAACTCAGTGCAGGCGGAAGACTGAAGGGCTGGCTGAGGGAGCCAGAGGAGGACCGGGCGTTCCCGCAGATTTTGTGCGGCCGGGAGGGCCGCCGGGAGCGGCTGACGGG
>SKJY01000042.1 GCA_007121775.1 Gemmatimonadota bacterium
GAACTGGGTCGGCGCTGAGACCACGGGTAAGGTTCAGAACGTCGTCGTCGTCGCTCTGGTTGCCATCCTGGCGTTCTTCTCTGGAAGCGGATTCCTGGCTGCTGACCCGGAGCTTTGGGCCGACTTTGCGACAGAAGGGTTGGGAGGGATCATCGCGACCACAGGCCTCGTCTTCATCTCCTACCTCGGAATCGTGAAGGCCACCGCAGTGGCCGAAGAGGTCAAGGATCCGGGGAAGACCCTCCCGCGAGCCATGTTCGCAGCAGTCATCTTCGTCACGCTCCTCTATGTCTCCGTGATGCTCGTGGTGACGGGCCTGATGCCCATCACGGATATCGCCGAAAGCTCGGCCCCGGTGGCCGATGCCGGTCGGGAGATTCTCGGCTCACTCGGAGGAACGTTGATCGCCTTTGCCGGAATCCTGGCGACCCTGTCCACCGCGAATGCCGCGATCCTATCTTCGTCCCGGTTTCCCTACAGCATGTCTCGGGACGGGCTGGTAAGTCGAAGGCTGGGAAGCACCTCGGAGCGGTTCGGGACCCCCACCCTCTCCATCTGGCTGACCGGCGGAATCATGGTGATCCTGGCGGTGGTGTTCGATGTGGAGGGATTGGCCAAGCTCGGCGGGACGTTCGGGATCCTGGTATTCGCTCTCCTGAACGTGACCGTGGTTCTCCTCCGAAGATCACAGCCGGAGTGGTATCAGCCCGCCTACCGCGCGCCATTCTCACCCCTTCTACCCCTCCTGGGGGCGGTCGCGGCGCTACTCCTACTTCCCTTCATGGGGCTCCTCTCTCAGGTGAGTGCAGCGGCCTTCATCGCCCTTGGGATCGTCTGGTACTTCGTTGCGAAACGGACCGGAGAGCCAATCGAACCCGATTACGATGTCAGGACCCAGGTGCTCGGTGCTCGATACGAAGAATCCCTGGCCGACCAGCGGGACAAACTCGACACCGAAGACCTTATAACCGGACCCTGCGTGCTGGTGGAGGTCGCCAAAGGGACGGCACACCCTCATCTATCAAGCATCATGCGAGCGCTCAGCCACGGACTGGAAGCCGACCTCAAGGTCGTCACCATCACGGAGGTGCCACCACAGGTGCCCTTGGATGGCGTGGGTGTTGACCACGATCCGGATGCACAGGGCGAAGCGGATCAGGAGTGGCGAGAGCGCCTCGTGGAAGAGCTGTCGCTGAAGGATCAGTCGGTGACTTTCACAGAAGTACGCACCCACAGTCGTACAGATGCACTTCTGGATAGCATTGACGACCGCTTCCAGTTGGTATTGGTGGACTGGCAAGACGCCGTCGAGGAATCACAACTACGGAGGAGCCATGTGGACGAGATTCTCCGGTCGAAGTGCCCCGTCAGGCTGGCCGTTCTAAAGTATCGGGGAGAATCGGAGATCAAGGAGATCGTCGTGGCCACCGAGACCGGACCCTATGACCGTGCAGAGGTGGAGGTTGCAGACGCAATCGCAGCAGAGACCGGAGCCTCCCTTGCCCTGGTCAAGGCGATTCCGGAAGACACATCGGAGGAAGCGGAAACGTCGGCACTCGATTACCTGGAGGAGTTGAGCGACATCCTCTCGTCTCCGACCGAAAAGGAACTCATTCGCACCGATGATGTGGAAAGGGCCCTGATCGAACGAGCCAACCGGAGCGATCTAGTCATCCTGGGGGCCCCCTCACGCCCAGGGCGTCATCGCGATTTCTTCGGGCAAACCACGGATGCCGTTGCAGCCGCGACAGAGGTCTCGGTACTGGTGGTGAAGGAACCCGGGGAACAGCTTCCGCTCCTAACGCGTCTCTGGCGCCGCCTCCGCCGGCTCACCAAAGGGGGAGAAGGATGAGGGGTAGCGAGATGAAGGGGGCTCAGTGACACCGAGTCCTCTTCCCATGCATTAGGGCCGCCCCTCGTCCTGCGGGTCTTCATAACTTCTGCCATCCCTTTCAGGATCGAATTCCGCCTCTTCTTGCGGAGATCTCTTCGAAAGGACAAGGGCTAGGGCGGCCAGCACCACCAGCGCGAAGAGTAGGGCGAGGATGAAGTAACCCATCTTTCCTCCGTGTTCCCAGGGGTGCGAAGAAATCCGCTTCGGGGCGGCCCAAACCCCCGGCACCGTCCGAAAGAGCGACGGCAATGGGGCGCCATCGTTTCCGGCAAGGTCTCCGGAGGTGCCACTCACCCTAACGGAAGATGCACAAGGGATGCCGTCATAACTCTTGACGGGCGTAATCCGTCGCGTTCCTGCGGCCTGCCGATCGTTCAATCCCGGGCTGTTCGAAACCCGCCATCGAAATCCATCGTCTGTCGAACGGCTTGGGAGCACCGATATCCGGCCTGTGAGGGGTGGCACACATCTTCCCCCTCCATGAGTCGAGGTTGCGAGGCGGCAGTTGACCGTGGCTGCGCCTTGCCCCCAGTAATCCCGCCGCCCTGAGGCGGGTGACGGCACTTCATCCCCGTCTCTTCCCTCCTCGGGACCGGCCAACGCCGGAGCCTTCATGACGCGTTCAGTCGCCGCACTCACCGTCCTGCTATCGTTCCTCCTCGTTCCTGAGCCCGCCGACTCCCAGTACTTCGGACGCAACAAGGTCCAGTGGGAACGCTTCGACTACCAGGTCATGGAGACCCCCAACTTCGAAATGCACTTCTACCCGGAGTTTGCGGAGCCCATGGAGGATGTGGCCCGTATGGCGGAACGCTGGTACGAACGATTGGCACGCACCTTCGAGCACGAGATCCCTGAGCGGCGCCCACTCATCTTCTACGCAGACCATCCGGACTTCCAGCAGACCAACGTGCTGAGGGGAACCATCGGCGAGGGTACCGGCGGGGTCACGGAAGGGCTCAGGGATCGAGTCATCATGCCGCTGGGGAGCTCCTACGCCGCCACAGACCACGTCCTGGGCCATGAGTTGGTGCACTCCTTTCAGTTCGACCTGGCTCGAGGCCGACAGGCAGGCGGTCTGGGGGGACTCATGCGACTTCCCCTCTGGTTTGTGGAAGGCATGGCGGAGTACCTCTCCCTCGGCACTGAATCGTCCCTTACGGCGATGTGGCTCCGGGACGCCGTCCTGAGGGACGAGTTTCCCACACTCCAGGAGATGACCCGGGACATGCAGCGGTATTTTCCGTACCGCTTCGGTCACGCATTCTTCGCATTCGTCGGCGGAGCCTACGGCGACCGAGCCATTGCGGACATGATGAGGATCGCCGCAAGGGAGGGCACGGGCGCCTCCATCAATCAGGTTCTGGGCGTATCGGTGGACAGCCTCTCCGCCGAGTGGAAGGATCTGGCGACTCGCCATTACGGACCACTGATGGAGGGGAGGACCGCCCCGGAGGAGGCCGGAACGCTCCTGCTCTCACCGGAAACCGGCGCGGGCAGACAGAATGTGGCACCTTCCCTGAGTCCCGACGGACAGTATGTGGCCTTCCTCTCGGAGCGGGACCTCTTCACCATCGAACTGTTCCTCGCCGATGCCACCACCGGTGAGATCCTGCGTCCACTGACTCGTTCCATCCGGGACGCCCACAGCGACGCCATACGCTTCATCGATTCCTCGGGAGGCTGGTCTCCGGATGGGGAGAGGATCGCATTGAGCGTCTTCGCCGAGGGACGAAACCGGATCCAGATCTACCGGGTCTCCGATGGACAGATTGTAGACCGGATCCACGTTCCCGGCCGGATTGGAGAGATCCGAAGTCCTGCCTACTCACCCGATGGGGAGCACATTGTCTTCTCCGGTCAGTCCAATGGGGTGGCCAACCTCTTCGAGGTGGAGCTCACCACGGGAGAGGTGACTCAACTGACCGACGATCGGTACAGCGTCTTCCAACCGAGCTACTCCCCCGATGGGACCACCCTGGCATACGTCAGCGACCGGGGTCCCGAGACCGATTTCCAGCGCCTGGTCTTCGGTCCGAAGCGCCTGGTCGTCATGGATCGGGAGACGCAGGAAACCCGTGAGATCGAGCCTTTCCCGGGCGCGGACCACTGGAATCCCGTCTTCACTCCGGACGGCGAGGCCATCCTGTTCCTGGCGGACCCGGATGGATTCCGGGACATCTACCGCCTGGAACTCCCCGACCAGGAGGTCATCCGTGTCACTCGGGTCGCGACGGCGGTGAGCGGGATCACAGACGCCACGCCTGCCCTCACCATGGCGTCCGGGACCGGTACCGTGGCCTTCTCCGTATTCAATCGTGGAGAATTCCACATCTATGCCCTGGATGCGGCAGAGGCCACCGGCGACGTGGTGCAACGGGATGAGGTCACCGCGCTGGCCGGGCGTCTTCTCCCTGGCGCCAGCGATGACCCGGAAGCCTGGGTGAACCGGATGCTGGCTGACCATGGGATGGGGCTCCCGCCCGAAACCCGTCACTCAGTGGCCGATGCGGTGCCCCTGGATCGATCCCTGGGGCTCGAGTTCATCGGTCAGGCCAGCATCGGTGTCGGGGCCGACCAGTTCGGTACCCAGGTAGGGGGGGCCGTTTCCGCACTCTTTTCGGACATCATGGGCGACCGCTCCCTCTTCACCGCCATCCAAGCCCAGGGAGAACTCCGGGACATTGGAGGCCAGGTCTTCTATCTGGACCAGGAGCGTCGCTGGAACTGGGGTGTGGGTGCCCTTCACCTTCCCCAGCGGTACTTCCGGAGCTTCCGGAGAGCCGGTCCCGGGGAAACCACCGAGATCGTCCGCGACGACCAGCGCATACGTCTCACCGAGGCGGTTGCGCTCTGGGCCTACCCTTTCTCCACCATCCGCCGGTTGGAGATCCAAGGTGCCTA
Organism: Gemmatimonadota bacterium; assembly: GCA_007121775.1. GTDB lineage: Bacteria > Gemmatimonadota > Gemmatimonadetes > Longimicrobiales > Gaopeijiaceae > PWLA01. The sequence continues at coordinate 4,799 of SKJY01000042.1, forward strand.
CAATCGCTACGGTTTCGATGCCCGAAGGGACGTATTCCGCTTCGATCCCCAAGGTCGTCTCGTCGATCGGGAGCGGACGGATGTTCCCGCCCCTGATGCCATCAACCTCGGTCGAGGTTCGGTAGCCTTTGTAGAGGACAACAGCTTCTTCGGATTCACCTCGCCTGTCCGGGGATGGAGGGCCAGATACGAGGTGGGTTACACCGTGGGCACTGTGGACTTCCTGCAGGCCACTCTCGATCATCGTCGATACTTCGCCGGACCCATTCCGGAGGTGACGTTCGCGGCTCGAGGGATGCATGTGGGTCGCTACGGATCTGATGTCCAGGACATCGAAACCGTCTTCCGTCCCATGTTCCTGGGAATGGAGTCCCTCCTGCGGGGGTATTCAGCCCACTCGTTCCGGGTGGAGGAGTGCACCTTCACCCCAGAAGGCCAGTGCGCTGAATTCGAGAGGCTCCTCGGTCACCGGGTCGGAGTCCTGAACCTGGAGGCCCGAGTCGCCCTCTTCGGGACCGACCGCTTCGGGCTCATCTCCTTCCCGGCCCTCCCCACCGAACTTGTGTTCTTTGCCGATGCAGGAGTGGCATGGAGTGCCGGGGACGGCGCGGATATCCGGTGGGATCGGGACACGGTGGATAGGGTGCCCGTGGCCAGCCTGGGAGTCAGCACACGAAGCAACCTCTTCGGAGCCCTCGTCCTGGAGATCTTCTATGCCCATCCGTTCCAGCGTCCCGAGCGAGGTGGCCACTTCGGGCTCAATCTCATCCCAGGCTGGTAAGGCTCCGTCCCATCCCCGTGGCACAGGTGAAAGTGGTGACGCCATCGCGTTTGGATCAAGGGTGCACTCCCAGTGGGAGGATGGCCAGAGGCTCCTGCCCGGAGGGAAGGCCGAGTAGGTCGGCGAGCTCCCTGTCCCGGAACGCACCCACCACAACAGTCGCCAGTCCCAGGGCATCGGCGATCCAACCCTGATCCAGAGCTGCGGCCGCGATCTCGGTCCGGCGATCTCCGGGCGTTTCAAGCCGGAGGGTGTGGTCGTCGGGATGGTATCGATAGACGCCCGGTTCAAGGGAAGCGGATGCCCCCAGCACCATCATCACCTCAAGGGGATAGGTCGCCCCTGCGGATGGGGCGCTACGGAGCCCAAGACCCTCCTCAGTGATCCCCTGAGCAGCCCAGAGAAGCTGGGAAATCAGAGGAAGTCCCACCTCATCGGGTGTGAAGGACCGCCGGGACCGCCGGTTTGCAATGGTCTCTTCGAGAGACACTTCTCCCGTCAATTCAGGAGGAGGAAGGGCGATCACCGCCTGGGAAGGCCTCTCCGGTGGTTCCTGCGCACACCCTGGTCCGGCCATGAGTGCCCCCGAAAGAAGTACTCCGAAAAGAAGGGTGACTCCGCGAATGAAACCTCCCTTTCCCCGGCTTCGCATGGAAGGATTTCCTTTCAATTGGAGGAACGTCGATAACCGCGCACCTTCTGAAACGCAAACATCATACCCTGAAGGAACCCGATGGGGATTGGGGAGAGCAACCACGGGAGAGCGATCCAGCTCATGGTCTGCCTCTGGACCGCCGACCGCACGCGCTCGGCGGAGAACCCCACAATGCCCGAGTCCGGGAGGAACAGGGAGAACTCGTGCCAGCCCTCGGCCAGGAGTGCTCGGAGGGTTCGAGGCGGCGTGAGTCGAACAGGATTCCGACCTGATCATGCGGGCCGGCCAGCTCGGCTCGATGCCTCCGGGTTCTGGCATCGGCGTTAGCCGCTGCTCCGGGACGGCAGCTTTGCTCCCAAGCCGAGACTCCCGCCGCCAAACAACATCAGCGGCCCCGTAACGCAACAAGGCCCAACCACCGAATGATGGCTGGGCCTTGTTAGTGGAGGCGGCGGGAGTCGAACCCGCGTCCGCGAAGGGTTCCGCCGAGATCTCTACGTGCGTAGAGCCCTGTTCAGTTCGCCATCGGGTCCGGCCAGGACACCGCCGACCCGCGGCTAGCCGCCTGGTTGTCTCGTCCTCTTCGCGGCGGCATCTCCGAGGACCAGCCTGAATTGTTGACGACTCGTTGACCTGCCTCAGGCGGGCCGATCAGGAGTCGGGCTGGTAAGGGTTACTTACGCAGCCAGAGCCAGGTTATCGTTGGCGTCTATTGGTTTTTCCGGTGGTTTAACGAGGTTCCCGGAACCTCGGCACGCAACCCCAACTTCACCAGACACGTCGAAGCCGTGACGCCCCCGGTTACCTGATAGGATACAGGGGGAGGGGAAAAAGGTTCCGCGCGGCAACGACGTAACCCTTGCTCCTGTCGGATCCACTACGCTCCGGCCACGAGCTCCGGCACCTCTTCAGCGCCGGCCACGGTGCCTGCCAGGTACCGATCCAAATACCCTTGGAGATATGCTTCCATTTCAGCCATGGTCTTCACCTGGAACAGTTCCTGGCGGAGTTCACGCCCGGATGGAAGGCCTTTGGTATACCACCCCAGGTGCTTCCGAAACTCGATCACGGCCTTCTCCGCATTCTCCTCAAATGCGATGGCGTTACGGGCGTGCTCGAGGCAGATCCGGAAGCGCTCTTCTACGGTGGGGTCCGGTGGGATGGGAAGTCCGTCCAGCGCCGCCCGGGCCTGACTGAACAGCCAGGGATCGCCGTGGGTGCCTCGGGCGATCATGATGCCGTCGCACCCGGTCTCATCCCGCATGCGCCGCGCATCGTCACCGGAACGGACATCCCCGTTTCCGATCACCGGCACGTCAACGGCCTCCTTGAGGGCCCGGATCTCATCCCACCGAGCATGCCCCGAGTACATGTCCGTGCGGGTGCGCGGGTGGAGGCAGATGACTTCGGCCCCGGCCTCCTGGCACGCCAGACCGATGGCCACCGGATCCCGGGTGGCCTGATCGTAGCCGCTCCGGATCTTAGCGGTGGTGGTGAGGGGGGTGGCGTCGGCCACGGCCCGGACGATCTGCCGGACGAGCCCCAGATCCCTCAGGCACCCGGAGCCGCCATTGCGCTTCACCACCTTCTTCACCGGGCACCCGAAGTTGATGTCAATGAAGTCGGGGCCGAAGGTCTCTTGGACGAAGGCCGCGGCCTCGGCCATCTGCCCCGGGTCGGCGCCGAAGATCTGCACCCCTATGGGACGCTCCGCCTCGTCGAAGCGGAGGTAGTCCATGGTCCGGCGGTTCCCATGAAGGATCCCGGCGGCGCTCACAAACTCGCTCACCACCACATCGGCCCCGAACCGTCGGCAGAGGCGACGGAAGGGCGACTCACTGACTCCGGCCTGGGGGGCCAAATAGAGGGGCGTGCGCCCGCTGCGGAGAAGATCTAGAATGGTGTGCGTCATGGTCGGAAGATAATGGAGCGGAGGCCCTGCCTCCACCCAATTTCCTTTGACTTCGCCGAGGCCTTTCGGTAACGTTCTGACTCCCCTTTCCAGGAACCTGTTACATAGGCGGCGCCCGATCCAGCAGATGCAGGTGGGTCTTGCGTCCCGGAGGACATAGAATGACGCTCAGGGAACTGTTCACCTCCCAGTCCGTGGAGTTGAGCCTGAAAGCTGAAACGAAGGATGAGGTACTGAAGGAACTGATCGAACTCCTGGGGCTCGACTCCAAGTCCGAGGGGATCCTCTTCAAGACTCTGAAACGCCGGGAGAACCTGGGCTCCACCGGCATCGGCAAGGGAATCGCCATCCCCCATTGTCGGTCCCTCGTGGTCAATGAGCTCAGGCTCGCCTACGGACGAAAGCCGGAAGGCCTCGATTTTCAAGCCATTGACGACGCCCCGGTCCACAATTTCTTCCTCATCGTGGCCCCCCCCCTCGAAGTCTCCAATCAATACCTTCCAGTCCTTGGAAAGATCGCCCAGTTCGCCAAGGATCCGGACATCCCCGACGTACTTGCCGGACTCGAATCGCCTGAGGACTTCCTGAAGCTCCTGGAAGACCGGGCGCCCTGAGACTGGGCACCCCAAGCCCAGACACCCTGAGCCCGCGCCCCTGACCCACCTCCCTGCCTCCCATGTCCAACACCCTCCTGAATCCGCAGCTCTCCATCCTCCTTGAGATCCAGGACATGCGGGCCCAACTCCGGGAACTTTCGTCCGGCGAAGACGGCTCCGCTCCCATGGAAGAGGAACACTTCAACATCGACCTGGATGAGGCCCGCCTCCACCTCCAGGAGAAGATCGATGAGATGGTGGCGGAGCTCTCCCCCCAGATTCGCGCCCGCTACAACCGCATCGCACCGAACCGGGACCGGGTGGTGGTCCCGGTGATCCACGGCGTCTGCTACGGCTGCTTCGTCTCCATCCCCACGGCCACCGCCGGCGACCAGGGCGTCCACCAGGTTGTCCGCACCTGCGAGAACTGCGGGAGCTTCATCTACGTGAAGCCGTAGGGCCTTACGGGAAGCCTCACAGGGAGACCCTACGGCCCCCCTCTATCCTGTTCGTGGATGGTGTTGGGCGGGCAGAGTTGACCTCAGAGGGCCAGCCGCAGAACCGTCCTCCCACCAACAGCGCCCACGAACAGCCCCGAGGGGCCGTGCCTGGGAGGGTGCGGGAGGTGGGAGTGATGCAAAAATAGAATCCAGATTCTGTTTTTGGCTCTCCTCCAAACTTAGTGCAGGCGGAAGACTGAAGGGCTTGCTGAGGAGCCAGAGGAGGGTCGAGCGTTCCCGCAGATTTTGTGTGGACGGTAGGGCCGCCAGGGGCGGCTGACGGGGGAACCAGGCAGCCAGCTCCAGCGAAATACCGGGAGGTGCGGTGTTCCGGCTGCGGTGTACGGCGCTGGGCGGTAGGTTTTGCTGAACGGACGTCACATTTTCGGGGTCCTTTCAGCGAAACACAGATATCCGGTGCGAAATCCTGAACGCATCCCGATTTTCGGCCCTCCGTTCAGCAAAACCTACCGCGTGGCTGCCTCGACGGTCCGATCCTGGCGCTGCCATAGCGACCCCGCCCTCGCGGGCCAGCCTCCATGGCGACGGGGCTGGCCGTCCGAGAGGGTCGGCTGGGGAAAATGAGCTGGCCTCGCGAACACCGGACTCCCCCCGCGAACACCGAGCCCCGAATGCACCGGGAAGCCGCAACAATCCAGAGGGGCTCTCTCTCTCCCGGATCTCCTTCCCCCAGCCAACGCGGTGGGCAAAAAATAGAATCTGGATTCGGTTTTTTACGTGGCGCTTGGCTCGATGCAGTGGCTCCCACCCTCTGCACCCAAATTGGAGAAGAACCAAAAATAGAATCTGGATTCTATTTCTCGCTCTTCCAACGAGGGATCGCCCCCATAACAAAGGACGTCGCAGGGGGAGCCCCCCCGGACGTACTTCTTGTCGGCTCTCACGGAACTCTGAAAGACCTCCAGCAACCCTGCCGGCCCTTACCTAATCCTGTCCGTCCCTTCCGGGGCCCGGCCGGGGAGTTGCCAACCCCTGTGGCAGCCTCCCTCGACCTCCTACCGTACCCCCCCGCCTCCCTACCTGCTCACGAACATCTTGATGTTCTTGGAACGGCCGTTCACGGTCATTTCCAGGATATAGACCCCCGACGGCACCTGGGCGCCGGCACGGTCACGCCCGTCCCAGAATGCTTCGTGGCGTCCGGGCAGGGTGTAGTCCAGTTCCACCAGGGGGGCCCGGTCTCCCATGGGGTGGTTGAGGGCCGTTGGCGAGGCCACGTACTGGAGGAGGATGTTGTAGATCCTCATGGACACCCGTGCGGGTCTCCCTTCCACAAAGGCCTCGTCGAAGAGCTCGAACGGAATCCGAGTCGCCGGGTTGAAGGGATTCGGATAGTTCTGCTCCAGCTTGAAGCCTGCCTCGGCCGGAACCTGGTCATCATCCACCCATCCCTGCGAGGCCTGGGCCCCTTGGGGCACCGAGAACAGCAGGAGGGGGAGGAGGGCAAAGAGGACGCAGATACTGCGTCTCATCCACGCCTCCAATTGCTAGGTGTGATTCAGTAACAGAAGAGCGAATAGCCCTCCGGTGTGGGAGTCCAACCTTCTTGCATTTCGATGGTGAAGATATACGCCCAACAGCCGCTCCGGTCAAGCAGGTGTTGACGATCATCTTGCAACAGTACTGCCAAGCCCGGCCCGTACCAGCGCCACCGACTGAAAAGGGCGATTGGGCGCCAGATGGTTCAGGGCGAACACCTCCAGTAGGGCCAGGTGCACCAGCGCCCCCCGGAGCCCTTCCGGCGGCCTGCCTGCCAGGAGGGATCGCAGGTCGTTCCGGGCCCCGGGCCCGAGGCGGGAGCCGGCGGAGTCTCCGCCGCACCCCTGGCAGAGGAGCCCTCCTTGACCCGCACTGAACCGTAGGAGCGGAGCCTCCTCATCCAACTCGGCGCCGCACCGCACGCATCTGCCGAGTTCCGGCGCGAACCCCAGATGAACCAGGAGCCTCCACCCTGCCGAAAGAAGCACCCCGGGGACCTGCTCCAGGGGGCGATCCAGCAACAGATCCAGCGCCCCCTCCATCTCCTGGGAGAGGGCGGGACTCCCCTCTTCCAGGGCATGGGCCAGCAGGAACTCGGCCAGGAGCGACGCACCGGCAAATCGGACCAGATCCCGCCCCAGCCCCTGACGGGAGCGAACCACGTCCAGCTCCGTCAGGGTCTGAAGGTCTCGCCCGGACCGGAAGGTGTAGACGATCCGGACCTGATCGAAGGTATCGACCCCGCCCTCGCCCTTCTCCACCCTTCGTCGGAGTCCCCTGGCCATGAGAGGGAGCACACCACGCTCCGGCGTCAGGATCCGCACCACCCGGGAGCTTTCCGAATAGGGGTGGGAACGGAGGAGGATCCCCTCCTCCTGCACCGTACTCACGCCGACCCTGAGGGCTCCCGGCTCGTCGGTGACCCGGCCCCGGAGCTGCTGGCCCCGGGGGGATCTCCACCGGCCGTCCCGCCAGCTCCACCTGTCGAACCAGCCCCGGCCGTCTCCCCACCACCAGTCGCCGCACCGAGGCTCCGTAATTCCTCCATCAGAGCATTTCGCTGAGACTGGTAGCGGGCCTTTTGCTCGGGGGTCAGTTCATCCCGCTCCTCCGCCGCATCATCCAGACGGGCCACCAGCAGGAGGATCTCCCTGCGGCGCTCCTCGGCTCCGGCCCCTCTCCCACCCGCCGAACCTCTTTCGGCCCCAGTCCCGCTTCCTCCGGCCCCCTGCCGGCGGGACACGGCCCACACACCCACCCCCAGCAGCACCACGGCGAGCCCCACCACGATCCAGGCCAGGGGTGCCCCGTCCCCGTCCCGCCGGGGCTCCACCCGGATCACCGCCTGGACGAGCCCCTCCCCCACCCACCTGCGGTACAGGGAACCGGGCTCCAGCTCCACGGGCTGGTCGAAGATGAGGGGCGGCATCTGAAGGGGCGGTGCCTCGTCAGAGACGAAGATCTCCATGAGCTCCGTCACCCCGGGCATGGGGATGGAGAAGTTCAGTACGTCCAGCTCGTACTGGAGCACGTAGAGGCGCTCCCCCGGCGGGATGGGGCTCCGGACCTGGAGCACCCCGTCCTCAAACCGCGCCGCCTCCGGGTCCAGATCGCTTCGCCCCACCCGGAGCCCCCGGGCCTCCGGCGGCACCGGATACTGCCAGACCGGATGGTCGTCCTCCTCCCCCGCCACCCAGGTCACTGCCGAATCGTTGCGGATCTGCAGGAGGTCCGTCACCCGCCACCCCATGGGGCCCTGATCCACGAAGAGCCCCCGGAGCGCCACGGTGAACGGGAGTCCGCCCTCCGGAGCCTCCCGAGTCTCGAAGGCCCGGACCACGTAGAGGGAATCGAGCCCCGCCGCCTCCGAGATGGGTTCCCCGAAGTAGAGGATCCCCTCCCGGCGCGACGACACGAAGAGGACCTCCCCCGATCCCGGCGCCGGTGGGGTCTGCACAGGGAAGACGAAGTTCCCGCCGGGCCCGACCCGGACCGAATCCACCGGCCCGGCCTCCTCCGGATTCACCCGGTGGAGGATGACGGTCCCCGAATCTGCCGGGATGGAATCCAGATAGAGCCGGCCCCGGAGTTCCGGAACCGGCTCCTGGGCTGCGGCCAGGGTGGGAAGGATGAGGAAGACGAGTGCCAGGAGCGGCAGGCGGAGGGTACTGAAGAGGGATCGAGCCATCAGCTCACGGTGTGAAGCGACCGAAGTCCTCAGGGTTCAGCCGACGGAGATGCTCTTTCAACTCCTCGGCGCTCATGATGGACCCTTCCGATTCCTTCGAGGGCTTCTGTGGAGGGGTGGAGGGCTTGGGGAGGGCGGGCTCGGAGGGAGAGGCGGACACCTCCTCCTCCGAGATCTCGATGGAGGCCCGTTCCAGAAGCGCGTCGTTGGCGAAGATCCGGGCGTCGGTGCGAAGCGCCACGGCGATGGAGTCCGAAGGCCGGGCATCCACGGTGACGGTGCCCCCGTTTCGCTGGATCACAAGCTCGGCAAAATAGGTGGAGTCCGCCACCCGGGTGATGACCACCCGGCTCAGCCTCCCTCCCATCTCCTTGACCACCTGCAGGATCAGGTCGTGGGTGAGGGGGCGGGAGAACTTCATCTCCGCCAGGTGCATGGCAATGGCACTGGCCTCCCCGGGTCCAATCCAGATGGGAAGCACCCGCTCCCCGTCCATCTCTTCCAAGATGACCACGGGGGTGTTGGAGGCTCGATCCAGCCCCAGACTCTTGACCTTCACCTCGACCAGCACGACGCCTCCCGCAGTATGAAATGATGGGCCGAGGCCCGAACCGAAGCCCCCGCCCCTCTGTATCGTGAGAACCCGCAGGGCCCTGGCACGTTCCCGGCCATCACCGGAGCCCCAGCGCCGCCGCCAGATCGTCGCGCCGGGAGGTGTCTTCCCAGGGGAAGAGCTGGACCTGGCGCCCGAACCGCTCCTCAGAGCGGGGTGTTCGCCCGAAGTGACCGTAGGCGGCGCTGGGGGTGAAGATAGGAGCCTGAAGCCCCAGATCGCGGATGATGCCGGTGGGACGGAAGTCGAAGACCTCCCGGAGGGCCCGGGCGATGCGCTCGTCCGGCACCACCCCAGTCCCCTTCGTGTCGACCCAGAGGCTCACCGGCTCCGCCACCCCGATGGCATAGGCCACCTGGATCTCGCACCGCCGCGCCGCGCCGCACGCCACCACATGCTTGGCGGCCCAGCGGGCGGCGTAGGCGGCGGAGCGGTCCACCTTGGTGGCATCTTTCCCGGAGAAGGCCCCTCCACCGTGGCGGCCCATCCCCCCGTAGGTGTCCACCATGATCTTCCGACCGGTGAGCCCCACATCCCCCTGGGGGCCTCCGGTGACGAAGCGCCCGGTGGGGTTGATGTGGAGGGTGGCCCGCTCGGGATCGAAGGGGGAACCCGCCAGTGTGGGGGCGATGAGCCGGCCCATTAGGGTCTCCCGGATCTCCTCCAGGGTCACGTCCGGCTCGTGCTGGGCGCTCACCACCACAGCGGTCACCTCCACCGGCCGGTGATCCCCGTCGTAGGCCACGGTGACCTGGGACTTCCCGTCGGGCCGGAGCCAGGGCACCGCCCCGCTCCGCCGGAGCTCCGCCAGCCGCCCGGTGAGCCGGTGGGCCAGCGTCAGAGGCAGGGGGAGGAGGGTCTCGGTCTCATCGGTGGCGTAGCCGAACATCATCCCCTGGTCGCCGGCTCCACCCACATCCACCCCCATCCCGATGTCCGCCGACTGGCGGTCCAGGGTGGTGAGCACGGCGCAGGTGCGCCCGTCGATGCCGTAGGCCGAGTCGGTGTAGCCCATCTCCAGGAGCGCCTGGCGAACCACTTCCGGGATATCCACGGTGGCCCCGGAGGTGATCTCGCCGGCCACCAGGGCCAGGCCCGTGGTGACCAGCGTCTCGCACGCCACCCGGGCCCCCTCGTCCTGGGCCAGGAAGGCGTCCAGGACCGAGTCGGAGATCTGATCGGCCACCTTGTCCGGGTGGCCCTCCGTGACGGACTCGGACGAGAAGTGACGGAGACTCATGACGGCACCGTCAGGCTCCAGCGCCCGGAGAAGGCGCTCAGGTCCACGGCGTCGCCGAGCCCTTCCACCAACACCCGCACCACCTCCGCCGATGTGGGGGCCGCCAGCGCCCTCCGGGCCGACTCCCTGGCGCTCTCCATCCGAAAGGACCGGATCACCTTCTTCACCTCCGGAAGGGAGGGCCAGGCCACCGACAGGGCGGTGATGTTCAGCCCCAGAAGGAGGAAGGCGCCCAGGGGGTTCGCCGCCATCTCACCGCACACGCTCACCTCGATCCCGGCGCCCCGGGCCACCCGTGACACCTGGTGGAGCTGCCGCACCACCGCCGGATGGAAGGGGTTGTAGAGGTGGGAGAGCCGGGCATTGGTCCGGTCCACCGCCAGGGTGTACTGGATGAGGTCGTTGGTGCCGATGCTGAAGAAGTCGCAGTGGCGCGCCAGCTCCGCCGCGTCCAGCGCCGCCGCCGGCGTCTCCACCAGTACGCCCAGCTTGTAGCCGGCGTGGAAGGGGATCCCCTCGTCCTTCAGCCGCACCTCCTCCTCCGCCAGGAGCTCCCGCACCCGCACCACCTCCTCCACATCGTTCACCAGGGGGAGGAGGATGCGCACGTCGCCGTGGGCCGAGGCCCGGAGGATGGCCCGGAGTTGGGGGCGGAAGAGCTCCAGGCGGTCCAGGCAGACCCGAATGGCACGCCACCCGAGGAAGGGGTTCTCCTCGGCGGGCATGTGGAGGAACATTGGGAACTTGTCGCCCCCCAGATCAAAGGTGCGAATGACCACGGCCTGCCCGGGGAAGGCTTCCGCCATCTCCCGATAGGCCTGGTACTGTTCCTCCTCTTCCGGCATGGCGTTTCGCCCCACCACCAGGAACTCGGTCCGGAAGAGGCCCACCCCCTCAGCGCCGTACTGGACGGCCCGCTCCGTCTCTGCCGGGATGTCCAGGTTCGCCCGGAGCGCCACCGGCTGGCCGTCCAAGGTGACTGCATCCAGGCGGGCGATCTCCGCCACCTCCTCCTTCCAAGCCTGGATCTGCCCCTTGCGCTGCCGGTAGACCTCCCGGTCCCGGGCGTCGGGATCCAGCACCACCCGGCCGATGCGACCGTCCAGGATCGCTTCCTGCCCTTCCCGGGCCATGCGGGAGATGTCCACCAGCCCCGACACCGCCGGGATCTCCATGGAGCGGGCCAGGATGGCCCAGTGGGAGGTGCGGGTTCCCTGATCGGTGGCGATGGCCAGGATCAGCTCCGGATCCATCTGCACAGTGAGGGAGGGGGTGAGGTTCCGGGCCACCAGGATGGCGGGGCGGCCGTCGCCGGTGACGTCTCCCGGTTCCGGGAGTCCCAACAGGATGCGCAGCACCCGGGACATGACGTCTTCCAGGTCGTTTAGCCGGTCCAGGACCATGGGGTTGCGGGTCCGGATCCAGCGGGCCTGGATCTCCAGCATGGTGAGGTGGTAGGCCCGGCCCGCCGAGAGGCGGTTCTCCCGGATGTAGCGGAGGGTGCCCTCCACCACCTCCACATCGTCCAGCATGAGGAGTTGGGGGTCAAAGATCCGCGCCTCCAGGTTTCCGAGGCGCTCCCGGGTGGCCACCTGGATCTCCCGGAGCCGCTCCCGGGCCTGATCCCGGGCTCGCTCGAAGCGGGCCACCTCCTCGTCTACCTGGTCGGCCTCCACCGCGCTGTGGGCCACCTCCGGCACATGCCAATCCACCAGCCGTACCGGGCCGAAGGAGATCCCCTCGGAGACGGCCAGACCATCCCTAGCCGTGGACATCCCTAGGCCTCCCCGAACCCGTTCTCGATGAGTTCCTCCAGCGCTGCTGCTGCCGCCTGCGAGTCCGGGCCCCGGGTCCGGATGGTCATCTGGGCCCCCTGCTCCGCCGCCAGCATGAGGATCCCCATGATGCTCTTCCCGTTCACCTCCAGGTCGCCCCGGCAGACGGTGATGTCCGCCTGGAACCGTCCTGCAAGCTTCACGAACTCGGCCGCAGGCCTCGCGTGCATGCCCAGGCGGTTACGGATTGTCACGATCCGCTCGTCCGTGGTGAGCTCCGTCATGGATGTTCTCCTCCAGGATGAATCACGAACCTCATTGCCCCACTCACCGGACCCAACCCAGCAGGAAGAGTCCGGCCAGTACGGCCAGAACCATAGCAGGAATCGTTCCGGCCCGCCCCCTGGGTCGGAGGATGCCCACGACGAAAAGGGCTGATCCGCCCACCGCCAGGGCGATGGACCGGACCGGGGGGATCCCCGACGCCGTCCCGAAGAAAGCCTCCACGAAGAGGAGACCGAAGACGAATCCCACAAGAAGAACGCCCAGTGCGGCAACCCGTTCCGTCCAGCGGGGCAGTTCCAGCGCCGCAATCCCCCGGGCCACCCCCCTCCCCTGCTCCAAGCCGACGCGCAGACTCCACCACCTCACCGGCAGATGCACCAGGTTGTAGGTCACCAGGAAGAGGAGCACCACCCCCCACCCGGGAAGCCCAAGAAGCCCCGCGGCCGCGGCCAGGAGCACAGTGGTGGGTAGCCACGCCGCCCAGAAGAAGCGGTCGCCCAGGCTTCCCAGCGGTCCCCGGATCACCTCCCGGAGGCGGTGGATGAGTTCAGGGCTCTGCCGGTCCCGCTCCATCCGGGCCAGGGCGCCGGCGGCGAACCCCGCCAGGTACGGGTGGGCGTTGAAGAAGCGTCGGTGTCGGGCCAGCGCCGCTTCCAGCGCCGCCGGATCGTGGCCGTATTCCCGCCGGAGCACCGGGAGCAGGATCCAGAGGAGCCCCGCTCCCAGGAGGGACCGGTAGTTCCAGAGCGCCTGGACCAAGAGGAGGCGGACGAAGAGCCGACCCGTCACGTCAGGATCCCCCAGAGGGCCACGCCGGCCCCCACCGCCAGGCCTGCGGCCACCAGGGACCAGCGCCGCTCGCCCTTCAAGGGGAGCCCGTTCAGGAGGCTCCCCGCCGGTAGAGCCGCCAGGACGAAGAGGACGCCGTACGTATCGCGGAGGGGAATGGGCCAGGCATGGACCCACGCCAACGGGACCGAGGCCACCAGAAGTGTGCCGCCCCCCACCAGGATGGCTCCCCGCAAGACGTCGAGCGTGAGGGCCATGAGCAGGGCACGGCTGACGGCCTCGGCCGGGGTTCCCTCAACGGTCACCGAGGCCACCAGCCGCCCCTGCCACCGACGCTGCCAGACCACCGTCCACCCACCAAGGACGGCCAGGAGCATCCCGGCCGCCGCCCCCAGCGCCAGCCCTCCGGCACCTCCCAGGAGGACGGCGGCGGTGGTGGCGGGGATGGCCGCCGGGCCCGGCTCCGGGAGGCGGGCGGCACCGGCGGGGATCCCCCCCAGGTGAACCACCTCCAGGAACACCCCCAGGAGGAGCCCCGTCCCGGGGTCTCCCAGGATGAGCCCGGTGAGAGTGGCCGTAACCAGGGGCCGGGAGACCATAACCTGCCCCACCGACACCCCGTCCAGCGCCGCCCACACGCCCAGGGCCAGAAGGAGGCCCCAGGTCAGAGGATCCACAGGCGGCTCAACGCAGGATCTCCTGCGCCGTCTTCGGGGACGAGGTGGGGAGGTCCCGAGCCGATACCCGGGTCCCTTCCTCCCCCAGTTCCACAATGAGCTCCCGGTCCCGAACGGTGAGGAAGAGGTAGGGGAGGGCTTCGGTGCGGCCCGGCGCATGGTGGAGGCCTCCCAGGTTCACCTCCTCCCCCGCAAGGAGCCGCCCCCGGGCCAGCCGGGCCATGTGGTCCAGATCCCGGGTGAGGATCACCACCCGGGCGTCGGAGCCCTGCCACTCTCCGATACGCGGCCGGGCCTCGGAGACGGAGACGAATTCCACCGGGACCTCCGGCGGTGCCCCAAGCTCCATGAGCTCCCGCTCCCAGTCCGAAGAGACCAGGTCGTCATCCACAACCACGTAGACGGTGGGGCGGAGGCGGCTTCCCCACCCCACCGTCACCTGCCCGTGGATCAGGCGTTCGTCAACTCTCAGGAGTGTGATGGCCATGGGTCTGGGGCATGGCTGGATAGGCCTGGATGGCGGAGCGTCCCTGGGTCAGGAGGCGCTCCACCAGCTCGTCCAGGGGGAGGGTTCGGTGGAAGACGAAGTCCAGGAGCATGGGGAGGTTCACACCGAAGAGGACCCGGCGCTCCACCGGGTTCCGGCACGCCACCCGGGCCGCCAGGGCGCAGCTTCCCGCCGGCATATCGGTGAAGACCAGGGCGGGCCCCGGCCCCACCGCCTCCGCAACCCGGGCCGAGAGCGCCTCGGGGCCGCACCCGGCGTTGGAGACGGCCACGAGAGCGCCGTCCACCTCGCCGACGATGCGGGCGACGGCGTCCACCAGGCCGTCGGCCAACCCGCCATGGGTCAGGACGATGCCCCGCACCGGGAGGGGCTCGGACAACCCCGATTCGCCCTCGGGCACCCCGCTCGCTCTGTCCATGGCTCGCCTCCCCCTTACTCGTAGTCCTCCTCAAGGTACTCCTGGCGAGCCAGGAGAGTGCCCTTGAGTTCCCGGTCGAATTCAGCCGCCGAATCAATCCCAGCGTAACGCAGGAGGTGGTTCATTGCCACCACTTCTGAAATGACGGTGATGTTCTTCCCCGGGTTCAGGGGGATGATGACCTTGGGAAGGCGGACCCCCAGGATCTCCGCTTCTTCCCGCATGAGGCCCGTCCGGTCGTACATCCGGGTGTCGTCCCACTCCTCAAGCTGCACCACCACCTCAATGCGCTTCTGTTGCCGCGTGGCCCGGATGCCGAAGAGGGCGCGGATATCGATGATCCCGATCCCCCGGATCTCCATGCGGTGGCGCTGCATGGGGTGCCCCTTCCCGATGATGACGTCGTTGCCGCGCCGGGAGGCCAGCACCACGTCGTCGGCCACCAACCGGTGCCCTCGCTCCACGAGATCCAGGACGCACTCGCTCTTCCCGATCCCGCTCTGTCCCACGAAAAGGAGGCCGACGCCGTAGACGTCGGCCAGGGAGCCGTGGAGTGAGGTGGAGGGGGCCAGCGCCGTCTCAAGATAGGCCTTGGTCCGGGCGTAGAAGTCCTTGGTGGTGAGGTAGGAGCGGAAGACGGGCTTGCCGTGGGCCCGGGCCGAGGCCAGGAGTTCGTCCGGCACCTCCTGGCCCTTGGTGACGAATAGCGCCGGGAAGTCCTGACTGAAGAGGATGTCCAGCCGCTGCCGGCGCAGGACAGGCTCCAGCGAGTTGAGGTAGCGGATCTCTGTCTCGCCAAGTACCTGCATGCGGCCGCTGGCGAAGCGGTCCACATAGCCCGCCAGGGCAACGCCGGGGCTCGAGAGGTCCGGATCGGCGCACTGCCGATCCAGGTCCAGGCCCGGCGTCAGGAGTTCCAGGGAGAGGACCTCCCCCTTTAGCTCCTGAAGCCGGGCCAGTGTCAGAACCGAAGGCATGGACTGGGGGTCAGATGGCGGATTCGACCACCTCGGAGAGCTTCGGTCCCTTGTGGTCCAACTCCTGCGTCCGTCTCCGGCGCAGGATCCGGCTCAGACGTTCCAACATCTGGTCCAGGGCGGCCCGGAATTCGGGGCCTTCGCCGCGGGCCACCACCGGAGCACTTCCGTCCAGGGAGAGAACGCCCTCTGCCCTCTTCAGGTGGCGTTCTTCGTCGAAGATCACCTCGCCGCTGGACAGGCGATCATCGAACCGGGTGAGTCGGGGCAGTTGCTCTTGGGCGCGGGTGAGGATGGCGGCGGGGACGTCACAGTGACGAGTCACGAGCTGCACGCGCATGTAAACTCCCAGGAGAGGGGTGAACGGACCCCTGCAGGGTACCCAAGGGGCCCTGATTCAAATTAAGGCCGCCGGGCGCCGGAAGCCACCGCTTCATTCATGGCCACCTCCATCTCTTCGGCGGTACGGTCCCAACTGAAGGTCGCAGCGAACCGGCGTCCCTCCCGGCCCATCTGCTCCCTCCCTTCAGTATCGGCCAGGAGCCCCGAGATTCGAGCCGCCAGCGCCTCCACGTCCCCGTGGGGCACCAGGTACCCGGTCCGGCCATCCACCACCGAGTCCCGGAGCCCGGGAGAGTCGCTGGCCACCGTGGGGGTGCCCGAGGCGGCAGCCTCCAGGTTCGAGATCCCCCACCCCTCCTTGGGCGAGGCCAGCAGATGGATCCATGCCCGGGCCAGGAGTTCCTGCTTCTCCTCCTCCGAGATGAACCCCAGGAACCGTACCCGCTCCGGCTCCAGGCCAAGCCGCTCCGCCTCCTGCTCCAGCGCCGGACGGTGGGGGCCCTTCCCGGCAATGAGGAGGCGGGCCGGGACGTCCCGTGCCTGGAGCACCCGGAGGGCCTGAAGGAGGAGGTCCACCCGCTTGTAGCGCTGGAGCCGCCCCAGGTAGAGGAGGGTGGGTTCGGGGAAGCGCCCCCCGGGGCCCACCGGCCGGAACGATTCCGCATCGATCCCGTTGGGGATGATGCGGAGGTCTCGGGGCAGGAGCCCCCGCCGGACCAGGTCGTCCCGGGTGCTGGCAGAGACCGCCACCCCGGGCACGCCCCGGTAGATCCGACCGATGGGCTTCTCCAGGAGCCAGGTGGGGAGGGCCACCGGGAGGGAGGCCTCCTGGAAGGCGGTACGGCCGAAGAGATGGTGGACGAGAAGGAGAAGGGGAGTGTCGGTCCAGCGAGGGGTGAACAGGGGAACCTTGTTCAGATCTTCCACCACCAGATCCCACCGCTCCCGGGCCAGGAGGCGGCGGGCAGTTCGAATGGCGGGAATGGGGTAGGAGAGGCGGGACCCCACCCGGAGCACCTGGATCCCGTCCAGCTCCGTCTGCGTCGCAGCGCCGGGCCAGCCGCTGGCCACCAGGGTGATCCGCCACCCCCGGCGAGCCAGACGGCCGAAGGTCTCGTGGAGGTGGACCTCGGCCCCACCGGCCCGAGGGTTCTCCCGGTCGAGCCAGTTCAGGAGGAGGACCCGGTGCGCTCCTCCGGGGCCGGCTTCCAGGGGGCCCGCTCCCTCGGAGCCCAATCCCCGGGGGTCCCCTCCGGGGATGCCCGGCTCCGTCACCGGCCCCGGGTTCGGGGCGAGGTCCCGGCCCCCTGCGATTCCCGGAAGACGGCGTCCAGAACCCCGTTCACGAAGCGGGGCGATTGGGGGCCACCGTACTGACCTGCCAGGCGAATCCCCTCCTGGAGGGCCACCAGGGGCGGCACACCCTCCTCGAAGAGCATCTCCGAGGCCGCCAGACGGAGCACACACCGGTCCACCACCGCCAGCCGCTCCAGGCGCCAGTTGTCCAGGGCCCGGCGGAGGGCGGCGTCCACCTCCGGGAGGTGACGCTCCAGACGCTCCAGGTGACGGAGGGTGGGCCCCACCCGAGCCGGCGCCACCCGCCGGAGCCTGGCCGTCTCGTGGAAGACGTCCACCAGTTCGCCCTCGGCCCCTTCCGCCTCCCACCGGTAGAGCACCTGAAGAGCCCAGGAACGGGACCGGGACCGGTGGACCCGGGCCCGGGGAGAGAGGTCGGAGACCACGCCGTCGTCCGACGGGCTCACGGCAGATCCCGGTAGAGGTTCGCCATCTCCAGCGCCGCCTCCGCCGCCTCCCACCCCTTGTTGCCGGCCTTGCTCCCGGCCCGCTCCAGCGCCTGCTCCAGGGTGTCGGTGGTGAGAACGCCGAAGCTCACCGGCAGCCGGCCGGTGCGGTTCAGGGCACCGATTCCCGCCGCCGCCTCTCCGGCCACCAGATCGAAGTGGGGCGTGGCGCCCCGGATCACGCAGCCCAGCGCCACGATCCCGTCCACCAGCCCCGAGTCGGCCAGCCGTGCGCAGGCGCCGGGGAGCTCCCACGCCCCGGGCACCCGGACCACGTGGAGGTCGCCCCGGTCCACCCCGTGGCGCACCAGGCAGTCCACAGCCCCGTCCAGGAGGGGGCCGGTGATGAGCTCGTTGAAGCGGGCCACCACCAGTCCGAAGCGGAGCCCCGTGCCGTCCAGCATCCCTTCCCAGTTCTTCATCTCCGTCAGCCTCCGGTGAGGTGTCCGAGCTTTCGCACCTTGGTCTCAAGGTAGCGGGAGTTGTGCTCCCCCGGCGCGATGGTGAGGGGCTCCCGCCCGGTGATCTCGAGGCCGTATCCCTCGAGCCCCACGATCTTCTTGGGATTGTTGGTGAGGAGGCGGATCTTCTGGAGTCCCAGATCCAGGAGGATCTGGGCGCCGATTCCGTAGTCCCGGAGATCGGGCTTGAACCCCAGGGAGAGGTTCGCTTCCACCGTGTCCTGCCCCTGTTCCTGGAGTTCGTAGGCCCGGAGCTTGTTGCCGAGCCCCATCCCCCGGCCCTCCTGTCGGAGGTAGACGATGGCCCCCGCCCCTTCTTCATTGATCCGGGCCATGGCCGCCGCCAGCTGCTCGCCGCAGTCGCAGCGCAGCGACCCGAAGATGTCGCCGGTGAGGCACTCGGAGTGCATACGGACCAGCACGTCGTCCCGTCCCTCGATGTTCCCCTTGATGAGGGCCACATGCTCGCGGGAGTCGATCTGGTTCTCGAACCCGATGAGGCGGAAGTCGCCGAGGCGGGTGGGCATGTGGACGTTGGCCACCCGGCGCACCAGCCGCTCCTTGCTCAGGCGGTAGGCCACGAGCTGGGCCACGGTGATGAAGCGCAGGTCGTGCTCCCGGGCGAAGGCCTCGAGCTGGGGGCGCCGGGCCATGCTCCCGTCGGGGTTCAGGATCTCGCAGATGACCCCGGCCGGCGGGAGTCCCGCCATGCGGGCCAGATCCACCGAGGCCTCGGTCTGCCCCACCCGCCGGAGCACTCCCCCGGGCTGGGCCCGCAGGGGGAAGATGTGGCCCGGGCGACGGAGGTCGGCGGGTCGGGAGTGGGGATCCACCAGCACGCGGATGGTGGTGGCCCGGTCCTGGGCGCTGATCCCGGTGGTGACGCCGAAGCGCCGGTGGGCGTCCACTGAGACGGTGAAGTCGGTGCCGTGGGGATCGGTGTTCTGATCCGTCATGGCCGGGAGTTCCAGGGCGTCGGCCCGGTCGCGGGTCAGGGTGGCGCAGATGAGCCCCCGCCCGTGCACCGCCATGAAGTTCACCATCTCGGGAGTGATGGCCGATGCAGCGCACACCAGGTCCCCTTCGTTTTCGCGATCCTCGTCGTCGGCCACGATGATGATCTTGCCATCGCGGATGTCCTGGATCGCGTCTTCCACGCGGTCGAACGGCATCAGTCGGTCTCTCGGGATTCGGGGATGTGGGGAGCCATGAGCCTACCCACGTACTTGCCGATCAGGTCCCCCTCCACATTCACCCCGGCCCCCGGCTCCAAGGCCGAGAGGTTGGTGTGGGTCCAGGTGTGGGGGATGATGGCCACCTCCAACAGATCGGGCTCCCGGAGCGCATTCACCGTGAGGGAGATCCCATTGAGCGCCACCGAGCCGTAGGGGATGGTGGCCCGGTGCACCTCCCGGGGGATGCGGAACTCCAGAAAGATGGTGTCGCCCTCCCGCCGCACCGAGGCGAGCCGGCCCACTCCGTCCACATGGCCCTGTACCAGGTGGCCGTCCAGCCGGGCACCTAGCTGCATGGCCCGCTCCAGGTTCACCCGGTCGCCGGCCTGGTAGCCGCCGGCCAGGGTGCGACCCCGGGTGGAGGCCACCACCTGCACGGTGAAGGCCTCCCCTTCCACGGTGACCGGGGTCAGGCACGCCCCGTCCACAGCGATGGAGTCGCCGGGCTTGACCCCGTCCAGGAAGCCAGGGTCTGCCTCCACCCGGAGGCTCCGGATCCCGTCGCCCTCCTCCACGGAGGCGATCCGCCCCACCTCTTCAATGATTCCGGTGAACATCCCTCTCGTCTACTCCTGGTCCAGTTCACGTTTCGGTTCCGGCGGCTCCCGCTCCTCTTCCCACCGGCCCTAGGTTCACTACGGCGCCTCCGGGATCACTCCGGAGGGTCCTGCTCCTCTTCCCGCCGGCCGCGGATTCGTTCCAGCGTCATCCACACGTCCGACCCCAGGAGCCGGGGCGCCTCCACGAACGCCCACCCCTCCCGGGCCCGTGAGCCCGGGGGCGCAGGAAGGGCCTGGAAGAGGGGAAGGCCTCGGCCTCGAGGAAAGGCCGGGACTCCTCCTTCTCCGAAGAACCGGGGCGCCACCGCCAGGTGGAGCCGGTCCACCAGATCGGCCTCCAGGAGCGCCGCCGCCAGCCGCCCGCCCCCCTCGCAGAGCAGTGTCCGGATCCCCGACGCCCGGAGCACGTGGAGGGCCGGCCCCGGCGCCACTCGGCCCTCCCGGCCCGGCACCACCGTCACCCGGGCGCCCCGGGCCTCCAGCGCCGCCACCTGCCCTGGCGGGGCCGCGGCCGTGGTCAGGAGGTGGACGGGCCCTTCCTCCGGATCCAGCAGACGGGAATCAGGCGGCAGGGTGCCGCGCCCGTCCACCACCATCCGCACCGGGGGCACCCGAGGGGCCACCGGCCCCAGACGCACCGTGAGGAGGGGGTCGTCCACCCGGGCGGTCCGGGCCCCCACCATGACGGCGTCCATCCCGGCCCGGAGCCGGTGCACCTCCACCTGGACCTCCGGGCCCGTCACCGCCGTTCGCTCGCCCCTGGCCGCGGCGATGGCGCCGTCCAGAGAGAGGGCCAGTTTGAGGCAGATCCAAGGCCTTGCCGGGCTCCGGTGGAAGAAGCCCGGGTTCTCCCGGAGGGCCTGGGCCTCGGAGAAGACGGGCCCCACCACCTGGATCCCGGCCCGGGCCAGCTCCTCCCCCCCTCCCCCCGAGTGGCGTCCCGGGTCCCGGGCACCGTAGACCACCCGCCGGACCCCGGCAGCCTCCAGCGCCCGGGTGCACGGCGGCGTCTTTCCCTCGTGGCGGCAGGGTTCCAGGCTCACGTAGGCGGTGGCGCCCCGGGCTCCGTCGGGCCCTGCGGCGGCCAGGGCGTTCACCTCGGCGTGGGGGCCGCCCCACTCCCGGTGCCACCCTTCCCCCACCACCTGGCCGTCCCGGACCAGGACGCACCCCACCATGGGATTGGGATGCACCCGCCCCCACCCCCGGCGCCCGAGTTCCACAGCCCGGGCCAGGTAGCGGTGGTCCGCGTCGGTGAGGGGCTCAGGCGGGCGGCCCGCCTCAGGGTCCATATCAGTAGATGAGGCGGAAGGTGAGGGTGACCTGGAGTTGGCCCCGGTCCAGGGGGAAGACGTCCAGGGGGAGGAGGTCGTCGCTGAAGCTCCGGCCCGGCGCCCAGGTCACCTCGCCTGCCACCTGGGTCACGAGCCAGGTATAGTTGGCTCCGGCGAAAAAGGTGGGCCGGGTCCGACCCAGATCGGCCCGGGCTGCCTCGCCCACCTCTCCCGCCTCGCCCGGCGCCCGGATCCGGGTCCGGCCGCCCACACGCTCCAGGGCGGCGCCGCCGGTGAGCCCGAAGGCCAGGAGGTCCTTGCCCACCTCCAGGCGCACCGAGGTGACATGTGGACTCAGGATCAGTTGGGAACCCCCACTGGGAAGCTGCCCGTGCCGGATGGTCCCCAGGCGGTGGTGGAGGCCCGTGACGGTGATCCCCGGTAGGGTGAAGGACTCCCTCACCACCCCCAGTCGCACCCCACCCCCCCACGCCACCGCCGTCCGGGCCTGGTCGCCGGGCCCGTCGGGGAGGCGGGCCAGACGGAGCGATACCACTCCATCCACAGCTCCCACCCCGCCAACCGTGGCCACGGGGCGGAATCCGTCGAAGATTCCGGCGGTGGCGGTGAGACGCCCCGCCACAAGGGTGGAGTGGGTCTCCCTGAGGGTGCCCGGGGTGGCGGAGAGGTCCAGGTGGCGGATCCGGGCCAGGTTCACCCCGGCGTCCACCACCACCCGGGGCGTCCCCTCCATCCGGTGCCCGGCGGTGGAGGGGCTCACCGGCAGGGCGCCCCCGGCTCCCACCAGGAGGCTCACGCCCTCCGTCAGGGCCACAGCACCAAGGGCGGCCTCGGCGCAGGAAGCGGCCAGGGCAGCGCTTCCCCCGGACCCGCAAGAGGCGGCCAGGCGACCGGCGCTGGACCGGTCCACCGGCGCGGCCGCACCCTGGGCCTCAAGACGCTCCGGCGCCCCACCCATGGCCACTGCGGCCAGGGCGAGCAGGGCCAGGAGGGCGCGCCGGCTCCAGGCCCCCCGACGGATCATCTGTTCAGCTCCACCGCGCCGGTCCCGGTGGTCTCACCCAGGATCCAGGCCACCTCGCCCCGATCCCGGAGGCGCTCCACCAGCGCCTCGGCCTCTTCGGCGGCTGTGATGGCGATCATTCCCACCCCCATATTGAAGACCCGGAACATCTCGTCCCGAGCCACCCCGCCCAGGCGCTCCAGCACCTGAAAGACCGGGGGGATCTCCCAGCTCCCGGTGTCGATCCGCGCTCCCACCCCCGCCGGCAGGACCCGGGGGAGGTTCCCGGAGATCCCGCCGCCGGTGATGTGGGCCAGGGCGTGGAGGGTGCCTTCCTCCACCTCCGGGGCCAACGCCGGCAGGTAGCTCCGGTGGACCCGGAGGAGGACGGAGCCCACCGAATCGTCCAGCTCCGGGAAGGGATCCTCCACCCCGAGCCCCGCCCGATCGAAGACGATGCGGCGAGCCAGGGTGTAGCCGTTGGTGTGGAGACCCGACGAGCCGATCCCCACCAGCACGTCACCGGAGCGGACCCGGGAACCGTCCAGGAGCTGGTCGCGCCCCACGATCCCCACGATGAACCCCGCCAGGTCGTACTCGCCCTCGGCGTAGAAGTCGGGCATCTGGGCCGTCTCGCCCCCCAGGAGGGCGCACCCGTTCTGCCGGCAGGCCCGGGCGATCCCGGCCACCACGCCCTCCACCACCCCTTCTTCCATCTCGCCGGTGGCCAGGTAGTCCAGGAAGAAGAGGGGCCGGGCGCCCTGCACCAGGATGTCGTTGACGCAGTGGTTCACCAGGTCCTGGCCCACCGAGTCGTGGACGCCGGTGAGGAAGGCGAGCTTGAGCTTGGTCCCCACCCCATCGGCCGACGACACCAGCACCGGGCGCTGCACGTCGTCGGGGACGGCGTAGAGGCCGCCGAAGCTGCCCAGCCCCGAGAGGGTGAAGCGGTCCCGGGTGGCTTCCACCAGCCCCCGGATCCCCTCCTTTGCCCGCTCGGCCCGGTCCAGATCCACTCCGGCGGCCCGGTAGTCGAGTCCAGCCTCGGCGGGACTGGGGGTCGCGGTGTCTGGACCACCTTCCGCTGCCGGCACTCCATCCGTCGGCTCGGTCCGTGGAGCGCCCGGTGTCTCGTCGGAGCTCCGCTCCATCCGCTCCGGGGCGTGGATCCCCAGCACCCCCAGCGCCGAAGCCAGAACGGTGCGGATGGCGGCGGTGAGGGCCAGCCGGGCCCGACGGAGCGCGGGATCCGGGTGGAGAACGGCCAGCTCCGGGTTCCGGGTGGGGTTCCCGGCGTGGTACCAGGCATTTACCTGCCCGGCGGTCTGCTCCAGGTAGTCGCAGACCAGGTGGGGAGCCCGGGCGGCGGCGGCGCGCTCCACCAGCGCCGGGAACTCGCCCAGCGTCTGGATGAGCTCCCGCTCCGAGTCTTCCGCCAAGAGGGCCAGGTCGGCCCCCTCCCACGGCAGATCCCCGGGGGCGGTCCCAGCATCGTCCCCAGTCCCGGCGGCGTGGTCCACGTCCCCGGGGGCCACCTCCCCGCCGGCCGCTCCCTCCCCGGCCCGCCGCAGGATGGAGCAGACCCGGGCGTGGGCGTACTGGGCCTTGTAGACCGGGTTCTTGTCCGACTGGTCTCGGGCCCAGTCCAGGTCGAAGACCAGATGCGCCTCGGGCTTTCGCATGAGGAAGAAGTAGCGGGTCACGTCCACCCCCACCTCCTCCACCAGATCCCGAAGAGTCAGGTAGTCTCCGGCGCGCTTGGAGAACTTCACCTCCTGGCCCCCCTGCTCCACCGTCACCATCTGGTGGAGCACGTACTCCGGGTACTCTTCCGGGAGCCCAAGCGCCTGGAGACCCGCCCGGACCCGGGCCACGGTGCCGTGGTGGTCGGCGCCCTGCACATTGATGGCCTGGTGGTAGCCCCGCTCCCACTTGGTGACGTGGTAGGCCACGTCCGGGAGGAAGTAGGTGGCCGAGCCGTCGGACTTGATCATGACCCGGTCCTTCTGGTCGCCGAATTCGGAGGTCCGGAGCCAGACGGCGCCCTCATGCTCGAAGACGAGCCCCGTTTCCCGGAGCCGGCGCACCGTGTCGTCCACCCGCCCCTCATCGTATAGGGACGACTCCAGGTAGTACTCGTCGAAGTGGACCCGGAACCCGTTCAGGTCCCGGTCCTGCTCCTGCCGGAGGCGCTCCACCGCCACGCGGCGCATGGCCTCAAGCCCCTCCCCCTCGGGATCGTCCTTCCACCGGTCGCCCTGGGCCGCCAGGAACTCCCGGGCGATCTCGGTGACGGTGGAGCCGTGGTAGCCGTCTTCCGGGACCGGGGCGTCTTCACCGAGTTCCTGCAGGTAGCGGGCCCGGACGCTCAGCGCCAGGCGCTCGATCTGCCGACCGGCGTCGTTGTAGTAGAACTCCCGGTGCACCTGCCACCCGGTCCACTCCAGGAGCGAGCAGATGGCATCACCCAGCGCCGCCTGCCGTCCGTGGCCCAGGTGGAGGAGCCCGGTGGGGTTGGCCGAGACGAACTCCACCATGACCCTGCGGCCGGCGCCGGTCTCGCTGCGCCCGAACTCCTTTCCTTCATTAAGGATACGCCCGACCACCTCACCCACTGCCGAGGTAGTCAGGCGGAAGTTCAGGAAGCCGGGACCCGCCACCTCAACCGCCGCGATGCCCGGGGTATCTGCCGGGATCCGCTCCTGGATCTCCTGGGCGATGGCCCGGGGGGGCCGCCGTAGGGTCGAGGCCAGGGTCATGGCCACATTGGTGGCCACATCGCCGTGGCTGGGATCCCGGGGGCGCTCCAGGTGGATCTGGGGCTCCTGCACCCCCATCTCCCGGAGTACACCTTGGAGGACGCCGCGGATCTGATCGTGGGTCATGGAGGGGCTGCCCTTACTTGGAGCCGGACGAGGAGGTGCCGGAGCCCGACGACCCGGACGAGGAGGAACCGGACGATGCGGAGGAGCCCGAAGACCCCTTCTCCCCTGCCGAGGCGCCGCCACTCCCGGACGCCCCCCCACTCCCCGAGGAGCCCCCGCTTCCGGAGGCCGCACCGCCCTTCCCACCGGACTTCTCGGAGTCGGCCTTGGCCGCCTTCTTGTAGGAATCGGAGCGGTAGTCGGTGATGTAGAAGCCGTCTCCCTTGAAGAGGAAGCCGGCTCCCGCCGAAAGCATTCTCTCGGACTCGGCGCCGCAATCCGGGCACTGGGCCCGGGGCTCGGCGCTCATCCGCTGGAAGAGCTCGAATTCGTGCCCCTGGGGGCACCGGTACTCATACGTGGGCATGGTTCCTGTTCCGCTGGACTGATCCACCTGAGGCCCCGCCAGGCGCCGGGCCTGCACAGACCTCGAAAGGTAATGACTCCGGCGGTCCGGTGAAGTGCCCGCCCCGGGACCTCAGCCCCCGGGATCGAAGTCGCCCCCTCCGGCGGCGTACCGACCCCACTCCTCCCGGAGGGTGCCGGAGATCTCCCCCAGGGTGGCCATGGCCCGCACGGCGTCCAGGATCCGGGGGAAGAGGTTCTCCGACCCGCGAGCTCCTTCCGCCAGCGCCGCCAGGGCGTCGTCGGCGGCGGCGGCGTCCCGGGTTTCCCGCACCCGGGCCACCTTCTCCTTCTGCTCCCGCTCGAGCCCCGAGTAGTCGGTGCGGTCCATCTCGGTGGCCGCCCCGTCGGTGCGGTAGCGGTTCACCCCCACCACCACCCGGTCCCCGCTCTCCACCTCGAGTTGGAAGCGGAGCGCGGCCCGGTGGATCTCGTCCTGCATGTAGTGGATGGCCCCGGCGGCGCCGCCCCGCTCCTCGATCTCGTCCAGGTAGCGGCGGGCCTCCTCTTCGATGCGGTTGGTGAGCTCTTCCACGTAGTAGCTCCCCGCCAGGGGATCCACCGTCCGGGCCACGCCGCTCTCGTGGGCCAGGATCTGCTGGGTCCGGAGCGCCAGCTCCGCCGCCTCTTCCGAGGGGAGGGAGAGGGCCTCATCGTACCCGTTGGTGTGGAGCGACTGGGTCCCGCCCAGGACGGCGGAGAGGGCCTGGGTGGTGACCCGGATCACATTGTTCCGGGGCTGCTGCGCCGTGAGGGTCGAGCCCCCGGTCTGGGTGTGAAAGCGGAGGCGGCACGACTTGTCCGAGGCGTCCCAGCGCTCCCGCATGAGGCGGGCCCAGAGGCGGCGGGCGGCCCGGAACTTGGCCACCTCCTCGAAGAAGTCGTTGTGGGCGGCGAAGAAGAAGGAGAGGCGGGGGGCGAAGTCTTCCACATGGATCCCCGCCTCCACCGCCCGCTTCACGTACTCCAGGCCGTTGGCGAAGGTGAAGGCCACCTCCTGGGGCGCGGTGGCGCCGGCCTCCCGGATGTGGTAGCCCGAGATGGAGATGGTATTCCACCGGGGGACCTCCCGGGAGCAGAAGGCCATGAGGTCCGAGATGAGGCGGAGCGACGGCTCCACCGGGTAGATGTACGTTCCCCGGGCGATATACTCCTTCAGGATGTCATTCTGGACGGTGCCGGAGAGGCGGTCCCGGGCCACGCCCTGCTCCTCGGCCACGGCGATGTAGAGGGCCAGGAGGATGGCCGCCGTGGAGTTGATGGTCATGGAGGTGGAGACCCGCCCCAGGTCGATCCCATCGAAGAGGACCCGCATGTCGTCCAGGGAGTCGATGGCCACCCCGGCCCGTCCCACCTCGCCGGTGGCCATGGGGTCGTCGGAATCGTACCCCATCTGGGTGGGGAGGTCGAAGGCCACCGAGAGCCCCGTCTGCCCCCGGTCCAGGAGGTAGTGGTAGCGCTCGTTGGTCTCCCGGGCGGTGGCGAAGCCGGCGTACTGGCGCATGGTCCAGAGCCGTCCCCGGTACATGGTGGGGTAGACCCCCCGGGTGAAGGGGTACGAGCCGGGCTCACCCAGGTCCCGTTCCGGTTCCAGCGATGTGGAGGCGGCCCGGTAGAGGGGGGCCACCGGGAGCCCTGAATCGGTGCGGATCGTGTCCGGTGCCTCGCTGCTCTTCCTCCGGTCCTTCTCGCTCTTCTCGCTCATCCCTCACCTTCCTCCTCACCTTCCGACGGGATTGCATCGAATTCCACCAGGACTGCGTCCTTCTCCACCGCCACCCCCGGCTCCACGGCGATGCGCTTTACCACCCCGGGGGCCGTGGCCCGCAGTTCGTTCTCCATCTTCATGGCCTCCACGATGACCAGGCTGTCGCCGGTCCGGACCTCCTGGCCCTCCTGAACTTCCACACGTACCACCAAGCCGGGCATGGGTGCCTTGAGGGCCGGAACGCCGAGCCCCACCCCGGCGGCCTTTCGGGCCTGACGGATGAACTCCTGGCCCGGATCCAGGACCTCGGCCTGGTGGACGCGCCCCTCCACCTCCAGGCGCCACGCTCCGCGACCGTTGAGGGCCGGGCGAAGCCGGAGGGAGCGCCCTCCCACCCGGGCACTGCGCACCGGGGTCCCGGCGGAGGGGGCCAGCTCCACCTCCACCGGGGAGCCGTCCACCCAGCACTCACCGTTCTTCACCTTCACTTCGAGCCGCTCACCGCCGATGTGCACGAAGAAGTTCATGGGCGACCTACGCTCCGTTGGATGGAATGCCGTTGGATGGAATGGACGTCCGGGACCGGGACCCGTCGCCGGTCCGGTCCAGTGTGACCACAGTCTCGATATGGGCGGTCTGGGGGAAGAGGTCCACCGCCTGAAGCCTCCGGAGGCGGAACCCCTCTCCCAGCCGGGCCAGATCCCGGGCCAGGGTGGCGGGATCGCAGCTCACGTACACGATGCGCTCCGGCGGCGTGGACGCCAGGCGCTCCATGACGCCGGGGGCCACCCCGCTCCGGGGCGGGTTCAGGACCACCAGATCCGCCGGCAGGGCTTCGGCCAGGCGATCCTCCACCGCCCCCTCCAGGAGCCGGAACCCCTCCGGCGCCCGGGCCCGGCCCTCTGCCGCCGCCTGGGGGTCCAGCTCGATCCCCACCGCCCGGCCCCCATGACGCGCCGCCCTCCGCCCGTAGACGCCGATGCCGCAGTAGGCATCCACCAGCGTCCGCCCCCGGGGCGGCGCCAGCTCCCGGAGGACCAGATCGTGGAGGAGTCCGGCGGCCTCCCGGTTCACCTGCAGGAAGGCACCGGGTCGCACCGTATGGGGCTCGCCGTACCACACCTCCTCAAGCCGAGGGGCCCCGGCCAGGAGGCGAGGCGGGCGGCCCGGTCCCTCCCGGTGCCAGATGGCCGCCAGGTCGGGGACGTCGGCAAGGAGGGCCTGGGCGCCGGCGGAGGTCCCTTCCCCTTCCGGCGCCCTTCCCCCCTCCACCAGCAGAAGCACCTGGCCCTCCACCGTCCCCCGGAGGGTGAGGCGGAGCTCCCGCCCCGGCGGCAGGCGGACGGCGCCGGACCCCCAGCTCCTCCGGAGTCCACCCCACGCCTGGGCCACCGCTTCTTCCGGGAGGAGGCAGGCCTCATCCACATCCAGGATCCGGTCCGGCCGGTCCACCTCCCGGAAGCCCGCCACCACCCGGTCGCCCCGGAGACGCCGGAGGGTGAAGCTCACCCGGTTTCGGTAGTGGAACTCCCGGGGGGAGGGGTGGAGTTCAATGACCGGAAGCTCATCCAGCTTGCCGATGCGGCGGAGCGCCTCCTGGATCCGACTCCGCTTGGCGTCGAGCTGCGCCGGGTACTCCAGATGCTCCAGGGGGCATCCCCCGCACCGCGGCTGATGGGGGCAGGGGGCGACGCGGCGGCTGGGACCCTCCGTCTCCAGATGGAGGAGGCGGCCCCGACCCCAGCGCCGACGGAGCTCGGTGAGCTCGACCCGGGCCCGGTCACCGGGGACGGTGCGGTGCACGAAGACGACCCGCCCGTCCGGGAGGGAGCCCACCCCCGCCCCCTCCGAGGAGAACCCCCGGATCTCCAGGGTGACCTGCTGCCGGGAGCGGCTCGTCCCGGCGCCCTTCACTGGCCGGCTCGCCACGCCCCCCGGGCCCCCTGCCACCCGGAGAGGGACCGGTCTTCGGCCTGGATGCGGGGCGGACGGATGGAGCGGCGCCGCTCGGCCTCCAGGAGCCCCGCCAGGGCGGCGGCGATGCGGCGATCCTCCGGGTCCACCTCCCCGGCGCTCTCACCGGTGAGGATCTCCGGGTGCTCCTCCAGATAGCGGATGGTGACGTTGCCGGCCTGGTAGTCCGCCTCGTCCATGACCCGCCGGTGGAAGCTCCGGCAGGTGTCGACACCGTCCACGGTGAGCTCGTCCAGCGCCCGGGCCATACGGCGGATGGCCTCTTCCCGGGTGGGGGCGTGGACGATGAGCTTGGCCAGGAGGGGGTCGTAGTGGAGCCCCACCTCGAACCCCTGGGCGATGCCGCCGTCCCAGCGCACGCCGGGGCCGGTGGGGACCTCCAGATAGCGGATCCGCCCGGTGGAGGGGAGGAAGCCTTCCTCGGGAAGCTCCGAGGTGATGCGGCATTCGATGGCGTGACCGGAGGGCCGGATGTCGTCCTGGTGGAAGGGGATCCGCTCACCCGAGGCGATGCGGAGCTGCCACTGGACCAGGTCGATGCCGGTGACCAGTTCGGTGACCGGGTGCTCCACCTGGATCCGGGTGTTCATCTCCAGGAAGTAGAATTCGCCGTCCTCGAAGAGGAACTCCACCGTCCCGGCGCTCCGGTAGTCCACCGCCTCGGCCGCCCGGACCGCGGCGGCGCCCATGGCGGCGCGCAGCTCCGGTGAGATCACCGGTGAGGGCGACTCCTCCACCAACTTCTGGTGCCGGCGCTGGATGGAGCACTCCCGCTCGCCCAGATGGATGATGTTGCCGTGGACGTCGCCCAGGAGCTGAATCTCGATGTGGCGGGGCTTCTCCAGGTACTTCTCGATGTAGACGGCGTCGTCACCGAAAGCCCCGCCCGCCTCCCGGCGTGCAGCGTCCAGGGCGCGCTCCACCTCATCTTCCGATTCCACCACCCGCATCCCCTTCCCCCCACCCCCGGCCGAGGCCTTGAGGAGGACGGGGTAGCCCATCTCCCGGGCCAGAGCCCGGGCCTGGGCGGCATCCACCAGCGCCTCGGTGGTGCCGGGAACGATGGGGACTCCCGCCGCCGCCATGCGCTGCCGGGCCTCCGTCTTGTCGCCCATGGCGGCGATGGTGGCGGCGGTGGGGCCGATGAAGGTGAAGCCGGCCTCTTCCACCGCCTGAGCGAAAGCGGCCCGCTCCGCCAAGAAGCCGTAGCCCGGGTGGATCCCCTCCACCCCGGCCCGCCGGGCCACCTCCAGGATCCGGTCTACCC
The DNA here is from genome assembly GCA_007121775.1 of Gemmatimonadota bacterium. Taxonomy (GTDB): domain Bacteria; phylum Gemmatimonadota; class Gemmatimonadetes; order Longimicrobiales; family Gaopeijiaceae; genus PWLA01. Next base: position 35,189 of record SKJY01000042.1, read on the forward strand.
GCAGATAGCTCTCGGCGGAGGGGGCCGGCCCCAGGAGGTAGGCTTCGTCAGCCAGGAGGACGTGGGGCGAGAGCCGGTCGGCCTCCGAGTAGACGGCTACGCTCCGGATCCCCAGTTCACGGCAGGCACGGATGATCCGGACGGCGATCTCACCCCGGTTCGCCACTAGGACGGATTCGATCACGGTGGGTCTCTCCTCATGCTGGGTCCCTGTGGACCCGGTTGGGTTGTGGGGTCTTGGACGCCCGGTTGGGTTGTGGGTCGGTGCAGGAGGGAGGGCGGCGGATTCCCGGAGGCCCAGCGCCCCTACCCTCCCAGCCCATCCAGGATGCGGGCCCGGAAGGCCTGGAAATCGGCCACCGCCGTGAGTTCCTCGTCCATGATGGCGGCGATCTCCTCCGCCTCGCGCCACTCGGCCTCCAGCGCCTCTGCCTCGGCCTCGGCGTCCAGGGCCATGGCCAGCGCCACCCGTTCATCCCTGGCGAGTTCGCCCAGGGGCGCGCCGATGCGGCCCAGTCCGGCCAGGAACCGCTCCGTGCCCCCGACCTGGGCGAGCCCGGCACCGGCGGCCTCTCCCACCTCCCGGGCCCGGTCGTCGGTATCGACGATCCCCAACCCAAGCCTGAGGGCCGGGCGGACCGCCCGCAAGGGAAGAAGGACCCATTCCCCGCAGTGGGCGCAGGGCGCTTCTACCCCCGTCACGTCGGCCACCGTCCGGCTCTCCCGGAACCGCACGGCCTGGAAGTCCCAGGGCGCCAGGGGGAGGGGGATCCGGCACGAGGGACACGCCGGGGCGAAGGGAACGGCGGTGAAGGCAAGCGTCAGCGGGGTGGCCTGGGCCAGGAAGGGTGAGGCGAGCCACTCCGAGGGTCCATCCCGGCCGCCCACCCCGCCCATGGGCCCGGTGAGGCCGTAGGGATCGTACCCCTCCAGGGGGGGCGGGGGTAGGGAGCCCAGGATCCGGCGCAGGAACCCGCCCCGGCGCCGCATACGGGGGAGGCGATCGCCGTACCGCCACCCGCCCCACTCCGGGAGGGGAGGCCGCCCCACCCGAACCACCTCGCCGTCGTCCACCTGCACCAGCGCCAGGTGCTCGGATTCGAGGAGGGTCCGTCCCCGGTCCTGCACCGCCCCTTCCCACCCCTCCAGGGTCTCCCAGCGGAGCTCCATGGGCACCGGATTCCAGCGCCGGCACCGGCCGCAGATCTCCCACAGGCGACCCTGGCGGGGATCGTAGGCGTGCCTCCGGCCCGGCGCCGGCGCCTGTGGGACGCCTTCGCCCAGGCCCTCACCGCAGAAGACGCAATGACGCATAAGTCGGGGAACTTGCCTCGGGTCGGAGGGACGGAGGATGGGAGGGATGGGAGCCGTCAGAGGGGGATGTTGCCGTGCTTGGACGGCGGGTTCTCGTCCCGCTTGTTCCGCAGCATGTCCAGCCCGGAGATGACCCGGTCCCGGGTCTCCCGGGGATCGATGACGTCATCCAGGAAGCCGTGGGCCGCCGCAATGTAGGGGTGGGCGAACATCTCCCGATACTCCTCCATCTTCCGGTCCGTTTCCGCGGCGGGATCCGGGGAGCGGGCGATCTCCTTGCGGAAGAGGATCTCCACAGCCCCCTTGGGCCCCATGACGGCGATCTCGGCGGTGGGCCAGGCCAGGTTCAGGTCGCCCCGGATGTGCTTGGAGTTCATCACGTCGTATGCCCCTCCGTAGGCCTTCCGGGTGATGACGGTGATCTTGGGGACGGTGGCCTCGCTGAAGGCGTAGAGGAGCTTGGCGCCGTGGCGGATGATGCCGCCGTGCTCCTGCCCCACTCCGGGGAGGAAGCCCGGCACATCTTCCAGCACCAGCAGGGGGATGTTGAAGGCGTCACAGAAGCGGACGAAGCGGGCCCCCTTCACCGAGGCGTCGATGTCCAGCACCCCTGCCAGCACCGCCGGCTGGTTCGCCACGATCCCCACCGAATGGCCGCCCACATGGGCGAATCCCACAATGAGGTTCGGCGCGTACTGCTCATGGACCTGATAGAAGCGGCCCCCGTCCACCACACCGCGGATGACATCCACCATGTCATAGGGCTTGTTGGGGTTGTCGGGGATGAGGTCCAGGAGGCGGCCGGCGGCCTCCTCCGGGGGCGGATCCCCGGCTCCCTCCGGCGCCCGCTCCGTGTTGTTCTGCGGGATGAAGTGGAAGAGTTCCCGCACCGCCGCCAGGCTCTCCGGCTCCGAATCGTGGGCGAAGTGGGCCACGCCGGAGGTGGAAGCGTGGACGTCGGCGCCGCCGAGCCCCTCCATATCGATGTCCTCGTGGGTCACCGTCTTCACCACATTCGGGCCGGTGACGAACATGTAGCTCGTGCCCCGCACCATGTAGACGAAGTCGGTGATGGCCGGCGAGTAGACGGCGCCCCCGGCGCAGGGCCCCAGGATGAGGGAGATCTGTGGGACCACCCCGGAGGCCAGGGTGTTTCGGAGGAAGATGTCCGCGTAGCCTCCCAGCGACACCACTCCTTCCTGGATCCGCGCGCCCCCGGAGTCGTTCAGGCCGATGAGAGGCGCGCCGTTCTTCATGGCCAACTCCTGGAGCTTCACGATCTTCTTGGCGTGGGTCTCGGAGAGGGACCCGCCGAAGACGGTGAAATCCTGGGAGAAGACGTAGACCAGCCGTCCGTGGATGGTGCCGTAGCCGGTGACGACCCCATCACCCAGGATGCGCTGCTCGCCCAGCCCGAAATCATTGGAGCGGTGGGTGACGAAGCGATCGAGCTCCACGAAGGAGTCCGGATCCAGGAGAAGGTCGAGCCGTTCTCGGGCCGAGAGCTTCCCCCGGGCGTGCTGCGACGCCAGTCGGCGCTCTCCGCCTCCCTCCAGGGATCGTTCCCGCAGCTTCAGAAGGTCGTTCAGGCGCGACTCCATGCTCATGGGCGAGCTCTCTCCGTGCAGGGTTGGGAAGGGGGCGGAGCGGGTGCGGCGCCGCCTCAGGGTAGATAGGGGATCCGTTCCTGTTCAGGGTCGGTGGGGCATCCGTTCCCCATCAGGGTCGATAGGGGATAAGCTCCCGATTCTGGATCTGTACCGGCGTCCAGGTCCGGCGGATCCGTCCGTCCACCACAGACAGGCGGCCGGTGGCCCCCGGGTATCCCCGGATGTCTTCCAGCGCCCGGGCCGTGCCCTCCGGCGTCCCATCACCGGACCGGACCGCCGCCAGGAAGAGGTTCGCCGCATCGTAGCCCAGCGCCGGGACCGGGCTCCTCAGGGTACGCCGGAAGTGGTTCTCGTAACTGTCGACGAAATCGCGCCATCCGGGCCCGAAGCTTCCTGGACCATCCCTGGATGTGACGGTAAGGACCCCGTCGGTGTGCCGAGGGTTCACCCTATCCAGAACGTTCTCCGAACTCCAGGCGTCGTTGCCCAGGATGACGATGTCTAGATCATCGACCCCGAAGAAGGCCACCTGGGGCGCCACCAGCTCCACCTCCTCCGGCGGCAGGAGGAGCACCAGCCCCCGGGGCCGGAGACGGACTACCTCTCGGAAGGGTTCGGCGAAGTCGGTGGTGCCGGGCGAGTACATGAGGGTCCGGCGGATCACCCCGCCCCCACCCTCGAAGGCGCTTCGGAAGTTCCGGGCCTCTTCCAACATCTCGTCCCGGCGGGGGTGGAACACCACCACCTCCCTGACACCGGCATCCAGCGCCAGGCGCGCCAGCGTCTCGGCGCTCCCCGGGTCCACCCCGGTGAGGGAGTAGACGTGCTCCACCCCCTCGGGGATGAGGCGGGCGGTGGGAGAGATGACGGGGGTGGGGCGGGTCCGTGCCCGGGCCGCCGACTGCAGGCCCACTTCGTCCAGGGGCCCCAGGATGGCCGGCGTCCCCTGCCCCTCCAACTGCCGGATCAGGGTCTCGACCCGGGCCGGTGAGGCCTGGTCGTCCAGGACGCTGAAGCGCACGGGCTGCCCCAGCGCCTCCGCCTCCGAAAGGGCCACCTCGATCCCGTCGCGAACCTCCTGGGCAAGGGAGCGCAGGGACGGCGGACCTCCCTCGGAAAGGAGAGCCGCTAGGGAGACCAAGGCCGCCTCCACGGTCTCCAGTTCGCCCCGGAGGACGGCACGGGCCCGGTCGGCCACCGCGGCACCGGGCTCCAACTCCAGCGCCGCCTCCGCCAGGCGTCGGCCCCCGGCCTCATCGCCCAGGAGGAAGGTCCGGGTAGCCAACTCCACCTGGAAGGCGGGAAGCATGCGGGGGTGGGTCGGCGCCTCGGAAACCAGATCCCGAAGGAGGGGCAGGGCAAGATCCGCCGCCGTGGATACGGCCAACTCCTCCGCCTCCCGGAGCACCGGGTCCGGTCCGTCCACCGGGATGTCGAAGAGCGACTCGATTCCCCCCGGGAGACGTCCGTCCAGGCGGACCCGGGCCAGGTGGAGGCGAACCCGGGCCTCTCCGGCCGCCTCCGGCGCCCCTCGCCCCAGGTAGAGTTCGGCCGCCGCCTCCGCCGGCTCCCACGCTTCCAGCGCCGCCTGGGCCCGGGCCTCGAGCCAAAGCGCCTCGGCGCTCCCGGGAATGCGGCCGAACCGGTCGCTGACCTCCCGAGCCCGGCTCAGAGCCGTCCCGGCGTCACCGGCTTGGAGCGCCGCCTCCCCTTGGCCCAGGAGTTCCGCCGCCTCCCGGGCCCGGGCCGGATCCAGGTCCGGGGCCCCCTCCTCCAGCGCCGGTCCTTCCATGACCGCCGGCTCCGGGGCAGGAGCGGGCTCCGGTGGTGCCGCGGGAGGAGTCTCGCCCAGTTGACAGCCCGTAGCGCCCACCAGAAGCAAGAGCAGGAGCCAAGGGATAAGGGATCCGGACCGTGCGATCCCACCGACAGGGGTGGCTTGACCGATACGCATAATCTCACTGGCGGGCATGATCTTCCCCGTACGCATGATCCCAATTCACAGGCACAATCCCACCGGGACTCCGCAGCCCCCTGAGACGCATCAGCTCACCCGGCCCCGTTCTCCCGTCCCGACGCGTGGTACACCCCACGCCGGTAAACTCCCCCGCCGGAACGAGACGAAGCCGCCCGCCTCCCAAAGGAAGCGAGCGGCCTCGAACTGCCTCATTCAACATGCCCAAAGGGCGACGAAGGCAGCGGGTCGGGTCGTCCGGACCCGATTCACTCTTCCTCGCCGGCGTCGTCCTCCACTTCCTCGGAGGCCGCGGCCACCGGGGCCGGCTCCTCGGCGGGTTCATCGGCCTGATGGACCTTCCGCTCCGGCGCAGTGGTCACCTCCAGGACGATGCGACGGTTCGACGCATCGGACTCGAGGACCTTCAGGTCCACCGGGTCGCCCTCGTGGAAGAACTCCTCCAGCCGATCCATGTTCTCCACCGCCGCGTGGGAGGCGGGAACGAAGCCCTCGATCTGATCGCCCAGGTCCACCACGACCCCCTTGTCCTGGACCCGGGTCACGTTCCCCTCGCACTCCACCCCGGGGGCGAAACGCTGGGCGATCACCGGCCACGGATCGTCCTCAAGCTGCTTGACGCCCAGGGAGATCCGCTTGTTCTCCGCATCGATGTCCAGGATGAGGACGTCCAGATCCTGCCCCTTCTGAACGATCTCGGAGGGGTGCTCCACCCGACGGGTCCAGCTCATGTCCGAGACGTGGACCAGACCGTCGATACCGGGCTCCACCTCCACGAAGGCACCGAAGGAGGTGAGGTTGCGCACCTTCCCGGTGATCCGCGTCCCCGACGGGTACTTCATGGGGAGCGAGAGCCACGGATCCTCCTCGATCTGCTTCATGCCCAGAGAGATCTTCTCGTCTTCCGGATCCACCTTCAGGACCACGGCCTCGATCTCGTCCCCGATGGAGACCAGCTTGGAGGGGTGGCGGATGTTGCGGGTCCAGGACATCTCGGAGATGTGGACCAGACCCTCCACGCCCTTCTCCAGCTCCACGAAGGCGCCGTAGTTGGTGATGGAGACCACCTTCCCGCGGACCCGGGACCCCACCGGGTACTTTTTGTCGATGTCCGTCCAGGGGTAGGGCAGGAGCTGCTTGAGCCCCAGGGAGATCCGCTCCCGGTCCCAATCGATGTCCAGGACCTTGATGTCCAGGTTCTGGCCGATGTCCACCACCTCGGAGGGATGACCCACCCGGCCCCACGACATGTCGGTGATGTGGAGGAGTCCGTCCAGACCGCCCAGGTCGATGAAGGCGCCGAAGTCGGTGATGTTCTTGACGGTCCCTTCCCGCACCTGACCCACCAGAAGCTCCTTCACCAGCAGCTTCCGCTTCCGCTCCCGCTCCGCTTCGAGGATCACGCGGCGCGAGACCACGATGTTCCGCCGCCGCTTGTTGAGCTTGATGATCTTGAAGCGGTAGGTCTCGCCGATGAGGTCCTCGATGTTGGGCACACGGCGAAGGGCGATCTGGGAGCCCGGGAGGAAGGCATCCACCCCCATGAGGTCCACCGTGACGCCACCCTTGATCTTCCGGGCCAACGTCCCCTTGACCGGACGATCGGCCTCGTGGGCCTCCTTGATCTTCTCCCAGACCCGGAGGAAGTCGGCCTTCCGCTTGGAGAGGACGACAATGCCGTCCTCGTCTTCCAGGCTCTCCAGAAGAACCTCGACCTCATCGCCTTCGCTGAGGGTCTCGGGGTCCTTGAACTCATCGAGGGGGACGGACCCCTCGCTCTTGAAGCCGAATTCCAGGATGACGGAGCTGTCCGTCACCTTGAGGACCCGCGCCTGCACGATCTCGCCCTCCCGGACCTCCTGCAGGTCGGCGCCGAAGTCCATGAGGAGGGCTTCGAAGTCGTCCCGGGAGATGTCCAGGTCTTCCTCTCCATAGGGATCCATGGAGAGTTCGGGGGAGATGCCCACCCGGGGCGGATCCTTCTCGAGCTCCTCGGGGGCGACCGCAACCACGGCGGAGGGGTCGTCTACGAGTTCTTCGAGATTGGGGGAGCCGTCAGCGGAGGGATTGGGGGAAGTCTGCTCGGTCATGAATGGAGTACCAGTGAGATCTCTTCCCCGCGACGGGTCACGGGGAAGGCCGGCGGGTCCGGTGGACCCTGGGAACGGAAGGAGGGTCGTGCGACGTGGTGCCGCCCGCCACTCGGGAACAAGTCCTGGAATTTATCGGCTTCCGACAACCAGGGTCAAGCGGTGCCGTCAGAGTCCGGCCCCGTTCCCGTTCCCCCACACCTCCCGTACCCGGGCCACCACCAGAGCCACCTGCCCTGGGAAATCCAGGCCGGTGGTGTCCACATCCAGGGCTTCGGCGGGGCGGCGCAGGGGCGCCACCTCCCGGTTCCGGTCCTGGGCATCACGGTCCGCCAGGCGGCGCGCCTCCTCTTCGATGCGGGTAGCCGACAGCTCCCCACCGTCCTGAAGGATGCGACGCCGAGCCCGCTCGGAGATGGAGGCGGTGAGGTAGACCTTCACCTCCGCCTGGGGGAATACCACCGTGCCCATGTCCCGGCCGTCGGCCACGATCCCGCCCCGGAGCCCGGCGGCCCGGAGGGGTTCCAGGATCAGGTCGCGGATGGGCGCCATGGCCGAGACCGCCGAGACCCGCTCCGTCACCCGGGGAGAGCGAAGGGCCTCCGGGGCCACCGGCTCCCCGCCCAGCGTCACCTGGAACCCGTCATCCACAGCCTGCAGCGCCAGCCCCCGCTCCGCCACTGCCTCGGCGCCCCGGGCCTCCCACGCCTCCGGCGGGAGATCCGAATCCAGGAGCACCAGAGTGGCGGCGCGGTAGAGGGCCCCTGAATCCAGGTGCCGGAAGCCCAGCTCCCGGGCCACGGCCTTGGCGGTGGACGACTTTCCGGATCCAGCAGGTCCGTCCAGCGTCACCACCGGGGCGGATCCGGGGGTGGGGGCGAATCCGGCGGCCGCGGCGGATCCCGCCACGGGGGCAGATCCAGGGACGGCGGCCGATTCGCCGGCGGGGGCAGCCGCCGCGGCGCGCCGCTGGTGGGTGAGCGCCCGGAGCTGTTCCCAGAATCCGGGATAGCTCACATCCACCACGCCAGGGTCATCCACCTCGATGCGGTTCCCTGGGAGGGCACCCAGGACCCCGAAGGCCATGGCGATCCGGTGATCACCGAAAGCCCGAACCCGGCCCTGCAGGGGATGATCTCCGCCCTGGATGGTGAGGCCGTCCGGGTGCTCTTCCACCTCCACCCCCACGGCCCGCAGGTTCACCGCCAGCGCCCGGATCCGGTCCGTCTCCTTCACCCGGAGTTCCGCCGCGTCCCGGATTTCGGTGGTCCCCTCGGCCCTGGCGGCAGCAACCCCCAGGATGGGAATCTCGTCGATGAGTGAGGGAATCTCGTCGCCCTGGATCCGGGTGGCGTGGAGGGTCCCTCCCTGTACCACCAGGTCCCCGGCCGGCTCCCCTCCCGGGTCGTCCATCTCCCTGGCGCTCTCCACCGTGATCCGGGCGCCCATCCGCCGAAGCACGTGCAGCGCCCCGGTGCGGGTGGGGTTCAGCCCCACATTGGCCAACTCCAGTGTGCCTCGCCCCAGCGCCCCCAGCACCAGGAGGAAGGCCGCCGACGAGATGTCGCCGGGGACCAGGAGATCAAGGGGATCGAGCCGGGTGGGCGCCACCGGGAGCACCACCCGGTGGGGGGTGCTGCCGACCTGCTGCACCTGCACACCCATCCGCCGGAGCATACGCTCAGAGTGATCCCGGGAGGCGGCGGGCTCGGTCACATCCACCTCCACCCCGGCCCCGACCCCCGCCAGGAGGAGAGCGCTCTTCACCTGGGCGCTGGCCACCCGCGACGTATGCCGGACGGCCGTCAGTTCGCCTCCGGCCACTCGGACCGGGAGGCAGCCCGGTTCCCCTTCCTCCCGGAACCTGGCCCCGGCCTCACCCAGGGGATCCGTAACCCGGCGCATGGGCCGGCGCCGAAGGGAGGCGTCGCCGGTTAGCACGGCCTGGACCCCGAGCCCCGAGAGGAGCCCGAGGAGCAGCCGCGCCGTGGTTCCCGAATTGCCGCAGTCCAGCGTTTCGCCCGGCGCTTTCAGGCCCCGCAGCCCTACCCCATGGACACGGATGGGCCCCCCGTCCCGAGGCAGCTCGGGGACCGGACATCCTAGCGCCCGGAGGATGGCGGCCGTGCTGGCACAGTCCTCGCCAGGGAGAAGGCCCTCCAGCCGACTCGGAGCAAAGGAGAGGGCCGACAGGAGCAGTGCCCTGTGGCTGATGGACTTGTCGCCGGGGACGCGGATCATGGCCGGGACTCCGCCTCGGCCCGATCCGCCAGGGAATCTTCCCCGTGGGCCCAGGCGTGGGTCAGCTCCAAGAACTCCTTGATGTGGTCCATTTCCCGCCGGGCCAGGAGGTCCGCCACCACCGCCAGCGCCCGGGATATGGACGAGAGACCCACCCCGGTGGAGGGTACCGAATACTCCAGCAGGTCGCTCCACATCTCCGGCGACGACCCGGCCAGGCGCGTCATGTCCCGCCCACCGGGCCCCAGGTCCGCAGGGCGGTAACCGGCAGAGTCCAGGGCTCCGGCCAGTGCGCTTGAGACGATCTGGGGGAGGTGGGAGATCCACGCCACCGTCCGATCGTGCTCGGCGTCGTCGATCCACTCGATCTTGCCGCCCACCCGCGTCCAGAAGGCGGCGACGGCGGTCCGCACCGACTCCGGCGCCGCCGGGTCGGCGGAGAGCCAGACGCGAGCCCCATCGTACAGATCGGCACGAGCGGCGGCGAGGCCGCTGGCCTCGGATCCGCAGAGGGGGTGCCCCGTCACGGTCCGATCCACGAGACCCATCTGCTGGGCCTTCCAGAGGATGGGACTGTTCAGCCCCGTCACATCGGTGATGAGGGTGTCAGGTCCCAGTCCCGGCCCCTCCTCTCCCAGGAAGCGGATGGCGGCCTTCACCGGGCACGCCAGTACCACCAGCTCCGCTTCGCCCGCCAACCCCTCCCCCGGCAGGCCGAAGGCATCCACCAGCCCCAGGGAGCGGGCCCGGAGCCCTGTCACCGAATCGGGATCGACGCCCAGGATCCGGGGCGGGTCCGGGAGGGTCCGGAGACGATGGATCAGCGAGCCTCCCATGAGGCCCAGCCCCACCACCGCCACGGAGCGGAAGTGGCCCGGTCCCTGGTGGCCGAGCCCCTCCCGGCCGGCCTCCTGCAGCCGGGCGCTCAGGAGGCCCTCCGGGTGGGCGACGCCGCGGGAACGGGGTCGAAGATGAAGACCAGGGGCACCTGCCCCAAGAGTTCATCGGCGGAGGCCAGAGATACGAAGGTGGATTCAGCCTCCCGGTGCTCCTCCAGCGAGTGGAAGGGGACCTCCAGATGCACGAGCCCCTGGAAGGCACCCCGCGGCGCGAAGGCGCCGGAGCGGAGACTAACCGTCTCGCCGAACACGCTTCGGGCCAACTCCAGCGTCCGCCAGTGGGCCGCACGGATGGACCATCGCTGCCGCTCCGGAATGCGCTCTTCCCGGATCTCGACCCAGTTCGCTCCGTCCTGGTCCCGCTGCTCCAACTCCCGGATCATCTCGTCTCCCGTGGTTCATGCCTGCCCCCCGCTCCGGCGGTGGGGCGATTCATCGGTGGTTCTGCTCA
>SKJY01000167.1 GCA_007121775.1 Gemmatimonadota bacterium
GAGTCACCGGACGCCCGCCTCTCCCCGGACGGCGCCATGGCCGCCTCTCAGTACAACCTCCCGGACCCCCCGGCGGATCCTCCACCGACTCGAGGGGGAAGCCGCCTCGGGGAGACCGCCTTCATCGGGTGCCTCTATGTGGTGGTGGGATTCGTGGCGCTGGCCCTGGCTCTGATCTTTGGTCAGATCATCTGGCGGATGTTCTTCATGTGATGAGTGGGGCCCGACCCCGGCGCTCCGGGATCGGGCCCCTTCGACTCACACTCCAAGGAGCAGGATGAACGCGAACAGAGCCGCGACCTGCCCAACGGAGAAGAGTACAGCGGATGTGGTGATCTTCTTACGCATTGGATCCTCCCTTCGCCATCTTCGGGACTACCGCAAGGGAGGGATCGATTTCTCGTGAGGCCGGAAAACCCCAGGGGTCCCCCTGGAATTCCCTCAGTCCCCTCTCCCTTCGTGGAGACCCGGTGCGGCGAATTCAACGTGATGAACGCTCGTGAACACGCGACGTGACGGTGGCTCCGGTTCCTGACCGGGCCCGCCTCCTGGGTCGTCTTCGGGCATTCCGCCTCCTGTTTGGACGGGTTTTGGGTGCGCGAGGAAGGGTGACCGGACAGATGTCCGGGTACCCGGCGAGGGCCCCAATCTCCAATTCGGCCGTGACGAATGGCCGATGGATGGGTGCCATCGCATCTCGAATGTCAGGTGCTGCTGGAGGAAGAGAGAAAACCTGCTGGATCTCGCTCCTCCGTGCCGTCGGGAGGGAATGGTGACGGACGAAGGACGCGAAAAGAAAGGGGCCTCAACGGCCCTCAAATGCTATCCTATCGCACCGCCGATGCCACCCTGCCACAACGGCTTGACCGGAGCCGCTCGCGGCGTCCGGAATTCCCAGGAACAACAACTACTGGGGTCGCTCATGGTTCTCCGTTCGGGATCGTGGGCGATGTGATGCGGGCCTTGCCGGCGCCTCCTGGCGCCGCTTGGCCGCTGTCGAGGGGAGTTCCGGAACCCGAACGCATCTCCGGCCCTCGTCGCGGATAAACCGCAGGGTAATTTCCTGAATGTTCGTGGATTGTAAGGCACCTCGACCCTGGCTGTCAAACCGGGGCCATGAAACTAAGACCCCCGGAGAGGCACCGGAGTTCCTACCCGACCCGTGGCCCCGCTAAGGCTCGAGCCCGATGGCGGCGAGTCCCGCCCGTACCACCTGGGCATCCTCCGACCCCCGAGCGCCGCTGGCGGACATGGCGCCGATGACCACCCCGTTTCTCCGGATCAGGTAGCCACCCTCGAAGGTCACGCCGCCCTCGATGGGCTCCATGGTGCCTTCGCGCACCGCGCGTCCGTACTCCCCCGAACTCATCCCGGTCTGGAGCATGGTGTAGACCTTCCCCATGGCGATCTCGTGGAAGCGGGCACCCGCTCCCCCGAAGCGCCGAAGGTAGAGGGGCACCCCCTCGGCGTCGGTCACCACGATGGCCAGGTTCCACCCGTTGGCCCGGGACTCGGCCTCGGCGGCGTCCATGGCGATCCGGGCCTCCTCGTAGGTGAGGGGATCGACTTCCTGCGCCGCCCCGGGAGACTGGAGTGCCAGAACCGCGAATACGGCGCCCAGCGCGGAGACGAGGGTGCGGCGAAGGGAGCGGAAGGTGAGACGCATGGGACCTCCGTTGAGGGCAGCCGGAGTGGATGGATCTGCCAGGGAATCTACACGTGCCGGTCTCCCAGGCCACAGCCAGCGAAGCTACGACTCCCATCGTTCCCCCGGCAAGTCGGGGCCCGACCGACCCGTGCAGGAAACCATCCGGGTCCTGTGGGTACTCGGAGCGGTCGGAGGTCCCTCCACCTGAACAAAGCCTGCCATGGACGCCCCCACCATCCTCCCCCTCCCCCTCTCCGCCGCCATCGTTGCGGCGGCCCTCCTCATTCTATGGTCCATCTGGGGAGACCGCTCCGGGCTGCGGGCAGTGGCCAAGGTGTTGAGCGCCGCAGCCCTGGCGGCGCTGGGCGTCACGGCTCAGCTCAATACCGAGCCACCTGGATGGTGGACCCTGGCCTACGTGGCCCTGGGCGCCAGCTTCCTGCTGTGGGGGGCCTCCATCTTCGCCGACACTGTCCGGTCGGTGGCCGAGCGGAAGCTCGCCGACAGTCAGCAGGCCCAGGAACGAGATGATGCCTGAGCCGCTCAGACCTGGCCGCTGACGGGTTGGACCAAGCCCCTACCGGGAAGTACGTCTGCCCCAGATTGGTGGGATATAGGTCGGAAAAGCGAGCGACAAGCTCCATCCCCCCCGCTTCCTGGGCACCCGAGGTGTCGTGCACCCCAGATCAGGTACGCTCAGATGCCCGCCCCTCACCCTTCCAGCGTCGTCAGCACCCCCTGGAGGAAGGCGGTGCAGGCGGCGAGTTGCCCTTCCTCCAGATACTCGTTGGGGCGGTGGGCCTGGTCGATGGAGCCGGGTCCGCAGATGACTGTGGAGATGCCCTCGGCCTGGAACTGACCGCCCTCCGTCCCGTACGAGACCACCCGCCGGGCGCCGGTCTTCTCTCCCAGGACCCGGCAGACCAGAGCCTCGGCTGTGCCGGGGGAGCGGATGTAGGAGCCTGCTTCGCTCCGGTGGCGGATGCCGGTTCGCGGGCCGCCCCCTGGGCCGGCAGAGCCGTCCACCTCGGTCTCCGGGTCTGGTCCCCCTGACTCCGCCTGTAGCGGGGGCACCCGGCAGAGCACCTCCGTCTCGATCCCGGCTTCCGGGGCGAACTCCCGGAGGGCGGGAAGAACGTCCTCGTCCACCGCCGCCTGAAACGCCCGAAGGAGTTCGTCCTGATCCTCATGGGGGAGCGCCCGGTACTCCCAGGTGAAGACGCACTCTCCCGCCAGGATGTTCACCGCGGTGCCGCCCCGGATCGTCCCCACGCCCACCGTGGTCCAGGGCGGATCGAAGGCGCTGTGGGAGTCGGCGACGGCGCGTCTTCCCTCCCCCAGCCGCCAGATGGCCTCGATGAGGCGCCCGGCGGCGGGGATGGCTCCGGCGCCCCGGTGCGGCTGGCTCGAATGCGCTTCCACCCCCCGCACCCGGGTCCGGAACCCGTTCACCGACTTGTGGGCCACCGCGGGCCTTAGGAGAGTGGGCTCGCCCACGATGCACGCCTCCGGCCGGAGCCCCGCCTCTACCATATCCCGGATCATACGGGGCGCGCCGAGGCACCCCACCTCCTCGTCGTAGGAGAGCGCCAGGTGGAGGGGCCGCTGGAGCCGGGCCTCCGCAGCGACGGGAGCCAGCGTCAAAGCCGACGCCAAGAACCCCTTCATGTCCGTAGTGCCCCGCCCGTAGAGGCGCCCGTCCCGCTCCGTCAGGAGGAAGGGGTCAGAGGTCCACTCCGGCTCCTCGGCCGGGACCACGTCCGTGTGCCCCGAGAGGACGACGCCGCCCTCCACGGCGGGTCCGAAGGTGGCCAGGAGGTTCGCCTTGGTCCCGCAGTCGCTCCAGGTGCGGCGGCAGGCGGCGCCCCACCCGGTGAGGTACTCCTCCACCCAGTCGATGAGGGGGAGGTTTGAGTCCCGGGAAACGGTGGGGAAGGCCACCAGGCGTTCCAGGAGGGCGCGGTCGTCGAGGGTCTGGGACATGGCTCGGTGGGAGGGTTGGGTTCGGGTGACGGAGGACGGCGGATGCAGGTAGAGGTCGTGTGGATGTGGGGACGGGTCCCGCGGTGTCTCCGGTGGCTCCATCAGCGGGCAGCAGGGGCATCCTCCTCCTTCCCTGCCGCCGCAGCCACAAAGCGGTGGGCGTGCTCCGCCGGCTGCGGGCGAGTGGCCAGCGATACTCCAACCAAGACCGGCAGATGCACCACGAGGCCCAGCACGCCCTCGTGGATTCCCCAGGGGCTGAGCTCGGGGCGGAGGAAGAAGGAGAGGGTCACCACCGAACCCGCCACCAGACCCGCCACGGCCCCCGCCGTGGTGGCGCGCCGCCAGTAGAGGGCCGCTACGATGGGCGGGGCGAGCTGGGCGATGATTCCGTACGATGAGAGCAGGAGCACCACCAGCGACTGATCCTCATCCAGGGCGAAGAGATACGCCACGGCGCCGCTCACCACCACCAGCACCCGCATGAGGGCACGCTGGGCCCCTTCCGAGAGGGGGCGGTAAGGCCGGATCCCATCTTCCACCGCCACCGACGCCGTGGCGTGGAGGAGGGCGTCGCCGGTGGACATGGAGGCGGAGAGGGCACCGGCGCAGAAGAGGCCCACCAGGAGGATGGGGAGCTCCGCTGAGAGGATGAGGTGCGGGAGGATGAAGTCGGGCTGATCGAGCCCTTCCACCACCATCACGCCTGCGAACCCGATGAGAAACACCGGGATGAGGAAGAGGGTGAAGGTGGGCATGAGCACCACGGTGCGGCGGATGGTCCGCTCGTCCTTCGCCGTGAAGGCCTTCATGAAGAGGTGGGGCCACATGCACAGCCCCACGGCGCTCACCAGGATGGCCGAGGAGTAGGCGCCCCAGCCCCAAGGCTCCCCTCCCCCGGTGAGGCCCGGGACCGCCAGGAGTTCGGGGCGTTCGGCCAGGATCTCCCGGAACATGGGCTCCACCCCGCCGTGGAGGCTCCACGGGAGGTAGATCCCCAGGATCCACGCCAGCGTCAGCATGAAGATCCCCTGGAGGGTGTTGGTCCACCCTACTGCCGCCACCCCGCCCACCAGGACGTAGATCAGGACGATCCCGTACGCCACCGCCGCCCCGGCCCAGAGGGGCACGAGCCCCCCCGTCACCGCCTCGATGACGATCCCCGCTCCCCGCATCTGGAGGGTGATGTAGGGGATGAAGGCGATGACGCTCAGAAGCGCCACGAGGGCCGACAGCTCCCGGGAGGGGAAGCGGCCCACCAGGAGCTGGGCCTGGGTCACGAAGCCCATGCGCCGCCCCACCCGGGCCGCCCGGGGACCCAGGGCGTACCAGGGCGCGATCCCCAGCACCGCGTAGGAGAGGATGTAGAAGGCCGCCGCCCCCCGGGAGTACGCCCACCCCGGCCCACCCAGGAAGGCGAAGGCCGAGAAGATGGTGGCCCCGGTGACGAAGTACATGACCAGGAGTCCGAACTGACGGTCGCCGGCCACGTACCCGGTGACGCTGGCGGAGCTCTGGCGGCCTCCCCGGAGCCCCACCCAGAGCGTCACCGCCAGGTAGACGGCGATGATCCCGGTGATGACCAGGGTGTCACTCACCGCGGGGCTCCTGCACGGGACGCGGACTTCCGGAGACACCGGGGCCACCGGAGCCACCGGGGCCACTGGAGGTCCCGGTGCCACCCGAAGGGGGGTGCCCCCGGTCCGCCTCTTCCGCCCAGTAGAGGAGCACAAGCGCTCCGAACCCCAGCACCACCAGGAAGGTGGGCCAGAAGAACGAGAAGGGGAGACCCAGGATGAAGGGCTCGGGTCCGGCGAAGAGGATCCCCCCGGGCCAGACGACGGTCAGGAGGTAGAGGACGAAGAAGAGCGTGACCCCCACCCGGACCGCCCGAAGTGGGGGCCTCCCCCCCGGACGCTTCACTCCTTCAGCGCCGCCCGCACGGCCTCGAAGTCGGGCATGACCCCGGGATCTTCCGTAACCCATGCCCACGCCACGGTGCCGTCTTGGTTCACCACGAAGGCGGAGCGGTTCGCCACGCCCTTCATCCCGAAGAAGTTGTCGTTCCGGACTCCGTAGGCCGTGGCCGCCTCCCGGTTGAAGTCCGA
>SKJY01000058.1 GCA_007121775.1 Gemmatimonadota bacterium
GGCGCCTGGATCCGGCAGGCGTCCCGGCAGGGGACGTGGTGAGGGGGGGCTGAAGGGATCTTCGGAACCCCAGACGGCGGAGCGCTACCGAGCGGGGGTCAGGAGGCGGGAACGGTGCGGTACTGGAACTCCATGTGGTGCCGGGAGTCGGGATCCTGGGCGACCTGGTGGCTCAAGCTCAGGACCGATTCGATGACCTGGCCCCGCTCGACGTCGATTCGGACCTGCCCGGTGAGCCGGCCCACGCCTTCATCGAACCCGAACATGCTCCCCGTCAGGCCTCCGGAGATCTCAACTAACCCCTCGAGGCGGCCGGCCCGCTCTTCGATCCCGACCAGGCGGTACTCGGCCATGGGGACCGTGCTCACGGGTATGGACATGCTCCGAGCGGGAGTTCCCACCTCGACCTCGCCTGAGAGGCCTGAGGGAAGCCCATCGGCCCGATCCTGGGGACCCAGGAGGGACGAGACCCCCATGAGAGCCAGAAGCTCCTCATCGCTTTCGGGGGCAGACTGGAAGAAGGCCAGGTCCAACTCGCCACCGGGCAGGAAGGGGACCTGAAAGGTGTGGCCCACAAAATCCGGGGGCACCCGAAAGCGGCCCTCGGTGGGTTCGGGGTCCGTGTCGGAATCCCAGGATCCGGACTCTCCGTCGGCCTGCGTCCATTCGGCCCGCATCACCGTAGGCTCGATCTCGAAGACACCGGAGCCGTCCGCCCTCAGCTCCGTCACCTGGAGGCGGGCCTCGTAGTGGGTGACCTCCTCATGCACACCCCTGGGGGTCTCGGACCTCAGAGACGTGGTCACCACGCGGTGAAAGGTGGCACCCTCCCGCAGCTCCGGAACGGCGATGCGGTCCTGGGCGTCGAGGGCGCTGGGGAGTGCCAGGGGCAGAGCGAGAAGCGCCGCCGCAAGGAGAGGCCGGGAGCGGCCCGGGGCCGGCTTCATGGGATCACCTCATGGGCTTTCGGGATAGGGTGCGGAGGCGGCGGGAACAGCAGCCTCGGCGTCGCGACAGTACGAATCTGGTTCTGACGGGACAAGTCAGCGCTAGAGTAATTTTGTCGGGCTGGTCTGCATGACGTCACCATGCAGGATTTGACACATAGGCAACCGCCTTTTCATTTGATCCTGCGCACGCGTCAGGATCGGATGAACGCGCTTCTTGCCATCTTTTTCCCATTCTGATGTTCCTATCATTGGTCTGCTGACCAGGGCCTCATTAGTCTTCGGATCGGCTTTGCGTCGTGAATCTCCCGGATCCGTGCGCCCGAAGCCCGCACTCGCCAGCCGCTCGGAGGCGCTTGTATGCCAGTCTACACGCAAGAAGGCCAGCACATGCGGGTCGATACTGCCCTGCCGGACGATGTCCTTCTGCTGGCTGGCTTCCACGGCCGTGAAGAGGTATCGGAGCCCTTCGTCTTCTACCTAGAGCTCCTCTCCGAGGACCCTGACCTCGATCCGGATGACCTCCTCCGGACTCCCATCTCCATAGGCATCCTCCTACCGGACGGCGAGATGCGGCGAATCCACGGGCGCCTCCGATCCTTCGGGTACGAGGGTCGACGGGGCGATCTGAACTTCTACCGGGCCGAAATGGTGCCCTGGCTCTGGTTCCTCTCTCTGTCCCAGGACTGTCGGATCTTCCAGAACATGACCGTACCCGACATTCTCGCTGAGGTCTTCTCGGAAGAAGACGGAGCCCAGTTCAAGACCCAGTTCGCACACGAATACGCCGAACGGGAATACTGTGTCCAGTATCGGGAAAGCAACCTGAACTTCGTTTCCCGGCTGATGGAAGAGGAAGGGATCTTCTACTTCTTCGAGCACACGGAAGAGGGTCACACGCTGGTGCTCTCGGATTACCCGCAGATGCAGCCCTGCGATGGGCAGGCGGAAGTCCGGCTCTACGACGGCCTCGTGCCCCAGCAGGATGTCGTCCGCTCCCTGACCCTCAAGCAGTCCGTCTATACCGGGACCATGACCTTGGTGGACTATGACCAGATGAAGCCTTCGCTGGAGCTGGAGGGTTCCATCTCAGGTGACGAACCGAACGAGATCTACCAGTACCAAAAGAGTCTCTTCACCGAGTTGGATCAGGGTGAGCGTTTCGCCCGAATCGCCCTCGAACGAGAAGAAGCGAAGCAGAGTCTGGCCCGAGGCCAGAGCTCCTGTCGCGGCTTTGAGGCCGGGCGCCGGTTCCGACTCACGGAACACGACCGCCAGGCCGCCAACCGGGAATACGCCCTCCTCGAGGTATCCCATTCGGCCCAGTCCGGGTCATACCTCTCCGGCGGCGCCTCGGGCGAGGTGAACTACGAAAACCGCTTCGTCGCCATCCCCTACGGTGCCCCCTATCGACCTCCCTTGAGGGCATCGAAGCCGGCCATGCCCGGGGCTCAGACGGCGCGGGTAGTGGGGCCACCCGGGGAGGAGATCAACGTGGACGAGCACGGCCGCGTGAAGATTCAGTTCCACTGGGACCGGCTGGGGGGCAATGACGCCAACAGTTCTTGCTGGGTCAGGGTCAGCCAGAACTGGGCCGGGAAGGGTTGGGGGGGCATGTTCATCCCCCATGTGGGGCAGGAAGTGATCGTAAGCTTTCTCGAGGGAGACCCGGACCGCCCCATCATCACCGGTCGAGTCTACAACGCCGAGCACATGCCGCCTCAGGACCTCCCGACCAACAAGCACAAGAGCATCATCCAAGACGACTTCGGAAATGAGATGGTCTTCGATGCGACCCCGGGGCAGGAGCACATCCGGATCCACTCGCCGAGTCACCTTTCCACGATTGAGCTGGGGAAGAGCATTGTCATGCGTACGGTCAGCGATCTCGTTGAATTCATCGATGGTGACTCGGGAAAGCTGAAGCTGGGAAGACAGTTCGGCGGGTGGGCCGGGTTCAAGGGAGATGTGGAGCTGGGGGGGAGCTTCAAGTTCTCGGCGGGCTTCAAGCTCGACATGGACGTCTCGGAACGCACGCAGGTTTCGCTCGGACCCTCGGTCAAGTTCGTGAGGGGGAAGGAGTACAACGTCGGCAAGAGCACCTTTACGCAACACAGCGCAGAGGATGCGATCCTGGACGCGGACGAGAACGTGATCGTCACCGGTGGGATCAAGGATCAGTCACTGCTGCGTGGGTCCGCTCAGGACCTGCTCCTGCAGTACGGGGAGAACAGTGGGAAGACCCCCGCCAGAGCCTTCACCGCCGCGCACGTTGCGACGCTCATCGGCACCATCGCCGGGCTGACGGCCGCAGTGGGTCAGGCCAACATGTGGCAGGGTCAGGAGGCGCGGGACGCTGCTGCGCCATGGATGCTTGGAGCCGGTGGGCTGGGGGCAACCATGCTGGCATACCGATCCACGATCTCCGCTGCCATGAAGGGGCTGATGGGGAAGGCCGAAGATGAACAGGACACCACCCCCAGCCGTCACAACAAGGTGCATGCGCGGGTGCAACTGGACGAGACCGGTGCCTACATGTCGGGGCTCAAGGATAATGCTGAAGTATCCAGAGTCATGGCCTTGGGTGCTGGTTTCGCGGTTGTGACCGGGGATGAGGCGGTCAACGTGACGAGTCCAAGGGGCGAAGTGGTTGTCGAGGCCAGTAAAACGGTGGACATCGACGGCAGGACCGGCGTGAACATCGACAGTTCTTCCGCGTCGGATGTCAAAGTCAAGGGTAGGCGCATCCTCCTGGGGTGATGGCTCGACGGCCCCGGGCTTCTGCCGGACCGGTGCCTCGGCCTACCCGGCCATCCGTCGCCGGCCGTCACATCCACCCAAAGAACGCCGTGGCCCCTCCGCACTCCCCATCAGGGGCTCAGCGTCAACCGCAATTCGGCCGCGACGTCAATCTGTTCCCGGTCCATGGGGATGGTGAAGCGCTCTCCACGGATCCAGGCCGGGGTGAGGTCGTGGTAGAGTGGCGATCGGAAGTGGCCGGACTGGCCTCCACTCATCATGAAGAGCGAGGCATCCAGATCGGACAGGTCGAACATCATCTGCAGACTTGAGCTGAACCAGGAGTTCTCGAAGTCCGGCGCTCCGGTGTAGTGCTTCAGAGCGTTTCGGACGAATCGGCTTCGTTTAAGTGCAACACATCCCGTGGGAGTCAAGCGGCCTTCTGCTGCCGGGCTCGGTTGATGAGTTCGCGGCGTTTTCGGCCGCGCTCCAGCTTCTCCCTACGCTCCTTCTTTCGGGCCTCCGGATCGCCGAGGTACTGGGCGTCGAGGCTCCGCCCGATGAGGTGGAGGGGTACCGGTACTGAGCCGGAACATGTCCCGCGTGCGGTCGGGGGATGCGCTGGCCTGGTGTGGAAGTGGGGGCCGTTTTGGGGGGAGGAAACGCCCGAACCGAACGTTCCCCTCCGGAACGGGTGCCAAGCCGAGGGTCTCAGGCCCTCGGGCACGATGGAAGAGATTCGTCAGCGATGCACGGAGGTCTCGAGCATCTCCACGAACGCCTCCCATGCGGGCTTAGGCTCGAACTCCGGGGTCAGCATCCCTAGGGTGCAGAGGTAGCTGCGCCACCGGTCGAACAGGTTTCCTGGAAGGTCCGATTCCGAGATGCCGAAGATGTCGACGATGAGGTCGCAGGTCGGCGGGTCGAAGTCGAAGAGGGTGAAGAGGCTCACGAAACGCACGTTCTCTGCGTCGTTCAAGGTCTCGAACATGGTCCGGAAGCACTGGGCCTGCATCTCGGGAGAACTCTCGCTGCCCGACCCCGACGGGCATCCGAGCTCCTGGATGATCACCGGGGCACCCTCATACCTCTCGAGCAGATCGTCGAGTTCGGCGGGGACCTCCTCGAGGGGGCCGACAGAGAACCAATCGTCTCCCCATTCCGTGACCAGCGGATAGTAGTTGAATGCGACCACGTCGGTGGCCAGCCGGAGAATCTCTGCGACGGACTCGCTGCGGAGTCCTTGCGAGGTCAGAGTCACTCCCACCGCGAGTTCGGGGGCCAGGGTGCGGACATGGACCCGCGCCGCGTTGAGGAGCCGGGCGTACGCGCCCAGATCCGCGCTCGGGTGTTCCCGGAAGTACTCGTCGATTTCGTTTCCCAGCAGTAGCGCGAAGCCGCCGTGGTCGAGGAGCCGCGGCACGATCTCGTCCAGAACGGCGAAGAGGCGAACCCGCACCTCCTCGCTGTCGAAGCTCAGCCCTCGCCGGAGTCGGTTGCCGTCCCCGCTTCGAAGATCGTCCGGAAGATTGAGGCTGGCGATGTCGATGAGGGAAAGATTGACCAGAGGGCGAAGCCCGAGCGCGGAGTGCCAGGCGAGCGTCGCATTGAACTCTTCGAGAGCCAGCAAACCCGGCGAGGGTTCGAGAGCTGGCCAGTCCGCCATGAAGTAGAACCCGGTCATGCCGGCGGCGGTGGCTTCGTTCAGCCGAGGCAGAAGCCCCTCGTCCGGGGGCCCCCCACCTCCGAAGAGGGTCGAGGCCCAGTGCCGGCCCGTCGGAAGGAGAGGCAGTCCCTCCAGGGGAGCGGGCATGGGTTCCTCATCGAGGGCATCTCGCCAGTCGGGATCGGTGATCGACTCCCCGCTGGCGCAGCCCACAACGAGGAAGAGAACGGCAAGAATGCCGAAGGCGGGGGCGTCGAAGCGTAAGGGATGCGGCACGGGGCTTCTCGGTCCGGACGAGACATCCCCCGATTGTGGGGGCCAGGCTCCGCTGTAGGACTGGAGCCCGATTCAGTCGATACGGA
>SKJY01000263.1 GCA_007121775.1 Gemmatimonadota bacterium
CCCGTTCCCGCACCACCGGATCCATGGGATCGGTGTCGCCCATGGCCATCATGGCCCGGTACTCGGCCCGGGCCTCGTCCTCCATTCCCCGGTCTTCCAGAACCAGGATGAGCTCGATGCGATGGTAGAGGGCGTGGGGCTCCCCGGCCACCGCGCGACGGAGGTGGTATTCGGCGGAGTCCCAGGAGGCGTTCCGGAGCGCCTCGTCCCCCACTAGGCGGCTGGCGAAGAAGCGGACGATCCGGTTCACCCGGAGGATGCCGGCGTGGAGGCGCCCCATGACGTGGTGGGCGCCGGGGTGGTCCGGGTCCCTCTCCAGGATCCACTGGGCGTCCTCGTAGGCGGCGCGGGCGTACCGGACCATGCCCCGGGCCGACTCCTCATCCACCCGGAGTCCCCAGACCGCCACCCGCCACCAGCGGGCGTCCATGTCTTCGGGATCTTCCTCGAGACGCTGGTTGGCCAGAGCCTCGACCTTCTCGAAGAGGCGAATCCGCTCCCCCTGGTCCGGGTGGGCCCGGGCTTCGGCCAGGAGGTAGGGGGCTCGGGCGAGGTCGTCACCGGCGATTGACGTGGAGGCACCAGCGGGCAGGGCCAGGAGCAGGAGGACGGCCAGCGCCGGGAGAACGCCGGAGTGGAGCCGGAGGGCGGGGGGCCAGGTTCCGGGCCGCACGAGCGGGGCAGAGGGGCGAGGCATTGGGGTGTCAGGTCGGGGCGTCGGCTCCGGGAACGCAGTCCATATCCGCATTCCGCTCGGTGGTCACTGTCCAGGCTCCTCCCACCACCCGGACCCGGATCGTCCCATGGACGTTGGTGCAGTAGAGTTCTGCGTTGGGGACCTCAGTCATCCGCTGATTTGCCCGGATGCGGGGATGGGTCGTGCCGTTGGCCGACACCACCATCACCTGCGGAGTGGTGTGCTCGAGCCAACTGGACCGAGTGCTTGTGAACCCGGTGCGGTCGTCGAAGATGGCGTTGTTGGCGCCGTGGTGCCCCACCTTCAGGATGTCCAGATCGCCGCTCAGCTCAGGGAACTGGGAGCGCCAGCGGAGGTTGGCCTCGTCTTCCCCGTCGCCCGTGAGGAAGAGGCGCACCCCGTCAAACTCTACCAGAGTCCCCAGCGACCCCTCATTCAGCTCTCTTCCGCTGTTGGTGTGGCGACCCAGGTAGAAGGGGAGGCCGGGGATGTGGGTGGTGCGGATCCCGCTGGGACCCCCCAGCTCGAAGACCCACGGCTCGGAGGGGACGAAGACCGAGTCAGCCCGCTGCTCCGCCAACACCATGGCCTCCTGGTAGCGGATGAAGTTCCGTACCTGGCCGTTGTACACGAAGTAGCGTACATGGATGTCCCGGAGTACGTCGGTTAGCCCCCCAACGTGGTCCATGTGGGGGTGGGTCAGCTGGACGAACTCAAGGGTGTCCACGCCCATGGCCAGGAGTTGGTCGGCCACGAAGCGGAAGTCCAGATCGTCAATGGAAAGGCCGGGACGATCCGCGAAGGGACCGGCGTCCACCAGCCCGTACTGGAACCCCAGCGACGACGAGTCGGCCAGGAGGATGGCGTCGCCGCCTCCCCCGGCGCTCTGGGGACCCAGATCGAAGAGGGTGAAGGTCATGGCCCGCTCCCCGGTGGGCTCCAGGGAAAAGCGCACCGTCTCGGAGGTGGTGCGCCCACCGCGGAAGGCCTCCACTTCCAAGGTGTAGCTTCCGGCCCTCCCAACCGTATCCCCCGAACGGAAGGGAGCTCCGTTCAACTCGGCGGTCACCGAGGTGCCGGACGGGGAGGCGGTGATGAGGATCGTCACCGGTTCGTTCAGGACGGCTCCTTCGCTCACCCCCTGGATCTGAATGGTGGGTCCGGTGTCCGGGTCCGAGGGGGAGGAGCCCGAATCTCCACACGCCGAAAGCGCCAGGGTCAGCGCCAGGGCGCCTGCCAAGCCTGCGGTGAGGGGAAGTGGCCGGCGGCGGGCTCGACCTGGTCGGTCGGGGCCGCTGCGGGGATCGGCTCCCGGGTTGGAGGTGCCGCTGCCAGTCGTGTGGGGCGTACGGTAGTGCGAATGGGACATCGACGGGAATTGGACGTGGGGTACAGGGGCGAATCGGTAGCTCCGCCGATCCACCGGAGGAAGGATGACCCTCCAGGGTAGGCAAGCGCAGGGGGGCAGCGTACCGACTCGGTCACGATTTCTCCCCCGGTCGCTCCGGGGGGGCATTCCCGGTGGAGTCGGAGCGCCGACCTTCCTACTCTTGGATCGGTGGCACCCCGGTGCCCCGGTCAGGGTCCCCTTCCTCCGTCTTCAAGCCGCCATGCTCCGCTCCTTGACTCTCGTTACGATCCTCCTGCCGCTGCTGCTCCCGGAGTTCCTCCCCGAGAGCAGCGGGCCGTCTTTAGCTTCCGACGACGCCGTGCCCCTCATCATCGCCCACCGGGGCGCTTCCGGACACGCTCCCGAGCACACGCTTCCCGCCTACGACCTGGCTGTGGAGATGGGGGCCCACGTCCTGGAGCCGGACCTCCAGATGACCCGCGATGGGGTCCTTATCGCCTTCCACGATGCCACCCTGGATCGCACGGCTCGGGGACCGGCGGAGTTCTGCACCGGACCGGTGCGGGAGCGAACACTGGCCGAGATCCGGCAGTGCGACGTAGGGAGCTGGTTCAACGAGCGCTTCCCCGAGCGAGCTGATCCCGCCTTCGAGGGGCTTCAGGTCGTGACGCTGGATGAACTCTTCCTGCGCTATGGCGACCGGGTTCGCTGGTATCCCGAAACGAAGCAGCCCGAGGACAATCCCGGGATGGAGGAAGCGCTGGTTGAACTCCTCCACCGGCACGGGCTCCGGGACGCCGCGGTGGAGCGGGGGCAGGTGCTCATCCAGTCCTTCGATCCCGAATCGCTGCAGCGGCTTCGGGCGTTGGACCCGGCGCTGCCGCTGGTGCAGCTTCTACCCCGTCAGGCGCTGGTCGACCGGACGGCGGCGGAGGTCCTGGAGGCTGTGTCCGCGTACGCCCAAGGGGTAGGTCCGAACCACACCCTGGTGGATGCCGGGTTCATGGAGGCCGCCCGCGCGAACGGCCTGTTCGTCCATCCCTGGACCGTGAACGATGCCGGGATCATGGACCGGCTTCTGGACCTCGATGTGGACGGGATCTTCACGGACTTCCCCGATCTCCTGGCTGAACGGATCGCCGCCTCCGAGGGATGAGCCCCAGGAGGCGGCTCTCGCTCACCGGCCGCCGGGTCGCTCCACCACACTCGTCACGCCGTCGCTCAGGATGACCTCGACCCGGGTGGGGTCCAGGTCCTGAACGGCGGCGGCGCCGCTGCGAGCCAGCGAAAGGATCCGGCCCGAGTTCGGGTCCCGGACCACTGCCAGGGGGTAGGATGCCTCGTTCCACTGTACCAGGGTACGCCCGTCGGCGGCGGCGATGAGGGCCAGGGCAGGGTCCGGCGGGGCTGCGGCGGCGTCGATCCGCGGGCTCTCACGGACCGCCAGGACCCGTCCACCCTCCCTCAGGCGGAGCGTGTGCAGTGCCGGGGCATCGAAGCGGCTCAAGGGGAGGGCGAAGGTGAAGCCCCGGTGGTCCGGATCATCGGCGATCCGAGCGCCGGCGAAGTCCAGACTGAAGAGGACGCGCCCCCGATCGTCCAGCCCCTCCAGGGTGAACGGGCCCTCTCCGGGGGGTGGGAGCTCAGGGCGGGTCTCCACCTGGAAGGCCGGCTGGATCCGGGCCCCGTCCCCATCGATAGATCCCCAGAGGATCAGGGATGGCTCCCTGGTGGATCCGGTTGTTGCGTGTTGCATGGCTGCAGTTCGCCGGAAGTCCAGGATCCCCTTGAAGGTGTAATCGCTGATCCAGCCAGGGTGGCAGTAGCTCATGATGTCCGGCGTGCCCGGGTCCACGAACTGCCCCGTTGCTGCCCGGTAGCCGGTGTGGCCGATGGAGCCATCGGGGTAGGGGTAGTCGGCGTCCGCCCCGGGAATCGGAGCTCCACTAGGGGTGCAGGGCGAATGATTGCGCCCGAAGTTGTGTCCAAGCTCGTGGGCGGCGACCCAGCCGGCGATGGAGGGGTGGTCCCAGCCCAACGACACTCCGATCCCGATGTATCCGATGCCGGCCACTCCGCTGGTATACTCGGGTCGTACAAGGCCGTAGTAGTACAGACCGCCGCCTCCCTCTGCGGTCCGTACGGCTTCGACTTCAGCAAGCAGGTCGTGCCAGGCTCGGTTCGCATTATCCGCCTGCAGCGGCGGCAGATCCGTCGTGTAGGGCACCACCTGCTCGGTCACCTCCACCACCGGGAACATGGCCCGTGTATCGTCCATGATGCCGGAGAAGTATCGGCCTGTGGTGTTGTTGCTGGTCTGGTGGATCTCCAGGAAGCGCATGTGGAGAGGAGCCACCGTCTCCACCGAGAGCGCCAGCGTCCCCGAGGCCGGGTAGATGTTGTCTTCGGTGGTGGACTCCTCAATGGTGCCCTGAGGGTCCACCGTAACCGCCACCCGCAGGTTCGTGGTGATGAGGTTCCCCGGCACAGGTTGGTTCCAGGTGATGGCGCTCGGGAGATCTGAGATCTGCCTGGGCACGGACGACCCCGGTGCCGCCACGGTATAGGTCTGCACCAGCGATGAGCCGTGATACAGGCGGATCTCCACGTCCGGCCGGGCGCTGTTCGCCTCATTGGCCTTCACGAACACCCGGATCACCCCAGGGCGACCGGCGATGAGGGGAACGTCTCCTCCCAGCGTCTGGACAACCTGGTTCACGTGCACCCCGCTTACGCTGAGGTTGAAGCTGGTCTCCGGCTCGGGTTCCGGTTCAGGCTCGGGTTCCGGTTCAGGCTCGGGTTCCGGTTCAGGCTCCGGTTCCGGCTCTGGCTCGGGTTCAGGCTCGGGCTCGGGTTCGGGTTCCGGCTCAGGGATGGCCACATGGACAGTGGCCGAGGGATCGGAGCAGCCGGCGTCGTTGCAGGCCTGGACGCGGTAGGTGTACTCGCTCCCTGCGGAAACGTCGGAGTCGGTCCACGCCGTGGTCTCGGCGGAGGCGGTATGCGTGAGGCTCCACGACCCTCCATCGGTCCGGCGCTGCAGGCGGAACTCGTCGTGTCCGCTACAGCCGGCCGTCCAGGAGAGCGCAACCTTCCCGGCCTCGATGAGTTCGGCGGAGAGCCCCTCCGGCGTTGCGGGCAGGGCCTGCAAGGTCGTTACCCCGCGAACCTGGGACCAATCGGAGCAGCCCACGTCGTCGCAGGCCCGAATCCGGTACTGGTAGGTGGTGAGCGGGGCCAGCCCCGTGTCGATGTGTCCCCGACGATTTCCGTCCAGAGGGCCCAGGCTGCTCCAGGCCCCTGACAGGCCACGCTGGATCTCAAAGCGGAGCGGGTCCGCTTCCGAGGGCATGGACCAGCTGAGGTGGACCCGGGAGTCGTCCAGCGCCTGGGGCACGGAGAGGACAGGTGCGACGGGCGGCTCTTCTGGTTCAGGTTCAGGCTCCGGCTCGGGCTCCGGTTCCGGCTCTGGCTCCGGTTCGGGTTCAGGTTCCGGCTCTGGCTCGGGCTCCGGTTCGGGCTCGGGTTCTGGCTCCGGCTCCGGTTCTGGCTCCGGCTCCGGTTCCGGTTCGGGTTCAGGCTCGGGCTCCGGGAGAGGTATGATCACCCGGACCGTGGCCGAGGGATCGGAGCACCCCGCGTCATTACAGGCCAGGAGCCGG
>SKJY01000038.1 GCA_007121775.1 Gemmatimonadota bacterium
GGCATTCGCCGAGAAAGGCTTGGCTTCGGAGCTCGCTTCGTGGCCCGAATACTGAGAGGAGAGATTCGTTGGGCTGACCTCAACCCCACTCGTGGTCACGAGCAAGCTGGCCATCGTCCCGTTCTCATCCTCAGCCACGATGTCTTCAACGAACGATCCGGAACGGTGATCGCGGTCGGTCTCACGCCCGGGACGACGCGGCGGTGCCGGCGGTGGTGGAGGCCGGGGTGATGGTGTGGGGGATTGTCAAGTCCAACCCAAGTTAGGCGAGGACTGATCGAACTCGAACCCGTGCGGGCTGAAGCCCGCGACGAATGGAAAAGGTAGGGCATCCCGCCGGCTCACCGAAGCGTCGCTCCGACCTCGGATCCCCAGATTCGCCAGCCGGTTCGAGCCAGGGCCGCCTGGATATTTCGCCGAGTCAACGCTTCCATCTCCTCGTCGGTAAGGACCGGGACCGAGTCCAGCGGCACATCGGCGCCGAGGGGAAGGGTGCGCCGTTCGCCTCCGCCATCGGGCGGAGCTGGACCGTGACCCCCGTCAGGCGGCCGGGGTGGGGCGTCGTCCGCCGATTCCACCCGGGGGGGGACCTGGCTGCCTTCTGTTCCATCCCGGAGGGCGGGCGTGCGCAGGGGAAAGACGGAGAATCGCTAGTAGAGGTCTTCCCGGAATCGACCGGCACGGACCTCATCCAGGAACAGGGTCCCTCCGCGGGCCACTTCCAACCGGCCAGGGAGACATGGCGTGATCCTCTTGCCCTGGATCCTGCGCGTAAGGGCACAGGACGAAGGCACCTCTGACGCCGCACGCTCCACCCCAGCTCGGAACCGTACCATGGCCACGCAGCGCACCCGACCTTTCGGCGCCGCTCCCGTAGCGCGCATCGCATCGCTCCTCCTCGTTTGCCCGCTCCTCCTATGGGGCTGCGGGGATGGCGGCTCGAGTCCCTCGGCGCCCGATCCGACGCCGCCGGACCCGCCTGCTCCGCCGGTCACCATCACGAGCATCACGGTGACGGTCGACCAGACGGAGTTCGAGGTGGGCCAGACTGTAACGCCCCAGGCCCAGGCGATCGGCTCCGATGGGAGCGTGATGCAGACCTCGTTCACCTGGAGCTCGACCTCGCCTGAGGTGGCCGTCGTCTCGCCCACCGGGCAGGTTCGCGGTCGAACCGCAGGAGCCACGACGATCCGAGCGACCGCGGGGGGGGTGACCGGATCCCTCGACCTCGCGGTGGCTCCGATGGACCTCTCCGACCTCCTGGACCAGATCCGGACGGAGCGAGGCCTTCCCGCCCTGGGCGGAGCCATCGTCACCCGGGACGGCCTCGTGGGCATGGCGGTCGTGGGGGACCGCCGGTCTGGAAGCGGCCCACCGGTCACCCCGGACGACCGGTGGCACATCGGGTCGAACCTTAAGGCAATCACCGCGGCTCTTGCGGGCGTTGCGGTGACGCGAGGGGAGCTCTCCTGGGACCTGACCGTCGAGGATGCCTTCCCCGAGCTGGACGCTGTGATGCGCAGCGACTACCGACAGGTCACCCTGCGGGACCTGCTAGCCAACCGCGGACGAATCCGAAATGACCCCCCCGGGGGCACGTACGCCGGGCCCGACGCCCGAACTCAGCGCGAAGCGATGGTCGAGTGGGCACTCACGGCGCCACCCATCGGCCCGTTCGGGGAGTACCACTACAGTAACCCGGGGTTCGTGATCGCGGGTGCCATGATCGAGCGGGCTCTCGGCGGTGACTTCGAGGACCTCCTGGTTTCCGAGCTGATGGAGCCACTGGGGGTGACCTCGCTCGGCTGGGGGCCCACGACGGGTGCTGGCGGGATGGATCAACCTGTGGGACATCGGCGATCCGGCGGAAGCTGGAACCCCTGCGAGGCATGCGACAACCCCCCGGGCCTCTCGGCAGCCGGCCGTGCGCACCTGTCGCTTGGCGACTGGGCCCGGGTGACCCAGGAGTTCCTCTTGGCCGATCAGGGGCACTCCTCTCTCATTGGACCTTCCCATGGCCGCACTCTCTTCACCGGCCTCACCCCCATGTCGTCAGCCCAGAACGAGTACGCCCTCGGGTGGATCATGACCTCTCGCACCTGGGGGGGACGCACGGCCACCCACTCGGGCTCGAACGTATCGAACCACTCGGTGGCGTGGCTCGGGCTGGACACGGGCGTCGCCTTCCTTGCGCTGACGAACGCCTACCAGGCGGGGCCCGAGGGCTCGTTGGATGCCGTGTCAGCGGTCGTGTCGGCCCTCCTCGCCCAGTGGCAGGAACTGCCCTGATCCCCGTCCGAGCCCGCTGCGGACCCGGCTTCCGCGCCTCATGCCTCCCCGTCGATAGGCGAGGACCGATCGAACGCGCTCCAGCTCGTTGGCCGATTCGTCAGGGAGGCTCCCGATAGCCGACATGGCCCCCTCAAGGGACCGATCGCGCCTGGCCTACCGTTCCGGTCCAGTGCAACCGCGCTTCCGCCGCACCTCCACTCACCCCAGAAGCCACTCCGTCGCCGACATCCACCGGAGCGGCTTCGAAAGTGCTCGGAGAGGCGGGGTCGGGTCCTGGGTGATGAGGAGGGCCTCGGCCTCTGGATGGACCCGGGCCGCCTGTTCAAGCGCCCGCACCTCCCGCTCCCAGGTCGAATCTTCCGCCGTATCCAGGGCGACCTGCACCAGGAGGGGAGCGTCGCCGGGGCGGGTGGCGAAGAAGTCCACCTCCAGGTCGTCCCCCACCCGGAGCCAGGCTACCGAATATTCCCGTCGCTCAAGCTCCAGGAGGACGGCGGTCTCGAGCCTCCGACCCCGGTTCTCCCGACCGGGCCGTTCGTAGAGAGCGATGAGCCCCGGGTCCACGGGATACGCCTTCCTCGGATTCGTCATCCGCTGCCGTTCCGACGCACTGTGCATCTCCAGCACCCGGATCAGAAACGCGTCCTGAAGGTGATCAAGGTAGGCATGCAGTGTGTCCTTCCCGACCCGTATCCCTTGGGAGCGAAGGGAGTTGTAGAACTTCTGGATGGTGAAGCGGCCTCCGGGGTTGGCCAGGAGGTGGCGCTGGAGGGCCCGGAGCGCCGGGACGTTCGTGACGCCGTGCCGTTCGATCACGTCCCGAAGCACCATACTGTCCACGTACCCGCCGAGGAGCCTCGATCGATCCCGGATCTGGATTCCCTGCGCCTCCGGGAAGCCCCCGGCCGCCAGGTAGTCCTGGAGCGCTCCGTGGAGCGAAGCTCGTTGGGTCGGATTCAACCGAGGCCACGGCTGGTCCGGTTCCGACCCGGCGTGGCGAACCGCCTCCCGGAAGCTGAAGGGGTGGATCAGGACCTCCATCAGCCGGCCTCTGGAGGCTGTGGCCACCTCTCGGCTCAGGAGCTTGGCCGACGAGCCGGAAACGAAGATCTCCATCCTCCGGGTCTCGGCAAGGCGGTGGACCAGCGACTCCCATCCGGGCACCAGTTGGACTTCGTCCAGATACACACTTAACTCTCGTCCCTCCCCCAGGGCGGGGAACTGGCGTTCGTGCTCGGCGATCATCCAGCCCAGGTCGGTGGCCTTCATCCCCACCAGGCGCTCATCTTCGAGACCGATGAGGAGCTGCGATTCGGCCGGGCGTCCCTCTGCCATCCGCCGCGCCCTCTGCTGATGGAGAAAAGACGTCTTGCCGCCTCGCCTCACACCGATGATGGCCAGGGGCTTGCCCGGGATCTGGGGGAGTCGGACATCCCGCTGGGTGAGGGAAGCTGGGGGTGGGAGGATGGACTCCGCGAGCTTGACCCGGAGGACGTCCCGGGAGGGAGAATCAGCCATGGTGCTCGAGTCTGTCCTTCCGTGAGGGATAGATAATCAGGATCTGTCCTTCCTGGAAGGATAGATCGGGTTTCCGTGGCAGGGCGTCAAGGGGGCGGCCGGGGTGGGTGAGCACTAGATGGACCCCTTCTTCCACCCTCACCTCCTTCAGCGTGTGATGAAACCCTGGGGTGGCCGCCGCTCGAGCTGTCCAGAGACACGAAGATTTTCGCAGTCAGGAGACACGGCGATTTCCGCGCCGACCGACTGCTGGTGGAGACCCTCGCCTCTCCGGGCCTGGGGAGCGGAGCGGGTACTGCGGCCGATGCGGGCCCTTTCTCAGCCGATTGAGTAGATGGGCCAGGCCAGCCGTCGTTGCCGGGCCTGCGCCCTCCGAGAACCTCCGAGGCTCAACGCCCCTTCTTGAGTCGTTCCCAAGCGTCCTGCAGTTCGAGGGCCTCGAGTGTGGTAACGGCGATCTCGAGTCCTAGAAGTTTCCTGTGTTGCCGCCGACCGAACTCCGATACACTGAAAGGTCGACTCTTGCGGACAATCAGGTCTGCCTTCCAACCAAGATCTTGCGTGGCGCGGGGGGCGCCGTAATAGGCCGCCGCGAGAGAGCCGGTTAGCATGAATGGGATGTCTGCCTCTCGCAGGGAACGAACGATCAGCGACAAAAATCCCTCGAGGCTCACGTTCCGTCAGTATCCCGGTCGTTGGATCAAGCTTGCCACCGCATCTTCTCGACTCCACCCAGGGTTCCGGGCAAGGAGTCCCTCAATCTGGATCTCACGCACGGACTCGCTGAGATCAATAGCCCCGAAGAGATGGAGCGGCGAATGTCCGAAGCGTCGCTCCGACCTCGGACGCGATCCCTGCGGCGTCAGCGTCTAGTGGGAGGATCGGAACCGCGGCCAGGAGCGCCTGGACGGCCTGACGTTGGCTCGCGTCCTGCGCTCCCACACCCAGTTCGAGTGACCCGGGCTCACCTTGTCCGCTCGATTCCCAGCCGCTGGACCCGGGAGGCCAGGGTCGTGGGGGGGATTCCCAGAAGGGCGGCGGCACCCTCCGATCCCCAGATCCGCCCGCCGGTTCGAGCCAGGGCCGCCTGGATATTGCGCCGAGTCAACGCTTCCATCTCTTCGTCGGTGAGCACCGGCACCGAGTCCAGCGGCACGTCGGCGCCGAGGGGAAGGGTGCGCCGTTCGACTCCGCCATCGGGCGGAGCTGGCCCGTGACCCCCGTCGGGCGGCTGGGGTGGGGCGTCGCCCGCCGACTCCACCGGGGCGGACGGAGCTGCCTTCTCCATGTCGCCCGGATCCTGGAAATCGAGGCGGTTCCCGGAGCAGGTGATGAGGGACCGCGCCACCACATTCCGGAGCTCCCGGACATTCCCCGGCCAGTGATAGGCCTGCAGGCGCAGGAGCCCCTCCACTGTGGGACGAACCTCTTCCTTCCGGCCCCAGGCCTGACTGATCTCACGGATGAAGTGGTACACCAGGAGGGGGATGTCTTCTCTTCGATCCCGGAGGGCGGGTGTGCGCAGGGGGAAGACGGAGAGTCGGTAGTAGAGGTCTTCCCGGAATCGACCGGCACGGACCTCCGTAGCCAGGTCCTGATTGGTGGCGGCGATGATCCTCACGTCTGCCGTCCGGACGCGGTTCTCTCCTACGCGTTGATAGCTGCCGTCCTGGAGCACTCGCAGAAGCTTCCCCTGTAGCTCCAGCGGGAGTTCGCCGACCTCATCCAGGAACAGGGTCCCTCCGCCGGCCACTTCGAAGCGGCCGGGACGGGCGTGCACGGCGCCGGAGAAGGCGCCGAGGGTGTGACCGAAGAACTCGCTCTCCCAGAGGTTCGCCGGGACCGCGGCGCAGTTGACCTTCACCA
>SKJY01000130.1 GCA_007121775.1 Gemmatimonadota bacterium
GCCACCGGGACTCCGGCGCCGGCCGCCACCAGGGCGGCGGCAGTGGATACGTTGAAGGTGGAGACCTGGCCTCCACCGGTCCCACAGGTGTCCACCAACTCACCCTGCCGGACCGACGCCACCGGAACCATGGCCCGCCGAAGGGCGCGAACCCCGCCGGCCACCTCCGAGGGCGCATGTCCCCGGGCCCGGAGGCCCATGAGGAGCGCCGCCATCTGCACCGGGCTGGCCTCGCCGGCCATGACCTGGTCGAAGGCCGCCTCGGCTTCGTCCACGGTGAGGATGTGGCCGTGGGCGATGCGGGAGAGGATCCCGGGGAGAACGGGAGACGCCGGAGGCGGAGCGGGCGACGGGGACGGGTTCGCAGTCCGGGAATCAGGGGCGTTGGGCGGCTGGGATCCGGCGGGGTTGGGCACGGTCATGGCGATGGGAACGAGGTGGAGCGGCTCAATGGTCGGTGAGGCGTGGAGTGTTCGGTCCGGACCATACACGCCAACGCTCCGACGGGTCAACGTATCGCTGGCGTCCCCGGCCCACCCTCCGGCGGGAAGGATCCTCTTCCTGCCGCCATTCCGCCACCGCCCCTTCGAGCCCGCCTCCCCACCCCACCGCCACCATTGACGCCCGGACAGGGCCCCGTACCTTACCCTCCGTGTCCCATCTTACCCGCTTCGCCCTCCGGATCCACTATGACGGGTCCGCCTTCCACGGCTGGCAGTTGCAGGCCCGGGAGCGGACCGTCCAGGGTGAGGTGGAGGCCGTATTCCAAAAGATCACCGGTGCCCGACGCCCGGTGGTAGCCTCGGGCAGGACCGACCGTGGTGTCCACGCCGACGGGCAGGTGGCGTCGGTGGACATCCCCACAGGGCGCTGGGACGCCCGCCGGCTTCGCAGGGCCCTCAATGCCCTCCTTCCCCGGGAGGTCTGGATCGAGCGGGTCTGGCGGGTGTCCCCCAGCTTCCACCCTCGGTTCGATGCCCGTAGACGGACCTATCTGTACCGGCTCGGACTCGAGCAGCGCGCCGGTTCTCCCTTCCACCGTGCCTGGTGCTGGGACGTATCCCAGGAGCCACCAGCGCTGGACCTCCTCCGCGCCGGGGCATCTCTCATTCCTGGAGAGCGGTCCTTTCGCCGTTTCGCCAAGGCGGGTCAGCCCGAGCGCGGCGAGCGCTGCCACGTTCACGCCGCCGGATGGGAGGCGTGGGACGGACCCGGGATCCAGTTCCGGATCACCGCCGACCGTTACCTCCACCACATGGTCCGTTACCTTGTGGGTACCCTGGTGGAGGTGGGGCGGGGGCAGCGCCCCCTGGAGGAGCTGGAGGAGCTCCTGGCGAACCCGGAGACGGAGCTCCGGACCTCTCCCCCGGCTCCACCGGAAGGGCTCTTCCTGCACCGGGTGGAGTACGAAACGAACTGTTTTCACGATGCCCGCGACCGGGATCCCCTCGACCCCGAATCACAACTCACGCCGGATCGGCTTCTGTCGGATGGGGCGGCACGGACGATCCAGCCCAGAGAACCGAACGCCCCGGAGAACGAATGAAGATCTTCCTGGATACCGCCGACACCGAAGAGATCCGCCGCGCCGCCTCCGCCGGTCTCATCGACGGGATCACAACGAACCCGTCGCTCCTTGCCACCGCCGTGGCGAACAGGTCCTCCACCGAGGTGCTCCTGGAGATCTGCCGGACGGTGGACGGTCCCGTCTCCGCCGAGGTGGTTGCCACGGACCTGGACGGCATGCTCACCGAGGGTCGCCGCCTGGCCGCCCTCCACGACAACATCGTGGTGAAGGTGCCCCTGACCGAGGATGGGCTCCGGGCCTGCCGGACCTTCCGAGCCGAGGGGATCCGGGTGAATGTCACCCTCTGCTTCTCCGCCGTTCAGGCCGCCCTCGCCGCCAAGGCCGGCGCCACCTACATCTCGCCCTTCGTGGGCCGTCTCGATGACGTGGGGCACGACGGTATGGAGCTGGTGGCCGAGATCCGGGAGATCTATGACATCTACGGCTTCGATACCGAGGTGCTGGCCGCCTCCCTCCGCCACCCCCAGCACGTGCTCCAGGCCATGCTGGTGGGAGCCGACTGTGGCACCCTCCCGCCCAAGGTGCTGCACCAACTCCTTAAGCACCCCCTGACAGACAAGGGTCTCGACGCCTTCCTGGCCGACTGGAAGGCAAGCGGCGGCGAGATCTGAACCCATCCGTCACCCTCGCCCCCGATCCCACCGCACCCCATGACCGTGCTCCCGGTACCCCGCGCGGCCCTCCCGGCCCTGGCGCTCCTGCTCCTGGCCGGCTGCCTCCCTGACGGAGGCGCCCGGGAGGCCCCGGATGACGCCCTCCCCGCCGAGCACGCCCTCCTCGCGGAGCAGGACCTCCTGGACGGGCACGGGGCGTCTGCCGGGGAGGCGGTTCGGAACTGGAACGCTTCCGAGCCCGGCGCCGCCCGCCACCAGGTGGGCAGCGAGGTGGAACGGTCCCGGGAGACGGCCATCGTGCGGGCCGCCGAGCGGGTCTCGCCGGCGGTGGTGACGGTCAATGTGATCCGGACCCGACAGATCCGGGTCCGGGACCCCTTCGATGACTTCTTCGGGGGCTTCTTCGGCCCGCCGCAGGGTCGGACCCAGGCCCAGCGGGTCCCGTCGCTGGGGTCGGGCTTCGTGGTGGACCCCAGTGGGATCATCCTCACCAATGACCATGTGGTCCGGGGGGCCGAACGCATCCTGGTGACCCTCCCCGATGGCCGGGACGCCCCTGCCACCCTGGTGGGGACGGACGAGGCCACCGACATCGCCGTGCTCCGGGCCGACCTACCGGGCCTCCCGGTGGCGCCCCTGGGCTCCACCCACGATCTGCGTATCGGGGAGTGGGTGGTGGCCTTCGGCAACCCCTTCGGCAACCTCATCTCAAACCCTGAGCCCACTGCCACTGTGGGAGTGATTTCAGCGTTGGGGCGTCACGTGGTGCCGTCCCGGGAAGACCGGGGCTTCTACCTGGGGATGATCCAGACCGACGCCGCCATCAACCCGGGGAATTCCGGGGGTCCGCTTGTGAACGCCCTGGGTGAGGTGGTGGGGATGAACGCCTCCATCTTCTCCCGAGGGGGAGGAAGTGAGGGGATCGGGTTCGCCATCCCCATCGAGCGGGTGCTGCGCATCGCCGAGGACCTCCTGGACCACGGTGAGGTCCGGCGCGCCTGGGTCGGGCTGGATGTGGAGCCGGAGGAGGCCGATGAGTTCGGTCGCACCCGGGGCGTGCGGGTGAGTCGAGTGAGCGAGGGATCCCCGGCGGCCCGGGCCGGATTTCGGGTAGGGCAGCGGATGGTGGCCGCCAATGACCGCCGTCTGGTGTCGCCGCTGGACTTCGAGGCCCTACTCCTGGACCTCCGGGCCGGCGACGCCATCGACATCCAGGTCGATGACCGGGCCCGCCCGGACCGGATCGTCGCGGAGGAATTCCCCTCCCTCCCCGCTGAACGGGTCACGGTACTTCGGGACCTGGAGGTGGTGACCCTCACACCGGCGGCTCGCGACGAGCGGGGCGTGGGGAGTGAAGCCGGCGCGCTGGTCACGGGGATCTCCGATGAACTCCAACGCATCCTGGGCCTCCGACCGGGCGACGTCATCGTGGGAATCAATCGCCAACGGGTTGAGAGTGCTGAGGAGTTGGCCGACGTTCTATCCAGAGTTCCGGCCCGCTCCCGGGTACAACTCATCTACGAGCGTAACCGTGGATTCGGCTCCACCACCTTCGTTCTCGGGCGCTGAGCGCCACGGATCACTTCCTTCTCCCTTCACCAGCCCCCAACCCGAATGACCGACACCGACACCGCCGCCCGCCAGGAGCTGGACCGGTACGCCCACCCCCTGGCGGACCGGTACGCCTCCCGGGAGATGCAGCGACTCTTCTCGCCCGGTCACCGGTTCGGGACCTGGCGGCGCCTCTGGCTGGCCCTGGCGGAAGCCCAGAAGGATCTGGACCTCGCCATCCCCCAGTCGGCGCTTGACGAGATGAGGGCGGCGCTGGATACCCTGGATCTGGACCGGGCCGCAGAGTACGAGCGGCGCTTCCGTCACGACGTCATGGCCCACGTCCACCTCTTCGGCGACGACGCGCCCTCTGCCCGGGGGATCATCCACCTGGGCGCTACCTCGGCCTTCATCGGGGACAACACCGACCTCATCCTCCACCGGGAGGCGCTGGAGTTGATCCAGGCCCGCATCGTCCGCACGGTCCGGGCTCTGGCCGACTTCGCCCGCACCCACCGCGCCCTCCCCACCCTGGGCTACACCCACTTCCAGCCCGCCCAGCCCACTACTGTGGGAAAGCGAGCCACCCTCTGGATCCAGGATCTCATGCTGGATTTGGAGGAGGTGGCTTTCCGCCTCAAGTCGCTGCGCTTCCGGGGGGTCCGGGGCACCACCGGGACCCAGGCCTCCTTCCTCCAGCTCTTCGGTGGAGATCATGGGAAGGTGGATGAGTTGAACCGGCGGGTGGCGGAGAGCCTGGGCTTCCGGGAGGGCTACGGGGTCACGGGGCAGACCTACTCCAGGAAGGTGGATCAGGCCATCCTGGCCACCCTGGCCGGAATCGCCTCCTCCCTCTCCAAGTTCGGCACCGACCTTCGGCTCCTCTCCCACCTCCGGGAGGTGGAGGAGCCCTTCGAGTCGGAACAGATTGGGTCGTCCGCAATGCCGTACAAGCGCAATCCCATGCGCTCGGAGCGGATCTGCGCCCTGGCCCGGCACGTCATCACCCTGGCCCAGGATCCGGCCCACACGGCAGCCACCCAGTGGCTTGAGCGGACGCTGGATGATTCGGCGAACCGCCGGCTCTCCATCCCCGAT
The DNA here is from genome assembly GCA_007121775.1 of Gemmatimonadota bacterium. GTDB lineage: Bacteria > Gemmatimonadota > Gemmatimonadetes > Longimicrobiales > Gaopeijiaceae > PWLA01. The sequence goes on from SKJY01000130.1 coordinate 4,852, forward strand.
GCCTTTCTGACCCTGGACGGCGCCCTGGTGCTAGCCGAGAATGTAGCCTCGGGCCTCACCGTTCACCCGCGGGTGGTGGAGCGTAATCTGGAAGAGCACCTTCCCTTCATGGCCATGGAAAGTGTCCTCATGCAGGCGGCAGGCGAAGGCGGAGATCGGCAGGATCTCCACGAACGGATCCGCCGGCACTCCCTGGCCGCGGCGGCGCGGATGAAGGAAGGGGACGCCCCCGACCTTCTGGACCGGGTGGCAGCGGATGAGGCCTTCCAGATCTCACGCAACGAACTGGAGGCCCTGGTGGATCCCAAACGCTTCGTGGGCCGGGCCCCGGAACAGGTGGACCGCTTCCTGGAGGAATGGGTCCAGCCGGTCTTGGATCGCCTGGGAGCCTCCGCCGACGAGGCCGCCGCATCCCCGGACATCCGGGTCTGAGGTCGCCCATGGCCGACTCCCCGACCCGCGCCCTGCGTCGTTCAACGCTCCCCCTTCCCCTTCTCAATCGAGGGAAGGTCCGGGAGATGTATGAGGTCTCCCCGGACCTCCTCCTCATGGTGGCCTCCGACCGTGTCTCGGCCTTCGATGTGGTGATGGCCGAGCCGGTACCCCGGAAGGGGGAGGTCCTGACCCTCATCACCGCATGGTGGCTGAAGCGGCTGGAGGGCGCCGGAGTGGCGCACCACGCAGTGTCTGCGGACCCGGATGAGATCCTGCGGTATGCCCCCCGACTCGCCGAGGACGTGGATCCCGCCGGGTGGGCCCGGCGCGCACTCCTGGTCCGGCGCACCACTCCTCTGCCGGTGGAGTGCGTGGTGCGAGGATATCTGGCCGGATCGGCCTGGAAGGAGTACCGGGAATCGGGGACGCTGGCGGGAGAGCCGCTTCCAGGGGGTCTGGAGGAGAGCCAGCAGCTGCCCGCCCCACTCTTCAGCCCGGCCACCAAGGCGGTGGAGGGCCACGACGAGAACATCACCTTCCACCAGGTTGTCCGGGCGGTGGGAGCCGACCGGGCCGAAGCACTGCGCCGGCTCTCCCTGGACATCTATGCCGTGGGCGCCGCCACCGCCGGCGAACGCGGATTGATCCTGGCCGACACCAAGTTCGAGTTCGGGATCGACGGCGGCGGCCGCCTCCTCCTCATTGACGAAGTACTGACGCCGGACTCGTCCCGCTACTGGCCGCAGGAGGGTCACCGGGTGGGCTCGGCGCCGCCCTCGCTGGACAAGCAACCGGTGCGGGATTTCCTGGCATCGGTGGAAGGGTGGGATCGGCAGCCCCCACCTCCGCCCCTCCCGGAAGCGGTTGTGAAAGCCACCACCGAGCGCTACCTGGACATCTTCCGGCGTCTGACCGGGACGGATCTGGACGACTTCACGCCCCCCTCATTCTCCTCGGAGCCCGGCGAGGTAGCGTGAACCGGAAGGAGAGCAGGAGGCCCGGACTGCAGCGGGGGATCATCATCCTCCCATCCGCCTTCACCCTGGGCAACCTCTTCTTCGGCGTCTACGCCATGGTGGCCGCCTCCAGGGGAGACTTCCAGTGGGCTGCCTGGTGCATCGTCTTCGCCGCCGTCCTGGACATGCTGGACGGCCGCATCGCCCGCTTCACCGCCACCGGGTCCCGTTTCGGTGCCGAGTTGGACTCCCTGGTGGACGCCATCTCCTTCGGCGTCGCCCCGGGTCTTCTGGCCTATTACCTCTTCTTTGCCGACGACCCGTGGAGCTGGGTCCTCTCCTTCCTCTATGTCACGGCGGTGGTGGTGCGCCTGGCCCGCTTCAACGTTGAGCAGGGAGGCGAGGCCAAGAGCACCTTCCTGGGCCTCCCCTCCCCCACGGGGGGGATGATCGTGGCAACGGTCTACCCCTTCTTTACCGCCCCCGCCGTGGTGGAGATCACCGGGGGGCTGCCTACTCCCCAGACCATGGGGATCATCCTCATCGCCCTGGCTCTCCTCATGATGAGCCACGTTCCATACCCCCTGGTCCCGAAGATCTCGTTCCGGACCGCACGTGCCGGGGTGGGGAGCGTGATCCTCCTGGGGTGCGCCGCCGCGGCCCTGACCATCCCCGAGTACTTCCTCTTCCCCTTCCTGAGCCTCTACACCCTCTGGGGTGTATCCCGCGCCGTGGGGCTCGGCCTCCTGGAACGCCTTCCGGAGAAGGACCCCCTCCTGGACGAACCCCGGGAAGATGACTCCGGCGCCGAGGTCCGGTCGCTGGACTATACGCAGATCGCCCCCAGCAAGTACCCTGAGTCCCGCAAGCGGGACGACACCCCGGAGACAGACCATTGAGTCGATTCAAGGTGGAAGTTCGTGTCACCCCCCGCCCCGGACTCCTCGACCCCCAGGGGAAGGCCGTACAGCATGCCCTGGACTCCCTGGGCTACGAAGGCGTGGATTCGGTTCGGGTGGGGAAGCTTCTGGTCCTGGAGCTGGAGGCCGATGACGCCGCCGCCGCTCGGGCCCGGACCGAGGAGATGTGTCGGAAGCTCCTGGCCAACCCTGTGACGGAAGACTTCCTGATCGAAGTATCCGAACTGGCCCCGGTGGAGGCGGAATGAGAATCGCCGTCATCACCTTCCCCGGGTCGAACTGCGACCACGATTGCTATCGGGCATTGAAGCTCCTGGATGGTGTGGAGCCTGAGTTCCGCTGGCACCGGGATACGGATCTGGGTGGAGTGGACGCCGTCCTGCTCCCCGGCGGGTTCTCCTACGGCGACTACCTGCGCGCCGGCGCTATCGCCCGCTTCTCGCCCATCATGGAGGCGGTGAAGGCCTTCGCCCTGGACGGCGGTCCGGTGGTGGGGATCTGCAACGGATTCCAGGTGCTCTGTGAATCGGGGCTCCTCCCGGGGGCGCTGCTGCGAAACGAGTCTCTCCGCTTCCAGAGCTATCCGGTCCATATCAGGGTCGAGACCACGGCGACCCCCTTCACCTCCCACTACCGGAAGGGACAGGTCCTCCGGATTCCCATCGCCCACGGCGAGGGGAACTATCACGCGCCCCCGGAGGTGCTGGCCGAACTGGAGGGCGATGACCGCATTGTCTTCCGATACTGCACCCCCGACGCTGGTCTGGCACCGGAGGCTAACCCCAACGGGTCGGCCCACCACATCGCCGGGATCGTCAACGAGGCCCGGAATGTGCTGGGCATGATGCCCCACCCGGAGCGGGCCGTTGAGGAGCTCCTGGGCTCCACCGACGGACTCGGCCTCTTCCAGTCCCTGGTCAACCACCTCAGCGCCGGAGCCACCCCGTGACGAACGCCCGCACGCCGGGAACCGGAACCCCAGAAAGAGAATCGTCCGCCCAGCGCCCGGAGCCCCGCCCTGGCGACCCGGAGATCACCCCCGAACTGGTGGCCGATCACGGAATCTCGCAGGAGGAGTATGAGCGCATTCTCCGGATCATGGGCCGGGAGCCCACCTTCACGGAGTTGGGCGTCTTTTCGGCCATGTGGTCCGAGCACTGCGGATACAAGAACTCCAAGCGCCTCCTCCGCCTCCTACCCACCGAGGCCCCCTGGGTGATCCAGGGTCCTGGGGAGAATGCCGGGGTCATCGATGTGGGCGAGGGGCTGGCCCTGGCCTTCAAGATCGAATCCCACAACCACCCCTCCGCCGTGGAGCCCTATCAGGGAGCGGCCACCGGGGTAGGCGGAATCCTCCGGGACATCTTCACCATGGGGGCCCGGCCCATCGCCGTACTGGACTCGCTCCGCTTTGGTGACCTGGCGTCCGGGCGCAACCGCTACCTCTTCAGCGGCGTGGTCAAGGGGATCGGGGACTACGGAAACTGCGTTGGGATCCCCAACATCGGAGGCGAGGTGCAGTTCGACCAGGCCTACGACGGCAACCCCCTGGTGAACGCCATGGCCCTGGGGCTCATGAAGCGCGAAGAGCTCATCAAGGGAGAGGCATCCGGGGTGGGCAACACCCTCATGGCGGTGGGCGCCCGGACCGGACGGGACGGGATCCACGGCGCCACCTTCGCCTCGGAAGAGCTCTCGGAAGACGCCGATGAGTCCAGCCGTCCCCAGGTGCAGGTGGGAGACCCCTTCACCGAGAAGCTCCTCCTGGAGGCTTCGCTGGAGCTCATCCGGAGCGGGCACATCGTGGGGATCCAGGACATGGGCGCCGCCGGTCTCACCTCCTCGGCGTCAGAGATGGCGGGCCGGGCCGGGAGCGGAGTACTCTTGGACACGGCCCGGGTCCCGGTTCGGGAAGAGGGGATGACCCCCTACGAGATCCTTCTCTCCGAATCCCAGGAACGGATGCTGGTGGTAGCCCTGAAGGGCGAGGAGGACGAGGTCCGCCGCATCCTCGAGAAGTGGGAGTTGGAGGCGGAACCGGTGGGTGAGGTCACCGACGACGGCTATTTCCGGATCGAGGAAGACGGCCGGCTCGTGGCCAACATTCCGGCCCTCCCCCTTACCGAGGGCTGCCCCACCTATGAGCGGGAGGGCTCCGAAGCCGAGGAGGTCAGGAGGCTCCGGGAGATGGACCTCTCCTCGGTGCTGGAGCCCGAAGGGGACCTGAGCGACTACTTCCTGGAACTGTTGGCGTCGCCCAATGTGGGCTCCCGCCGATGGATCCACGACCAGTTCGACACCACCGTTCGGACCTCCACGGTGATCCGCCCCGGCGGCGACGCCGGCGTGATACGTCTCGGGAACACCGGACGCGGAGTGGCGGCCACCACCGATTGCAACGGCCGCTTCTGCTATCTGGACCCTCGGGAGGGGGCCCGGGCCGCCGTAGCCGAGGCCGCCCGGAATCTGGTCTGTACCGGTGCCCTCCCCACCGCCGTCACCAACAACCTGAACTTCGGCAACCCGCTGAAGCCCCACATCTACCACCAGATGCGGGAGGCGGTGCTGGGGATGGCCGAGGCGTGCCGGCTCTTCGAGACCCCCGTCACCGGAGGTAACGTTTCGCTCTACAATGAGACCGACGGCCGGGCCATCTTCCCCACCCCGGTCATCGGGATGGTGGGGATCCTAGACGATGTGGAGCGGGCGGTGGGCTCCACCTTCCAGCAGGACGGCGACGTAATCATCCTCCTGGGCGAGAACCGGGAAGAGATCGGAGCCTCCGAGTTCCTCTACCACTTCCATGATCGCATCGTGGCCGGCCTCCCGCCGGTGGTGGACCTGGTGGCGGAGCGGCGCCTCCAGCACGGGGTCCTGGCTCTGGCAGAGTCGGGCCTCCTCCGATCGGCCCACGACTGCTCCGAGGGCGGCCTGGCCACCGCCCTGGCCCAGAGCGCGGTGGGCGGAGACGGTGCGCCCCGGGGTATCCGGGTGAAGCTCCATGAGCGGTTTGCCCCCATCGCCCTCTTCTTCGGAGAGACCACCGGACGGGTGGTGATCTCAGTGCGACCGGAAGATGAGAGCGAGGTCCTGGGCATGTGCCGCAACCATGGGGTGCCTGCCAGGGTACTTGGAACGGTTGGGACCGTGGGAGGTCCCTTCCGCATCGACGCGCCGCGCGGGGTCATCAATGTGCCCGTGGAGCAGGCCCATCATCAGTACTACGATGCCCTCCCCCGTTACATGGACCGGGATGAGAAGCCCGAAGACCCCAGGAGTCAGATTGATGGATGATGCCCAGGCCACAAAAGGGCCGAAACGCACCTCCCTCCCCCTCCCCGTTGTGGGAACCGGACGACCGGGCATGGAAGCTCCCGGGCCGGGGTCCCACGGTCCGGGAGCCCAGGACGTGCTCACCTCGACGCTGGAGGCCCTTCCTCGGGAGGAGTGCGGCGTCTTCGCCGTAACGGGGGTTGAGCAGGCTGCCGAACTCGTGTTCCTCGGGCTCTACGCCCTGCAGCATCGAGGGCAGGAGTCGGCGGGGATCTGCGCCATCACGCCCAATGGCACGGCCCGGGTGCGAAAAGGGCTGGGGCTTGTGGCCGATGTCTTCTCCGCCGATGACCTCAATGCCCTCTGGGGCGACACGGCGGTGGGACACGTGCGCTACTCCACCGCCGGGGGGAGCCGCCAGCAGAACGCCCAACCCATCGTGGTGCGCTACGCCCAGGGCGATCTCTCCATCGCCCACAACGGAAACCTCACCAACGGCCAGGAACTCCGGAACCGGTTGGTGGAGGAGGGGGCTCTCTTCCAGACCACCTCCGACTCGGAGGTCATCGTCCACCTCATCGCCCGGTCACGGCACGATACGGTGGAGGCGCAGATCGACGACGCCCTCAGCCACCTGGAGGGCGCCTTCTCCCTGGTGATCTCGGTGGGCAACACCCTCTTCGCCGCGGTGGACCCCCGGGGGTTTCGCCCGCTGGTACTGGGCCGGAAGGGGAAGGGGTATGTGGTGGCCTCGGAGACCTGCGCTCTGGACATCATCGACGCCGAGTACATCCGGGACATCAAGCCGGGGGAGGTCCTGAAGCTGAAGGGATCGGAAATCCACCGGCTCCGGAGCCTGGCTCCTGCGCCGAAGCCGGCCCCGTGCGTCTTCGAGCTCGTCTACTTCGCCCGACCGGACTCCCGCATCTGGGGCGCCAGTGTGGACCGTGCCCGGCGAGCCTTCGGGCGCCAGCTGGCCCGGGAGCACCCCGCCGATGCCGACTGTGTCTTCGCCGTCCCGGACTCGGCCAACTCCTCGGCGCTGGGCTACGCCGAAGAGAGCGGGATCCCATACGAACTGGGGCTGCTTCGGAACCACTATGTGGGCCGAACCTTCATCAAGCCCTCCCAGGCCGACCGGGATTTCGGCGCCCGGATCAAGTACAACCCGGTGCGGGAGGTGGTGGAAGACAGGCGGGTGGTGGTGGTGGATGATTCCCTGGTGCGAGGGACCACCTCCACCTCCCTGGTCAAGTTCCTCCGGAATGCCGGGGCCAGGGAGGTCCACCTGCGCATCGCAAGCCCGCCGGTGCGCTTCCCCTGCTTCTACGGCATCGACATGCCGTCCCGGGAAGAGCTCATCGGCTCATCCCACAGCATCCCCGAGATCGGCGAGATCCTGGGGGTGGACAGCATGGGCTACCTGAGCCTCGAAGGGATGCTGGGCGTGGTGGAGGAGTTCGGGCCCTTCTGCGACGCCTGCTTCTCCGGCGACTACAGCGCACCCTTGGTGGATATGGAGCGGGGCCTGGTCACGGAGACGGTGCCACCGGGCTGTTAGCGAGGGGCCTCCACCGAAACCCCCTCCAGAGCAGCCGTCAGGAGAGCGGCTCCGGCTCCGTCCAGGGCAACGGCTCGGAGCCGGACCCGCTCACCGGTGGGGAAGCCTGCCTCCGGGGTCCACTCGAGGCGCCAGCGACGCGCCGATGACGACTCCTCCGGCCCTTCCAGGGCCTCCCCCTGGCCCAGCCAGAAGCGGCGATCCCCCACCTGGGCGAAGAATACCACCTGGCTGAAGTCCGGTGAGAACCCATCGTCCTCACCTCTCGCCGTGGCCATGACGGAAAGGGTGCGCTGATCCTCGGGGCAGAGTGCGCCCTCACCGCTTCGCACAGGATCCGGCGCCGCGCACACCGTCTCGTCCCCCTCCACCGAGAGCGACCACCGCACCACCCCGGCCCCGGCCCCCCGGACCCCCACGCCGAATCCCAGTGGCAGACTGCCGGCAGGTCGAAGCTCAGCCTCGCCGGCAGCCGTGAGGCCGGCGGCGTCTTCCACCTCCACCACCAGGCGCCCCAGGGGTAGGAGGATCCCGGACGGCGCCCCATCCGACGGGCGTACCTCCTCCACCGCCACCACCCCGGGGAGGGTCCAGCGTGCCGTGGCCGTCGCTCGAGGGGTCCCGGCGAAGGGAGTTCCGAGGGTGTCGGAGGGCACGGGCGCCAGACGTATACCGCTAGCCGCCCCGCCAAAGGCCATCTCCACCCGGGCGCGGCGCAGATCCAGATTATCCCGGACCGGCGCCGCCACGGAGAAGGGGGCGCCTGCAGCAACCTGTCCGGGAGATTCCACCGCCTCTACCTGGGGAGCCTCCGTATCCCGGAGAATCCACCGGGTCAGAGGCAGGGAGGGGTTCCCTGCCCGGTCCAGCACCCGGGTCTCGAAACGGAAATAGCCGGCGCCGTTCTCCGGAACCGGGCGATGGAGGCCGTCCGGGGCGGGTGCGCAGAGATCCGTGGCCGGGAATGGACACGACTCCTCCCCGTCGATCCCAGGAGCGATGCGCCGCACCACACTCCGGGCTGGAGTGGCGGAGAACCCACTCCCCTCGTCCTCGACCCGGAGGGACCAGCGGGCTCCCGCCGGCGGGTTCAGCGCCCGGTCCAGGGGAGAGTCGGCGGAGAAGCGCGCCTCCGGCGCCGTCAGATCAACCCCGAACACCGCCCGTCCCCCATCACCCAGGGTGTTTCCTCGTGAAGTGGCCAGGGGAACGATCCTCCGGTTCTGGAGGGCGTCCCGGTGGACCGCCACCGCACGGAGCGCCGTATTCCCCGCCGTAGGGTCCAGCTGCCCACCCAGGGTCACGGCGGAGCGCAGGGCCAACTCCTCATCCGGGAGGGAGGCCGGCCCCACATGGATCGACACACCGCCACCTCCCACTCCCTCGTCCTGCGCCTTCCGGTACGCGTCGGGAAAGCGGAAAGAGGCTCCGACCCAGTTACCGAGGCAACAAGCGGCTCCGTCCACGCCCTGTTCCGGAAGCTGGAAGACCCCCGGCGGCGGCGGACGGTTGTCGATACGGATGCTGTCGGCGATAACCCGGGGAAGCCCCGAAACCCGAGTACCGTCGGCGTAGGTGGCCTCCCGCACCCAGAGCTGGTCCAGGGCGCCTCGGGGCGTCTGGTAGTCCAGGAGTCCGGCCGCGTCATCGGCTCCGAAGAGGGGTCGGTAGGGCCCGGACCCCTCCACCGCCTTCGTAGCCAGCGGCCCCCCTCCCGCACGACGGATATCCACCACCACAGACGCCAACTCCCGGTCCCGGGAGTAGATCACGGGTACCACCCGAGCCAGGATGTCCCCCCCGACCCAGGTTTCACCTTCCGACCCGGCCACGGGCCCCCGCGCCGTCGAAAACCCGCCGACGAAGGTGTCCCGGTTGGTCAGGTTGATCTGGATCGTGGAGAGCCAGGCGTCCGCCCCCCCCTCACGGGTAGCGAGCCTGGCCCGGAGTGTGGTGGAGCCGTTCCGGAACCGCACCGCCCCGGTCTGTTCGTTGAATTCATCGGAGGCCACCAGGAAGTTCAGCTGCAGAGGGGCTCCCGGCGTCGGGGCTCCGCCTCCCAACGCCTCCACCGTCGCCGCCATGGGCGCGGCCGGGCTCCCATCGGGGTTGAAGGTCTGCCGTGCCAGCACCTCATCGCCCAGGAGGAGCTCCACGAACTCCGGGGTGTCCTCGCCCCGGTCCACCGTCACCTCGACCTGAACACGGCCCCGGAAGTCCAGATTGTTCACCGGCTCGGTGCTTCCATCGGGGAGGATCCGGCGGAGACCGGAGATCGCCAGAGAGGCGCTGAGCTCCACAGTACCTGAGAAATCGGCCACCGCGGTCTCACCCGTCTCCACCTCCACGGCCACCTCCGGAACGGGGAAGACCACGTTGGCAGGGAAGCCCGAGACCTCCATCCGATACGCTCCCCTGCGGAGGCCGGTGAAGGTGTAGCGGCCGTCCTCATCGGTGCGGGCCTCCACCGTATCCGGCCCGAGGCCCCGCACCAGCACATTCTGGAGCGGTCGATCCCGGGCCGTGACCCGCCCCTGGATCGTGGAGGTCCGGATGAAGCTGCCCAGGAAGTCCAGCGTAACGGTGCGCCGGCCGGCCTCCCGACCGATCACAGCCGTGCGCGAGGTGGAGGAAAAAGACGCGTCCACCGGCTGGCCCCGGATGGATACCACGTAGGCTCCCGCCGGGACATCCTCAAAGACGAAGCGCCCCCCGGCATCGGTTCGCGTATCCCGGGCCGCGTCGCCGCGAAGCTCCACCGTCACATCCGACAGGGCGGAACCTTCGATCATGACGATGCCGCGGATCTCTCCGGCCACCGGCGGCGCCGTACCCTCGTCACACCCCACTACAAGGACAGCCAGGAGGAGGGCCAGCCCGGCGCCCGCCATCCGAAACCTGAACCTGGGCAGTCGGGCCCCACGGGAGAGGAGCCGGAGAAAGCTTGGGTCAAACAAGGCGGAGCGAAACACGAGGTCCAGTGCAGGAGACGACGAAACGTCCTTCACATACCTCACAGGGCAAGGAGGGTGCCAACCTCAGCGCCCCTCCGCCCCCCCACATGAGGCGGCGAAATGGGGCGCCCGAGCCCTCCTGCCCTCAGATTTCTGGGTTTTGTCCAGAATTCGTGCCAGGGACCCTCACCCCTGCTTCAGGATCCGCTCGGCCTCGTCCACGAACTCGGTGGATCCCAGGAAGAGGGGGGTGCGCTGGTGGAGCGAGGTGGGCACCACATCCAGGATGTCCTCGGTCCCGGTGGAGGCCCGCCCTCCGGCCTGCTCGGCGATGAAGGCCAGCGGCGACGACTCATACAGGAGCCGGAGCTTCCCGTTGGGGTTCGAGCGGTCGCCGGGATACATGAAGATCCCACCCCGGAGAAGGGTCCGGTGGAAGTCCGCCACCAGGGAACCGATGTATCGGGCCGAGAAGGCTCCACCCCACTCCTCCCCGGCCCTGAACCGGTCCAGCACCCGCTGCATGGCCGGCTCCCAATGTGGATAGCGGGCTTCATTCGCCGAGTAGTAGCGGGTGGCCGGGTTGGGAATCTGGATGTTCTCATGGCTGAGGAGAAACTCGCCGATGGATGGGTCCAGGGTGAACCCGTGCACACCCTGGCCAGTGGTGTACACCAGCATGGTGGATGACCCATAGACCACGTACCCTGCCGCCAACTGCTTGCGCCCCACTTGGAGACAATCGTCCAGGGTCCCCCGCGTCTCGCCCGAGATCTTCCGGTGGATTGAGAAGATGGTCCCGATGGAGACATTCACATCGATATTGGATGAGCCGTCCAGTGGATCGAAGAGGAGCACATAGTCCCCGGCCGGAAAGACTTCCGGGATGGGCATGAGGTCCTCCTGCTCCTCGGAGACCATGCAGCAGAGGTGCCCCGTGTGGTCCATGGCCTGATAGATGACATCCTGGGCGAAGACGTCCAGCTTCTGCACCGCCTCGCCCTGTACATTGCTCCGCCCCACTCGGCCCAGGATATCCACCAACCCGGCCATGTTCACCTGGCGTGAGATCACCTTGGCCGCCAACGCCATATCGGTAAGGATGTTGGAGAAGGCTCCGGAGGCCTCCGGATACTTCCGCTCCGCCTCGATGATATGCCGTTCGATGGTGACGATGGAGGTGCCTTCCATGGGGGTGCGAATCCGTGGTTGGGTGGGAGGAAGGGTGGCCGCCCGGAGCACCGTCCAGGGCATCCTCCATGGACAGGACCCGGGGAAAGCGAACACGGGATGCCGCTCCGAGGGTAAGGAATGACACAGGGTTGCGCCAGAGGGGGGGAGCGGCGGGGTCCGTCCCCCTCACCCCTCCCCCTGAACCTGAACCCGACCGTCAGAGAACATCAGGACCTTCACACTCCCGTCCAGATCCGTACGATAGACCGCCGTACCGGCAGCCTGGAGTCGCTCCAGAACCTCTCCATGGGGGTGGCCGAAGCGGTTGGCCCATCCCACGGGGATCAGCGCTACCTCCGGTCGGGTTGCCTCCAGGAGGCGGGTGCCGGTGGAGGTTCGACTCCCGTGGTGCCCCACCTTGAGGACGTTCAGGCGCCGCGGGAGTTGGTCCACGATGGCCTCTTCCACCCAGGTATAGGCGTCGCCGGTCAGAAGAATGGACGCCTCCCCGTACTCCACCAGGATTACCAGGGAGAGGTCGTTCCAGTCCGCCACTTCCCGCCGGGACAGCTCCTGGTACCTGGGGTGGAGGAGAGTAAAGCGAACCCCGTCCATCTCCATGGTCAGGCCGGGCTCGGCCCGCCACCACCACACCCCCCGCTCCCGGCCCAACTCCAGCACTTCACGCCAAGGCTGGGAAGGAAGTGGCACGGACGGATCCAGGATTCCCCGAACGGGGATGGCTCGGAGGAGTCCCGGCGCCCCGCCCACATGATCCCCATGGGGATGGGTGAGGATGAGAGCTTCGAGTCGCCGCGCCCCGGCTCGCCGGAGGTGGGGGGCCACCCGCCCCGACCCGGCGTCCCAGCCGCTGCCTCCGGGTCCGGCATCCACCGCCAACCACCGGTCCGAGGGAAGACGAAGGAGGAAGGCGTCACCCTGGCCCACATCAACCATGTGCACCTCCAGAGCCCCTCCCGGGCCGAGGGCCGGAACCATGGGCGCCACGAGGGCGGCCCCTGCCATGGCCGCCATCGCCGTGCCCATCCTGACTCCCCTGCGCACCCGGCCCGGAAAGCGGAAGCGGAGCATGGCCAGCACTGTGGCGGCCGATATCCCGCCGGCCATCAGGGTACGGCGGGAGACCCAGGGGGCGGCACCAGGGAGCTCCGCCGAAACCCGTACCCCCCACTCCACCAGGATCAGTAGCATCCCCACCCCGCCGGCCAGGAAAGCGCCTGGCCCCCATGACTCCGGGCCCCAGCCCCAGGCCCCGGCCACGCCGTCCAGGAGTAGGGCGACGCCGATCCCGGGAATGGCGGCAGCCACCAGAGGTGCCAGCCCAAGGGTTGAGACGATCCCCACCAGGGACATGCGATCGAAGTGCCACGCCAGGAGCGGGAGGGTGGGGATGGTGGCAGCCACCCCGGCCACCAGCCCCTCCGTTCCGCCCCGCAGGAGGCCCTCACCGGGCCCCCGCAACCTTCGCCCCCGGAGGAGGGGCCGCCCGCGAAGGCGCCGCCAGAGGCCGTCCACCGCAGCCGACAGGGGGTCCCGGAGGGCCACCAACCCACCGGTGGCGGCGAAGGAGAGCTGAAATCCCACCGACCCCAGGTTGGCAGGATCCACTACCAGCAGGAGGAGGAAGGCCGAGGCCAACGCACCCATTGGCACCACTGGCCCACCCCGCGCCCGAGCGCCCACCAGGAGGGTCATGAGGAGGGCGGCCCGCACCGCCGCGTCCGGCGCCCCGATTCCCAGGACGTAGACCCAACAGCCCAGGGCCGCGCCTGCGGCGGCGGGTCGCGGAGCGGCGCCGGCCAGGCGAAGGAGTCCCAGGAGGAGTGCACCCACCACTCCCACATGGAAGCCCGAGATGGCCAGGAGGTGAGCGGTACCGGAGACGGCGAAGGCCTGGCGCAGATCCCGGTCCAGGTGCTCCCGGCGAGCCAGCAC
>SKJY01000184.1 GCA_007121775.1 Gemmatimonadota bacterium
CTACCGTCCAGCGGTGTGCGCCGGAGCCGGAACACCGCACCTCCCGGTATTTCGCCGGACCTGGCTCTCCGGCTCCCCCGTCAGCCGCTCCCGGCGGCCCTCCCGGCCGCACAAAATCTGCCGGAACGCCTGACCCTCCTCTGGCTCCCTCAGCCAGCCCTTCAGTCTTCCGCCTGCACTGAGTTTGGAGAAGACCCCTATTTTTGACGTGGGGCTTGGCCCGATCCAATGAATTCCACCCTACATCAGGGCCCGCCCCCGCCACTCCGCCCTTCCAGAAGCTCCAGCGGCACCCGGGTTCCATACTCCGTCACCCCGGCCAGCCGGGAGAAGTACCCCCATGCCGCTTCCGACACCTGGCGGATGAAGGCGCCGCCGTCTCCCCCGTAGTTCGACATGACCGACAGCACGTAGGGTCGGCCAGGAAGCTCCACCGCTCCCCAGGCCGTGGCCACCCCGGTGATCCCCCCAGGCTTCCACGGCACCACGATATCCCCAGGGATCGGGTCGACGTACGCGCCTCCCTTGGGGATCGCGAGGATCTCCCTCACCCGGTGGCACGCCTCCTCGCTCATGGGAAGGTCACAGGCCATGATCCGCTCCATGATCACCGCCGCATCCCGGGGAGTGGAGAGGTTCTCGTTCCCCCGCGCCGACTCCTCGGGACGGATCATCTTCCGCTGGAGCCGCGTCTCAGGGGCACCAAGCGACGCCGACAAGGCGTTCACGGCGTCCATCCCCAGTTCGTCGATGAGGACGTTGGTGGAGGTGTTGTCCGAGTAGAGGATCATGTAGATGGAGTGATCCTCCAGGGAGAGGGCGCTCCCCCCGTGGGTGAGATGCCGCAGGACCCCGCTTCCCCCGGTCCGGACCTCATCCGTCACCTCGACCCGTCGCTCCAGGAGACCGGGCTCCTCCTCCGCCCGGCGGAAGAGCTCCAAGAGAACGGGGATCTTGATGGCTGACGCCTGGGGGAAGATGAGGTCGTCCCGGACGGCGAAGCGGGTGCCGTCCGTGAGGTCCACCACGTGCACGCCGCCCACCCCCTCGTAGCTGGCCACCAGCGCTTCGAGCTGCTCCTGGAACTGGGCACGGAGGATCTCCCGGTGAACATCCTGGGCGGCGGCCTCAACGGGATTCCCCATCATCAGGAAGGGAAGCAGAAGCACCACCACGAGCGTGGCCCAGGCCCATTTCGGGGAGCGGAACGGCACGTTCGAAAGGCGGAAGAAGGAGGAGAGCGTAGGCGGGGTGCGCATGGGTCCTCGCGGCCATGGGGGATCGACGGGAACCCCGAAGGTACGATTGGTCTTCCCCTTCGGCTACCGGCCTGATCCACTCCGCCCTGTTACACCGCCACGCCCTTTCCCCGGGTTCAGGACTTCTCCCCAGGGTCTCAGCCCGCCGCGCCGCACGACCACCCAGCCCAACAACACCGCCGCGCTCCCCACCAGCGCGTCGGTCATGTCGAAGTGGCGCCCGTCCACCAGGATCTGACCCACCTCCAAGAGCACGGCGACATAGATCCCCGGCAGGGGGCCGGCCAGGGGTCCCCGCACCCGGAGGGGCCAGACGGCCAGAAGCGCCCCCACCGGAACCAGAAGGGCGAACTGCCGGGCGATGTCCAGGGCGCTGAAGACGTCAAAGCGAACGGCGTGGGACATGAGGGGGATGAACTGCTGCGCCGCCAATCCGTCCTGGATCGCAGCGAAGGAGGTGACGAAGGTGAAGGGCCGCCAACTCCATAGAACGAGGAAGCCCAGGTAGGCCGTGAGAACCGCCGCCGGACGCGCCGCTCCACGGAGCCGCTGAGTGAACGCCGGGAGGTAGCGGTCCGCGAGCCACGCCCCCGCCGCTACCCCCACCGCATGCATGAGCGCGGCTCCCGCGGAGATGGGCTGCCCCAGGATCCCCCCCACCAACTCCACCCCCACGAAGAGCGGGAGGGCCAGCCCCAGGATCCGATTCCGGGCTTCGCCCCGGTCCATTCCCCGTTCCGCCAGCGCCGCCACCGCCAGGATCCCCGCCGGGACGAAGAGGATCGCCGACAGGAGGGGTAGCTCTCCCAGGGTACTCCACGAGAAGTGATCCAGGGCTCGCCCGGCCCTGGCCAGGGGTCCTCCGCCATACCCCGGAATCTCCCCCTGGGCCAGGAGGGGGATCAGCGCCTCAAGGAGCACCGCCGCCCCGTAGCCCCCGGCCAGAACGAAGGTAGGGAGTCCCACGTAGGACCGGTCCTGTCGCGTCCGGTCGATGGAGCGGATGAGGACCAGGAAGACGGTGGCCCCCAGTGCACTCCCCACCGTGTTCGTGATGAAGTCCCAGATGTTCGTATCGCGATAGGGCGAGAGGAGCTGGATCGACTCGATGCTGACGCTGATGGCGCTCCCCACCAGCGTCGCCGCCACGATGGTCCGGACGAAGGCCTGCCGAGCCGCCTGGCGTGGCGCCGAGGCCGCCCAGACCGCGCCCCAGCCGGCGAAGAGGAGCACGTTCCTCACCGCGTCGATGACGTCGCTCCCGCGGAAGGTCAGATCGAAGGCCCCGGACAGCCGGGCCGTCAATCCCTCCCGGGTCAGATCGAAGACCGGGGGTGGAAGGGTGGCCAGAAGGAGAACCGCCAGATAGGCGATCCGGAACCCCCAGCGTGTCTTATCGGGCTCAGCTGGCACGGAACTCCCCCTTCAGTCGCTGCCGCCGGAGGCTTCACCCCACTCCACCGACGCCCCGGCCCCATCCGCCGCCCGCTCCGGCGCCCGGATCCATCCGAAGTACGCCATGAGCGCTCCGCCGGAAACGAACATGAGGAGGCTGTAGACCCCTGCCGGCACCGCCATCTGGGACGACCCCACGATGGAGAGGGCGATGACAATGGCCAGCGTGCCGTTCTGGATGCCCCCCTCGATGGCGATGGTGAGGGATTGGCGCCGGTCCAGGGCGACGGCCTGCGCCACCCCGAAGGCCGCCCCCATGGTGACCAGGTTCAACGCCCCGGTTACCCCCGCCAGGGAGAGGAAGTGGGCGGCGATGACCTCTCGCTGATCCACGATGACGGCGGCGAGGACAAGGACGAAGATGCCCGCCGAGGCACCCCGGACCGCCCCGTCCAACCGTTGGGCCCACCCTGGGAAGAAGTGGCGGATCCCCAGGCCCAGGGAGACCGGGACGGCGGTGATGGCGACGATCTGCAGGAGGATCTCCCCCACCGGCGACCGGATGCTCCCCGCCTCAACCCCGAAATGGCCCAGGGAAAACCCCAGCACCAGGGGGATCGTCACCACCGTGGCCACACTGCTCAGTGCGGTCAGGGTAATGGAGAGGGCCGTGTCTCCGCGGCAAAGGAAGGTGATGAGATTGGAGGTGGGTCCACCGGGGCAGGCCGCGATGAGCATGAGCCCCACGGCCCAGATGGGAGAGAGCCCGAAGAGGTGCGCCAACCCGAGCCCCACCAGCGGCAGAAGAAGGAGCTGGCACCCGAGCCCCACCACCGCCGCCCGCGGGAATCGGGCAACGCGGCGAAAGTCCGCCACCGTGAGGGACATCCCGAGCCCCACCATAATGACGATGAGCGCCACCGGGAGGAGGACTGTGACCAGGACGCTCTCTTCCACTGGGGACTCCGATCGAAGGGGGTAAGGAGCAACACCTACTCGGAGAGGAAGATGAGGATCTTGTCCCTCGCCCGCGAGGAGGACGCTACCGAGCCGACCCTCGGGTCAAGACCCCTCAAGGAGCCGATGGGTGAAGCTTCGCCCACTGGAGCCGTAGTCGCCGGCGCCCTGCCCCCGGCCTTCCAGGAGCCAGCGGGTGGTGAGGAGTCCTTCCACCCCCACCGGACCCCGGGCGTGGATCCGGCCCGTGGAGATCCCCACCTCGGCGCCGAGACCGTAGCGGTATCCATCGGCGAAGCGGGTGCTGGCGTTCCAGAAGACCGAAGCCGAATCCACCTCCCGAAGGAAGCGCCGAGCCGCGCCCTCATCTTCCGTGACGATGGCGTCGGTGTGGGCGCTGCCGTGTGCGTGGATATGGTCGATGGCCTCATTCAACCCAGCCACCACCCGTACCGCCAGGGTCAGGTCTCCGTATTCGGTTCGTCCGTCGTCGGGCCCCGCCACCTCGGCGTCGGGAATGAGCGCCCGCGCCTCGGCGTCGGCCCGGAACACGACACCCCGTTCCCGTAGGGCCTCCGCCACTCCGGGGAGGTGGGGGAGAAACTCCCGATGCACTAGGAGCGTCTCCGTGGCGTTGCACGCCGCCGGGTAATCGCACTTCCCGTCCACCGCCAGATGCGCAGCCATGGCCGGGTCCGCCGCCCGATCCAGGTAGAGATGGCAGATCCCGTCGGCGTGCCCCAGCACCGGGATCCGGGTCGAGGACTGGATCGCCCGAACCAGCTCCGCTGACCCTCGGGGGATCACCAGATCCACGAGTTCATCCAAATCGAGGAGCCGCCCAACTGCCTCCCGCCCCTCGACCCCGGCCACGGCCCCTCCCGGGAGTCCTTCCGCCTCCAGCGCCTCCCGAAGGCACCGGACCAGGATCCGGTTTGAGTGGAGGGCTTCCGAGCCCCCCTTGAGGAGCACCCCATTCCCAGACCGGAGCGCCAGGGAACCGATCTGCACCACGGCGTCGGGACGGCTCTCGAAGATGATGAGGAGCACCCCCAGAGGGCTCAAGACCCTGGAGAGGACGAGGCCGTCGTCCAACTCCATCTTCCGCTGCACCTGTCCCAGGGGATCCGGCGCCGCGGCCAGGGTCAGGACGCCCTCCCGGAGGGTGGCGAGCTTGGATGGGGAGAGGGAAAGTCGGTGGAGAAGGGGACCGGACAGCCCCACCCGCTCCGCTTCGTCCAGATCCGTTCCGTTCGCCTCCAGGATCTCCGCCTCCCGGGCCCCCAGGATCTGGGCCAGGGTCCGGAGCACGGCGGTCCGCCGCTCCCCGTCGGCGGCGGCGAGCGCCCGCTGTCCCTCCCGGACCTCCCGGGCCAGGAGCCCCTCAGCACGCCCGTTCAGAGCCTCCTTCACGCCCTCCTCCACCGTCCCGTCCTTCATACCAGTTCTCCGTGTGGGGTGGTCATCCCACCTGACAGTTCTCCGCGCAGTGCCCCCGTCCCGGGACACCGCTCAAGTCGCGAAAAAATCCCTCTCATCACACCCCTCCGGTCAGTACGATCTGATCTCGACGGATGACGGCGTGGGCGTTCCTGACCCCCGCCGGCCGGTCGCCGGCGCTCCAGGCCCTTACCGTATCGGCATCCCATGCCACCACGCCGCGCCCCACCCGCTCCCCGCCGGGACCGCGGAGTTCCACCACATCCCCGGCCCGGAAGTCACCCTCCACCGTCACCACCCCCGCGGCCAGGAGAGACGCACTTCGGACGGTGAGGGCCTCCACGGCACCGCCATCCAGCCGGAGGATCCCACGGGGCGCCGCCGCGTGGGCGATCCACCGCTGCCGTGCGTGGGGACGGCCCCGAGCCGGGAACCACGTCCCCACCTCTCCTCCCGCCAGAAGCGCGTCCAGGCGATGAGCGTCCCGCCCCGAGGCCACCACGGCGTGGCAACCGGACGCGGCGGCGATCCGTGCGGCGGCCACCTTGGTCTGCATCCCCCCGGTGCCGGCGGTGGTCCCGACCCC
>SKJY01000279.1 GCA_007121775.1 Gemmatimonadota bacterium
CAGGATCAGTTCGTTCACCGGTGCCGGCGTGGTGGACTCCCCCATGATCTCGGTGGTGACCCCCTGGAAGATCTTGGAGAGGGCGGAACCGTCGGAGAGATAGACCAGATCAGAGTGGCCGTTCAGGTCAATGAAGCCAGGCGCCACCACCAGCCCCGTCACATCCATGTGGTCCCGGGCATTGTCGGCGGCGAGGACCCCGGGCGGGGCCACCCGGACGATCCTGTCTCCCTGCACCGCCACATCGGCGTGCCGCCAGGGGTTTCCCGATCCGTCCACGAGGCGCCCGCCGGTGAGGAGGAGGTCCCACTCCGGGGCCCCTGCCGCGGGGGAAGGGATCGTGGATGGTGCGGTACCGGCACACCCCACCATGGAGAGGGAGATCAGGAGGGCAGCGGCCAGCCCGAAGCGGAAGGGTCCGGCGGGGATCATGGCCCGCTGAACACCCGGACGCGGTGGGTGAGATCCTCAATCCGGGCCAGATCCGGCTCTACCCCGATCCCGGGCCCTTCCGGCGGCACCATAGCGCCGTCCCGGAGTTCGAATTCCGGGATCACCACATCCTTCTCCCAGTAGCGCCGGGAGGCGGAGATATCGCCGGGGAGGGTGAAGCCCGGGAGGGTGGCCAGCGCCAGGTTGTGGGCTCGGCCGATCCCCGATTCCAGCATTCCGCCGCACCACACCGGAATCTTCCGCTCCCGACACAGGTGGTGGATGGCCCGTGAGGAGGCGAGCCCACCGACCCGGCCCGGCTTGATGTTGATGATCCGACCAGCATCCAACTCCAGCGCCAGGCGTGCGTCCGCCACCGACCGGATAGACTCGTCCAGGCAGATGGGTGTCCGCAACTCCTGCTGCAGGAGGGCGTGTTCCCTCAGGTCCTCATGGCCCAGGGGCTGCTCGATCATGAGCAATTCCAGATCGTCCATCTCCCGGAGCAGGGGAGTATCATCCAGGGTGTACGCGGAGTTGGCGTCGGCCATGAGGAGGATATGGGGAAACCGGTCCCGAACCTTCCGGAGCATAGCCAGATCGCGACCGGGCTTGATCTTCACCTTGATGCGGGCGTACCCCTGCGACAGGTGCTCTTCCACCTTCCGCAGAAGGTCGTCGTCATTGGGCTGGAGCCCCACGCTCACCCCCACCGGCACCGGGTCCCCCTTCCCTCCCAGGAGTTCCCAGAGGGGCGCACCCAGGAGCTTGGCATGGAGATCCCAGACCGCCATCTCGATCCCTGCCTTGGCCATGGGGTGCCCCCGGACCCAGGACACCGGCGAGAGAATCTCTTCCGGGCCCTCCATGGTGTGACCGACCAGGGGGGGCAGGAGGAATTCCGTCAGGACGTGCCACGCCGTGTCGGTGGTCTCGTACGAGTATCCCGGATCCTCGGCAGCCACACACTCTCCCCACCCCACAGCCCCTTCGCCCTCCACTCGAAGCAGGAGGATACGGCGATTCTGCCGGGCTCCGGAGCTGATCTCGAAGACCTCCCTCAAAGGGAGTCGGATCTCTCGGAGTTCGATGCGGGTCGGTTTCATGGGCTGTGGCGTGGCCGGTGGCCGTGGGAGATCAGAGGAGGGTGAAGACTTCGTCCACCTGGGACCAACCGGTCCGGAGGAGGAAGGTACTGTTTCTGCCGTAGGACTTGTCGCCCAGAATGTAGAAGCCAGGCTCCGGATTCACGAGGGTGTCGGCTCCGTGGCTTCCCTGGGTCAGGCAGTCCCCGCCGGCGTCGGCGCCCAGGATGGCCGCCGAAAGCTTCATGGGGCCGCTGGTGGCGTAACACTCGTGGACCTGAAGCTGCCGGTAGATTTCGTGGTCGCCAACTCCCCCGGTCAGGGCCAGGATGGAGTCGACCCGATGCTGCTCCCGCGGTCCGCCTTCGTCCCGAAGCGTGACCAGGACCCCATGCTCCGCTTCGTCCAGCCGCTCCACGGAGCGGCCCGTGAGGGTAGTGACCCGGGGGTGCTCGCCGCGGGCAAGTCTCTCCGCCGTCTCGGCCAGTTCGCGCCGGAGGGGGAGGGGATCGTCCTGGATCCGGAAGGTGGGTTCCGAGTCACGGATGAGCCAGAGGACCCGGGGAGAATTGCCATTCCCTCCCTCCCCGAGCCGCGCCAGATCCCGCAGGGCGGTCTGGGCCGAGTGGCCGGCTCCCACCACCAGGACGGTCCGGCCCGACCAGTCCTCGGCCTCCGCCGGGAGATCGGGGATCCGCCGGTGGATCCGTTCCGCCAGGCGACGCTCGCCGGGCGCCGGGATTCCCCCGTCGCCCAGGGCGTTTGGCACACCCCAGCGCCCGGTGCAGTCCAGAACCACGTCGGCGTACTCTACCGACTCCTCCCCGTCGGGGCCCTCCAGGAGGATCCGGAAGGGGCGGGCGGCCCGGGTCGGTGTTCCGATCTCCTCCTCCTTGAGGGTACCCGACCGACCCACCGCCACCACTCGGGTCCTCAGGCGGAGTGCCTCCTTCAGCTCCGGCAGGCCCCACAGGGGATCCAGGACCTGATCGGCCAGGTCGTGGCCTGTGGGCGAGGTGTCGGGATCCACCTCCAGGGAAATCCCCAGTTCACGCAGCCCGGCACTCATTCGGGGCGACACATTCATGGACCAGGGGCTGAAGAGGCGCACATGTCCCCAGCTCCGCACATTTCCGCTCGGTACATGCGCCTGCTCATAGACCTGCACGGCGAACCCCCGGGCCCGGGTCGCCAGGGCGGCGTCGAGCCCCACCGGACCGGCGCCCAGGATGGCCACCCGAGGGACGGCCGTGGAGTCGTTGGGCCCTCGGTCCCCCGCCAGCTCCTGATTCGTTGCAGACATCCCCTTCTCCAGTGTATCTGATTGATCGTTCGACTTCCCGCCGGATACCTCTACCCGGCCTCCCCACACCGGGTGCGGGAGCCCCGCCCCGTCGTCATCCGGCGGGGGCATGGGGGGGACGGCTCCAAACCCCTTCTTCACGAACCAATCGGAGCAGCGAGACGGTTCCCCGTCGATCCACCCCCGCCGCCACCCAACCCCGGGCCAGATAATGATCCAGGACGACGCGGGTCCGGCTCCGCCAGAGCGCCGCCGCCTCCGGGTCATCCTCGAGCAACTCCTGGATGGATGCGGGAATGCTCACCGCCAGGATAGGGTCGTGGCGGTCAAGCTCCGGCTCTCCCGGAAGGAGCAGGCAGCCCCCAAAACCCGGGTGATCCGGGGAAGACGTACCCAACACCACGGGAGGCGAGGGGACCCCGTCACGGCGGGGCGGAGAGGTGTCGGAGCCCGACTCCCGGGGCACGGTGTCGGGCACGGTGGAATGCGACTCGGTGGCCTCCGGGCCGGCGGAATCTGGCTGCCCGAGATCCGGCCCGGCCGGTACCCCACCTGGGGAAGCCTCTCCCAGACAGCTCCGCACCCGGCGCGAGTCCATCTCCCAGACAGCGAGGAAGCGGTCCGTCCCGATCCCCCGGTGGAGGGGCGAGTCGGAGGTTCCGTACATGTCCCGGATGTAGTCCCGACCCACGGCGCCGAGACGCTCCAGGTTCAGGTAGGCGTTCCGGGACTCCAGGGGATCGAAGGTCCAGTACATACGCCTGACCCCCATGGCCAGGAGCTCATCCCGCTGATGGAGCTTGAGTCGACGCCCCAGGCCCCCATCTCGGAATTGGGGGTCAACAGCCAGCATATCGGACCAGTGAACTGGCACCCCGTCTTCCCACCCAGTCATCCCGAAGACGAAGCCCACCAGGGTGCGATCCTGGATCCACGCCCCGGATACCACCCCCCCAAGCCGGCGACTCACCTTCAGGATGGCGGTGGGAACGCGCTGGCTGAACCCCCTCCCCCAGACCCGCTCCTGGAGTTCCACACAGGCCCGATACTCCTCCGGCGTCTCCACCGGACGGATCTCTACCTCCTCCGCCATGGCCTCACGGGGTGGGGGGCAAGTCGAGGCGTTGGCGCAGGAGTGCATCCAGCTCCGGCATCCGGGTCGGGTCCCCGCTGTCCAGGGTGTGGATGCCGGTGAGATGCCGCACCAACTCCTCTCCGGAGGTGGTGTTGGCCGCCGCACCCGTCACCAGATCCACCGGCAGGTCCACCCGCTCCAGGAAGCCGGCCACCGCGTAGGCGTCGGAGGCGCAAAGGATGGAGAGGCGAACCCAGGGTCTCACGGAGAGAATGGCCCGGAGCCCGTGATAGGGCTCCAGCGGCGACGCACCCAACTCCACCACGGCGACGTCGGCAGGAGTCGCCGCCACCTGTGCGAGGACGATGCGGAGCGCCCGATCCATCTCGTCATCCGAGCAGACGGTGGACGGGAGACCCCCGTCCACGAAGTCAAAAACCGCTGCGGCCCCGGCATCGGCCATGCTCTGGATGTCCCGGTACCGGGCCGCGCCGGTGAGCTTGGCAGCCACAACCCGGAACCCCATCCGCCGGAGTCGCCGGATGACGGCCCTGGCGGCCCCCGTCTTCCCGCAGGACATGGAGGTCCCGGTGATGAGCACACAGGGGTGGCCAGGATCGGACGTTTCCCCGGGATCCTCCACGAAGTCCACCATCCGGAGAGGGACGCCGTAGCGACACGCATGCCCCAGATAGCGTACGGGGAGGAGGGGAGGGATCCAGCTCGATCGGGAGGTGCAACGCCCCAGGAGCCCGCCGGCCGTTAGGAGGTCCATCATCCCATTCGGGGTCCAGGCCTCCCAGCTCCCCGCCGCTTCCCGGGTGGCTCGCCGGTGCCCGAGCACCCCCACGAACCGGTCGCCCTCGTCCAGGACCAAGAGCCGTCCGCCGGGAAGCTCGAGTACACCGCGACCACTTGGTTCAGCGCACTCCACCACCACATAGTCGCCGGTGTTCCAGCGCTCTCGGGGGAGTGCCTCCACCTCGAACCCCTGGGAGGCCATGTCCGAGATTCGGGTGCTGGACGACAGGTGTGGCGAGGGCATCATGGAACTCAAACCTCCCGGCTTCCCCCCACCGCCGACGCGGCCGTGGATGCCTGGGAGACTCGCACAGTTCTCCGGGGAAGGGCACGGCTCCGGTTCGCCAGGGGGGTGGGCGCGGGAAGAAGGAGGATCCCCGCCAGAAGAGCGGCCCGCTCGGCCATGCGCTCCACCTCCAGGTACTCGTGGAGGGCGTGGGCTCCATCGCCCACGGGGCCGAGGCCGTCCAGGGTGGCGGTGAAGAGGCTGGTGGTATTGCCATCGGAGCCGCCGCCGGACATGCCCTCGCCCACCTCCAGCCCCATTCCTTCCGCCACCTGCCTGGCAGCTCGCCAGAGCGCACGATTCCGGCGGGTGGGCTCCATGGGGGGGCGATCCACCGCACCCACGATCTCCACCGCCGTCCCAGGCGTCATACGGGGACCCGATTCGATGGCCCGCACCTGCTCCTCCACCCAGCGGGCGTCGGAGCGGGTGCGCACCCGGACATCCACCACGGCCGACGCCTCCGCCGCCACCACATTGGGGCGGGACCCGCCCCTGACTTCGCCAACATTGATGGCGATTCCCCTGTCCGGATCGGCGATCTGGTAGAGGGCCTGGATGGCGTGGGAGAGCTCCAGGATGGCGCTGGCGCCCTCCCCGGGTGCCAGACCGGTGTGGGCACTGCGCCCTCGGACCCTCACCTCGAAGCGGCCGCCCCCCCTGCGGGTGGTCTTGAGCTTCCCCACCGGCTCGAGGGCAGGCTCCAGCACCAGGGCACGGATGGCACGGCGCGCCACATGGCGCACCCGGTTCTCCGAGTCGGGGCTACCCACCTCCTCATCGGAGTTGATGAACCAGGTGGGCGTGACCGGGGGCTCCAGGCCCAGCTCCTTCAGTGCCCGGAGGGCGAAAATACCCTGGACCAGTCCGCCCTTCATGTCGAAGACCCCGGGTCCCCGGACCCGGCCGTTCTCCACCGTGAAGGGCATCTGCGCCAGGGTTCCCGCGGGCCAGACCGTGTCCACATGCCCGATGACCACCTGAAAGGGTCCGCTGCTCTGACGTTGCCGCGGTCGAGCCCAGAGCTGACCACCGGAGAAGCGCCCACTCAGCCGGCGCACCTGGAAGGCCATGTCTTCCAACTCCCTCTGGAAGACGTCGAATACCGGCCCCTGGGCCGCCGCGTCAGTGCTGGGGCTCTCCAGGACAGTGACCTCCCGGAGGAGATCCACCATCTCCGACTCCTGACCGTCGAGCCACTCCCGGATCCGGGGGATGGCGGGGTGTACGGTTTCACTCACCGGTTGAACCCCGCCGGAAAGGGAAAGGGGTGGCTCTGGCAGACGGAGGCGTAACGGTCCGGCGGCAGGAAGGCCAGGGGGGGATCTCGCCGAAGAACCTCCTCATCATCGATCCCGGTGGTCCGCAACGCCTCGGGCCGGGCCCGGGCGGCCACGATCCGCCCGATGACGAAGCTGGCGTCATCCAGTCCATCCAAGATCTGCTCCACTCGGCACTCCAGCACGAGGCGAGCGTCCCGGAGCACGCGACCCTCCACCACCTCAGCCGGGAGGGTAGGAAGGGAGATGAGCCCCGGGGTGGCCTCATGGTCGCTGGACCTGGGGGTCGCTGTGAGGCTCGTCACCACCACCTGCTCGGGCCGAGGGTAGCTGACGGTGAAGGCGCCGTGTTCCCGCACATTCCGGTAGGTGGCGTGGGCGGGGTTGCAAGAGAAGCCGAAGAGCCCCGTCCACCCCAGGGGGGTCGCCATGTGCTTCGGTGCCAGATCGTAGTCGTCCCGACCCTCCCTTGTCCCCACCACCACCAATGGGGCGACAATGAAGATCCGGGTCCAGAGGGACGGATCCGGATCCAGGGCCACCATGGAATCGTCAGAGTCGGGTGCTGGGTCGGGCATGGGATCTTCCGGGCATTGGGGTCCCCTCTGTCCACGGGATCATGAACGGGACGGGAACCGTGGGCCTCTTTTCAATCTGTATCAAGTGGATCCATGATAGAACCCCGCACGCCGGTAGCTCTCATCCACAAGTTCAATGGGGTGGAGGGCAGGAATCCTGCTCCCGCGGAGACGGAGTTGGGCGCCGATCTGCATCATGCAGCCCGGGTTGCCGGTCACCACCACCTGGGCTCCGCTGGCTTCCACCGCCGCCGCCTTGTCACCGCCGATCTCGCCTCCCAGCTCCCGGTGGGTGATGCCGTAGATCCCCGCCCCCCCGCAGCACTCGTCGGCGTTCTCCAGGGGGACCAACTCAACACCCGGGACGGAGGCCAGGAGTCGCTCCGGCGGTCCCGATATCCGTTGTGCGTGGAGAAGGTGGCAAGGCGGATCGTAGGCCACCCTGAGTTCCAGCGGAGCCCCGACACGGGGAGTCCGGTCACCACCGGCCAGGAGGGTCGATACGTCCACCACCCGATGGGCAAAGGCCTCTCCCGCCTCTCCCCTGGCGGCGTCCTCCTCTCCCAGGAGTTCGCCGTACTCCTTCATGGCCGCTCCACACCCCGCTGCATTGGCAACCACCCAGTCCACCCCCACCGCCTCAAAACCCCTCACATTGCCCCAGGCCATCCGCCGAGCCTCGTCCAGCCGCCCGCCGTGGGCATGGAGCGCGCCGCAGCAACCCTGCCCGGACACGGAGATGACCTCCCACCCATTGGCTTCCAGGACGCGGCGGGTAGCGTGGTTCACCCTCCGGAAGAGTTGATCCTGTACGCACCCTCGGAGCAGTCCCACCCTTCCCTTGGCCGAAGGAGTGGCGGTGGCAGGAGGTGCGCCGCCTGCCGCTGGGCCCCGAGACTCCCCACTCCCCTTCCACGGCTCCGCCGGAGCGGAAGCCGCCAGCATGGCGGATCCCAGCCGGAGCGTACCCAGCAACCCTCGATCCGGAAGGAGGCGGGCCGCCATGGCGGGAAGGCCCGAGCTCCTGAGGAGGCGACTGCTCCACATCCAGGGGAGGAAGAGGGTCCGGCGACCGATGGCGTCCAGGAGGAGCCCCTGAAGGGGGGAGGGGGCACGTGCCGCGGCGGCCACCTGGCGGGCCCGTTCCAGGAGGTGGCCGTACTCCACCCCCGAGGGGCATACCGTCTCGCACGCCCTGCAGCCCAGGCATCGGTCCAGGTGGTCCTGGAAGGCATCCGAGCCCGGATCCAGCCTCCCCTCCATGACCGCCCCCATGAGGTGAAGGCGCCCCCGGGGCGAGTCCGCCTCATCGCCCAAGCGGGTGTAGGTGGGGCAGGCGGGGAGGCAGAACCCGCAGTGGACGCAGTGGGAGAGGCGTTCGGCCTGTCCCGAAAGGGCCCCGGCCAGATCGCTGATCCCCGCCTCCCGCCGATCCATCAGGTCTCCCCCTTCCCCAGAAGTGCGCTCACCACTCCGGACAGACGCCGGAGTCCCCGCTCGCCCTCCCACGCCATGACGGCGCGCACCAGGCGTCGATCGGCAGGTCGATGGGGGAACCACCAGGGCTCCCGCCGGAGCTGGATACGGTTCTCCAAGACGGACCGGGATCGGCTGAAGGTCAGCAGGCCTTCATCGCCCCGGACCCGGGAGAACCCGCTCTCTCCCACCCCACCCATGGGCAGCGCGGGATTGGCCCAGTGGGAGAGGGTATCATTCACCGTGAAGCCGCCGCCCGGCAGGCGCAACCCCACTGCCCTGCCCCGGGCGGGGTTCCCGGTCCACACCGAGGCGAAGAGCCCCATGGGTAGTTCCCGGACCCGCTGGATCGCCTCTTCCTCGTCCGCGACCCGCACCACCGGAAGGAGGGGGCCGAAGGTCTCTTCCCGCATCACCAGCATCTCATCGGTGACATCCACCAGCAAGGTGGGGAGGAAGACGTTGGAGGCCGGATCGGCCCGATCGCCCCCGCACAGGACCCGCGCGCCCAGCTCCACGGCGTCGGCGAGCTGCGCCTCCACCACCTCCAGTTGGGCCTCGGTGGTGAGCGGTCCCACATCGACGCTTCCGGCGGAACCGGCCCGGAGTTCGGAAACCGCTCGACGGAGTTCCTGGAGGAAGGGCTCGTAGATCGCCTCCAGCACATAGACCCGCTCGGTGGCCAGGCAGGTCTGTCCGGCGTTGAAGAAGGCGCCGAAGGCGACTCCCCGGGCCGCACGCCGGAGGTCGGCGTCGTCCAGCACCACCGCCGGATCCTTCCCCCCCAGCTCCAGGGTGACCGGCACCAGGTGACGGGCAGCCTGGGCGAGCACAGCCCGACCGGCGCCGGGACTCCCGGTGAAGTGGATGCGGTCCACTCCGGCGTCCACCAGATGGGCCCCCGTCTCCCCTTCACCCTGAACCACCTGAACGATCCCGGTGGGAAGCTCCGTCTCAGCCAGTAGCTCCGTCAGGATGGCGCCGGTGAAAGGCGTGTACTCCGAGGGCTTCAGCACCACCCCGTTGCCGGCGAACAGGGCGGTGATGGTGGGCTCGGCGGAGAGGATGAAGGGGTAATTCCAGGGTGAGATCACACCCACTACCCCGTAGGGCTCCTGGAGAATGGACGACCGCTTCCAGAGCATCCACCCGGACCCCACCCGTCGGGGGCGAAGGAGCCGGGGCGCCGCTCGCTCGTAGTAGCGGCAGAGCGATACCACGGTGGCCACCTCGGTGAGGGCCTCCACCTCAGGCTTCCCGGTTTCGGCCACGATCCGGTCGGCGATGGCGTCGGCCCGCCGGGCGATGAGTTCACGGAGTCCGGCCAGCCGGCGAGCCCGTTCCCGGGGGTCCAGCCCTCCCCAGGCGGCCTGGGCGCGGCGGGCCCGAACCACGGCGGCTCCCACCTGAGCGGCACCGTCCACCGGAACCGTCCCCACCGGAGAGCCGTCCTGGGGGCGATGGATCGCCAGGAGGCCCTCTCTCTCCATATGGGTCAGCGCCATCCATACCTCCACTGCCCCGGCAGGACGCCCATGGGATCGAAAACCTTTCTGAGTCCAGCGTGGAGCCGCCCCACCGCCGGGGTGACGGGGGTGAGGGGGGGAAGGCCGGTGGCGTCGGCCCGAAGACGGCGCACCATACCGCTCCGGAGATCCGCCACCACGCCACCCCACTCCTTCCCGCCGGCTTCTTGCCCATCCCGGGTCAGACGGTCGAGCAAGACCCCCAGGTCGGAGGGCGGAAGCTTCCGTCGATGCTGGGGCCTGGCTCGTCCCTCGTCGGCGGCGGCGGCGAGGGCGAACCGGACCGAGGCATCGGCCTCCAGCGTCCGGGTGGGGCGGCCCACCGCATCCACCGCCACATCCACCATGCGGGTCACGGCGGGCTCGGACCCCGTCGCCCGGAGGGCTACCCCCCACCCGTCCGGACCCAGCTGCGGAAGCTCGCCACCTCGGTGGCCGTGGATCTCAAGGGCTGCCAGGGGGAGGGGGAGCCCGGCCAGGACCCGGCCCAACGCGTGTAGGCTTCCTGCTTCATCACCGCTCCAGATCAGCGTACGGTCCGCTGCCGGCCGAGGGTGGAGCCGGAACGAGACGCCGCAGATGAGCCCCAGAGCGCCACGGCTCCCACACACCAGGCGAACCAGATCGAAACCGGCGACGTTCTTCACGACCCGCCCCCCCAGGGGAAGGACCCGGCCCCGGGCGTCGGCCAGCGTCAATCCCAGGAGTTGGTCCCGGGGAGCTCCATAGGCCACGGCCAGGGAACCGGGGAGGCCCATGGACACGAGCCCACCCAGCGTTACCGCCCCACCGCCTGGGGGCAGGAGGGGAAGCCACTGACCCTGGGCCGCCAACTCCCGGTCCAGGTCGGCCAAGACGGTCCCCGCCCCCACTTCGAGAGTCAGGTCGGCAGGCTCGTACTGGATGATCCCGGCCATCCGCCGGGCCGAGACCAGGAGATCCGGGGGTGTCCCGGCAGCCCCGTAGCCGTCGGGGGCCACCCCCGCTCCGTGGGGAA
Source organism: Gemmatimonadota bacterium (assembly GCA_007121775.1). Classification (GTDB taxonomy): domain Bacteria; phylum Gemmatimonadota; class Gemmatimonadetes; order Longimicrobiales; family Gaopeijiaceae; genus PWLA01. The sequence goes on from SKJY01000279.1 coordinate 10,840, forward strand.
GCACTCTCCACCCCTCTTCGGAGGCCAGTCGGAGGAGGGCCGCCGCTTCCTGGGGGGAAACCGGAGAAGCGGCGACCGGTCCCATCGCTCCGCCATCGGAGGTGGAGCCATCCAACGCCGCCTCGCCCAGAAGGGACCGCACCCGCTCCCGGATCTCATCCGGGGAGGTGACGGCTCGGGCACTCCCGGGGCCTGCCATGGTGTTGCCCTCCTTCCTCACGCCGACGCCCGGGTCAGCCCGCCCCCGGGGAGGTACTCGTCCGGGAGAACCTTCCCCGGGTTGCACTGTCCGGTGGGATCGAACACGGCCTTCACCTGCCCCATGGCTTCCAGGACGGGAGGGGGCAGCACCATGGGTAGGTAGGGACGCTTGTCGAGCCCCACCCCATGCTCACCGGTGATGGTCCCACCGGCATCGATGCAGACGGACATGATCTCCCGGGAGGCCTTCTCCACCCTGGCGAGTTCATCCGGATCATTGCGATCGAAGAGGAGATTCGGATGCAGATTTCCGTCTCCGGCGTGGAAAACGTTGGCCACCCGCAACCGATGGCGTCGCCCGATCTCGCCGATGCGGGCCAGTACCTCCGGAAGCCGGCTCCGGGGAACGGTGGCGTCCTGCACCAGGAGATCCGGGGCGATGCGGCCCATGGCGCCGAAGGCCTTCTTCCGACCCTTCCACAGGGCGTCGCGATCCGCCGCCGTGGAGGCGGTACGAACTTCCCGGGCCTCGGATCCCAGGCACACGCCCCTGGCCTCCTCCATCTCGGCGTCGAGACCGGCCTCCACTCCATCGAACTCCACCACCAGCGCCGCCTCGGTGTCCCGGGGGATCCCGGCGGCGAACACCGAGTCCTCCACCGCCTCGATGGTGGCCCGATCCATGATCTCAAGGGCCGCAGGGAGTAGGCCCCGGCCGATGATGGTGGACACGGCGGCGCCCGCCGCTTCCAGCGAGTCGAAGAGAGCGAGAAGTGTCCGGACTCCCTCGGGCTTGGGAAGAAGCTCCACCTCCATCTCCACCACGATGCCGAAGCACCCTTCCGAGCCCACGAAGAGACCCATGAGGTCCAGGGTGCCCGTTTCCGGGTCCGATGTGGGGAGGCGCACCAGCTCACCGTCGGGCAGGACCACCGTCAGCGCCGTAACGTACCGACTCGTCACTCCATACTTCAGGCAGTGGGGCCCACCGGAGTTCTCCGCCACATTGCCACCCAGGGTGCAGGCGCTCTGAGAGGAGGGATCGGGCGCGTAATAGAGCCCGTGGGGCGCGGTCGCCCGGGTGAGTTGGGCGTTGATGACGCCGGGTTGCACCCTTGCCCTCCGATTCTCCACATCCAGATCCAGGATCCGGTTCAGGCGGGTGGTGGCCACCACCACGGCTCCATTGAGGGCCAGGGCTCCACCGCTGAGGCCGGTTCCGGCGCCCCGGGCCACGTATGGGAGCCCAGCCTGGTGGAGGATCCGCACTACGCGGTAAACCTCTTCCGCCGTCCCCGGGAGAACCACCGCCGAAGGAGGGAACCGATACTGGGTGAGTCCATCGGACTCATAGACCAGCATGCGGTCCGGGTCACTCAGGACGGCGCGATTGCCCACCGTCGCCTGTAGGGCGCGGAGAACGTCGTCGGGGAGGGGTACCGGAGCCGGAGACACAACAGGGGAGGGTAGGAATGCGCTGACGTCCGGAATCTTCCGGACGGGGTGGTACGGAGCCGATCCACCGCCTGCGAAGGTTAGCGGGGCACCGGGCAGCCCGGCAAGCCAGTGGCGCCGGGACCTGCTGGTCCCCCGCAGGCCCGGCGCCCACGCTCAGGCCTGCGGGGGAAAGGCTGTTACCGCCGCTCGGCCGCGATCTGCTCAGCCAGCTTGTCCGCCACGAGCTGCAGCGCCGCCTCGTCCTCCTCGGTGAAGGCCGCAGCCTCCTCGGAGTCGATATCGATCTGCCCGAAGATCTCGTCACCGGCCCGGATCAGGACCACCAGTTCCGAGCGCACGTGGGGAGAGCAGGCCAGATAGTTCTCCACTGCCGTAACGTCGGGAACGTTGATGTTGGTCTTCTGCTCCACCGCCGTCCCACAGATGCCCTGGCCGATGGCGATGCGAGCGTGCTCCGTGGGATCACCCACGTAATTGTGAAGCCAGAGCTCGTCCCCCTCGGGGTTGAGGAGGTACACCCCCACCCAGTCGAAGCGGTCGTCTGCGGCGGCAATTCGCTTCACGGCCTGCCGGAGGATGGCGTCCGAGAGGAAGCCGTTGTCCCGCATGGCCTGAATATCCTTCACCGTTTCGGTGGCGTTGATCATCTTGGGGGGGTCCGGGGTTCTGTCTGATGATGCGGAGGTAGTTTGGCGACCCGTCCGGGCGCTCCACCCATTCCGCAGGGGTAGCTCTGCCGGTCCGGAGAGTTCGAACCGCAGGTAGGGGGAAAACTCGCATCGTACTCCCCCGAAAGAATCGTTATCTTAATCGACCTTCCTCGGGAGAGTCAACGAGGAGGGGTTCTTCACCGGGACCCATGTCTTCAGAGAGTCCTATGCCCACCCCTCTGTCCCACCCCGGTCGCACCCGGTTCACTCCCTTTGCCTGGGGGGTGTTCATCTACTCCATGCTGGTGATCCTCTGGGGCTACTTCCTGCGGATCTCCGAATCGGGAGATGGCTGCGGGACCGACTGGCCCCTCTGTCACGGAGCCATGGTACCTGCCGGTCACGCCTTCCCCACCTGGGTGGAATTCGTGCACCGAGCCACCTCGGGTGTGGTCCTGCTCCTGGTCATCGCCATGGCCATCTGGGCCTTCCGGGCATTTCCCCGGGGCCACGCGGTACGGGTGGGCGCGGCCCTGGCCCTTCTCTTCACCATCACCGAGTCCCTGTTCGGGGCGGTGCTGGTGGTGTTCGGGTGGGTGGCTACGGATATCTCCACGGCCAGGATCCTCCTTCGGCCATTCCACGTCACCAACACCTTCCTTCTCATGGGGGCGCTAGCGCTCACGCCGTTCTGGGCCACCCGCGGGATCCGCAGGGTCCCACGTCTGGACAGCTCCGCCACCCGGATGCTCTGGCCCGCTCTCCTGGGAAGCCTCGCCCTGGGGTGGACCGGGAGTTGGACGGGGCTGGCCGCCACCGCCTTCCCCGCTGGAAGTGTGGCAGACGGGATGGGGCAGTACCTGAGCGGCGAGCACCTGCTCATCTACCTCCGGATCATCCACCCCGTCCTGGCGGTGGCGGTGGTGCTCATCCTGCTGCGCTGGAGTCGACGAGTCCGCCTGGCCCACCCCACGCCGCTGGTGCGGAGGGTGGCCGGCGCAGTGGCTGCTCTGGCGGCCATGCAGCTCGTGGTGGGACCCGTCACCGTACTCCTTCTGAACCCCGTGGGAACCCGTCTCTTCCACCTCTTCCTTGCGGACCTGATCTGGATCGGGCTCCTCCTGGCCTGGGCCGAATCCGCCTGGAGGGAAGAGGGGGCCCGGGCCTATTCCTGGACGAAGGACGTATCGGAATCCAGGCTCCGGACGAAGGCCGCCAGGAGCTGAGCCGCCTGCTGCAGATCGGAGAACGCCACCATCTCGGAGGGGGAGTGCATGTACCGGTTCGGGATGGAGACCACCCCGGTGGGTACGCCCGCACGGACCATGAAGATGCCGTCGGCATCGGTCCAGGTCGCCCTGGGTGATGCGTGGATGCTGACTGAGATTCCCTCAGCTTCGGCGACGGTGAGCAGACGCTCCGCCACCAGGGGGTGAACCGCCGATCCCCGGGACACCACCGGCCCGCCCCCCAGAGTGTGCTCTCCTACCTCCCTCTTCTGGGCGTCCGGGACGTCGGTGGCGAAGGTCACGTCCACCACCAGCGCCACATCGGGCTCCAGGTGGAAGGCGGCGCTCCGGGCCCCGCCGCCGCTGTGGCCGATCTCCTCCTGACTGGTGGCCACCGCCACTACACCGGCGTGGGGTGCCGGATCTTCCTGGAGGAGTCGGAGGGCCTCCAGCACCACGAAGGCCCCCACCCGATTGTCCAGGGCCCTGGCGGCGATCCGGTCCCCGGCCAGACGCTGGAATCCCTGGGCCAGGACACCGGCATCGCCCACCCGGATCCCCAGCTCCGTCACCTCCTCCCGGGAGGATGCGCCCACATCGATCCACAGGCTCCGTATCTCGGAGACCTTCTTCCGCTCCTCGGGCTTCATGAGGTGAATGGGCTTCTTCCCCACCACTCCGGGCACATCGCCCCGGCGTCCCAGGATCGTCACCCGCTGTCCCACCAGGACCTGGGAATCCCAGCCCCCGATTCCATCCATGTAGAGGAAGCCGTCTTTGTCCACATGGGTGACCTGGAGTCCGATCTCGTCCACGTGTCCGGCGAGCATGACCCGGGGTCGGCGAGGCTCCCCGATGGCGGCGTAGGAGTTACCGTGGACGTCAGACCACGTTCGGTCAGCGAAACGGACCGCCTCCTTTCGCCAGACTCTGGCGGGTCTCACCTCGAATCCGGAAGGCCCCGGTTCATCCAGCAGGGATGCCAGGAACTCCATGCGGTCTTCTGCTTGATCGTCCATCTGGGCTAACTCTCCTCTGGAATCCACCGGGGAAATGGTTCGTGACTATGGAGAACCACACTGGAACGCAGGTACTGACGTTATATGATCGGCACCTGATATGGGATAGTTGAACGGGACGTGGATGGTAGACGGGCCCGGGCGCGCCCCCAACCCAATCCCATGGCTGCCTCCGCTCCGGCGGATCACTCCTGGATGATCTCTCCCGGCCGGGGCGGAGGGTCGTCATCGTCTTCCCGTCGGGGGTCGCGTCGGGCGTCGCGCCGGGGCTCGCGCCGGGGCTCGGCGGAGGGAGGCCATCCCCGCCCGCCGGGGGGAGGGCCGGCTCCAAAGACCCGAACCTGGAAGGCTCCCTGCTCCATGGCCCGGCGCATTCGGGCCAGGGCACGTTCGCGCATGATCCGCCGGGTCCATGGTACCAGCAGAGCGAAGGCCAGGGCATCGGTGATGACGCCGGGCGTCATGAGGAAGGCCCCGGCCACCAGGAGCGCGGCCCCATCCATGAGGGCCCCGTGAGGGAGGCGTCCGGCCTGAAGCTCCCCCTCAATGCGGCGCAGGGTTCGCGTACCCTCCCGCCGGACCAGGATCACTCCCAGGAGCCCGGTCACGGCTACCAGGGTGATGGTGGGTAGCAACCCCACCCATCGACCGACCTGCACAAGCAGGGCCAGTTCCACCAGGGGGACCACGATGAACAGACATCCCAGGCGTGTGAACACGGGCGTGAGGTTCCAGGGGTTCGGAGGTGGGGCCACGGAGGCCGCGATGGCGAGTCGGCGGGACTTTCCCGCCGGGCGGATCGCCGGCCCGGGGGACGGGTAGGGGATCCAGCGGCGACGAAGGTTCCGAGCGGGAAACGATCCGGCATCGCCCTGTGGCGCCCGTGTCCCCCCGTGTCCTGGCTTGGCCCGGCGGCACCTTGGAGGTTCCCTGGGGTTTGCGCAGCCGCAACCGGGCGTCACATTGTGGGTCATCCTCCCCGGAGGACCCCCTCGACTATTCTCGAAGCTTACAGCCCAGAAGCAAGGGATCCAACAGCATGGCCACCAGCGAGACGTACTTCAGGAAGGGATTCGGGCTCAAGGCCCAGGTCCGACCGGTAATCGAATCGGAATACCACTCGGAGCTGGTGGATAGGATCCGGGGGCAGGGGTGCAAACGCACCTTCGGGGACGTGACGGTCCGGCTGGCCGAGGAGTTCGGATTCTGCTACGGGGTGGACCGGGCGGTGGACTACGCCTACGAGACCCGACTGAAGTTTCCGGACCGGACGGTCTACCTGGTGGGCGAAATCATCCACAACCCCCATGTGAACCGGCGCATGGAGGAGATGGGGATCCAGTTCATCTATCCGGACGAGGTGGGGCGCTTCGACTTCTCCCACGTCACAGCCGAAGATGTGGTCCTCCTCCCGGCCTTCGGGGTCACGATCGAGGCGTTCCAGGAGCTCCAGTCCATTGGTTGCTCCATGGTGGACACCACCTGCGGCTCGGTGCTCCTGGTGTGGAAGCGGGTGGAGGGATACGCGCGGGACGGGTTCACCGCCATCATCCACGGGAAGTACACCCACGAGGAGAGCCGTGCCACAGCCTCGCAGGTGCGCAAGCACGAGCAAGGCAAGTACCTCATCGTGCGGAACATGGATGAAGCGGATCTGGTCCGGGACTACATCCTGGACGCCCCCGGCCGCCTCTCCCGGGAAGCCTTCATGGACCACTTCCGGGAGAAGTGCTCCCAGGGCTTCGATCCGGACGTGGACCTGAAGCGTTTCGGCGTGGCCAACCAGACCACCATGCTGGCCAACGAGTCGCTGGCCATCGGAGACAAGCTGGAAGCTGCCATGAAGGAGGCGTACGGAGAGGAGTACACCGCCGAGAACTTCCGCTCCTTCGGCACCATCTGCTCGGCCACCCAGGAGCGTCAGGACGCAGTGAAGGAGATGATGGTGGAGCCACCGGACATCATGGTGGTGATCGGAGGGTACAACTCGTCCAACACCAACCATCTGGCCCACATGTGCCGGCAGTATACCCGGACCTTCCACATCCAGGACTCATTCTGCATCGATGTGGAGGCGGGCACCATCCGCCACAAGCCTGAACTGGCGGCGAACGCGCCGGAGGTGGAGGAGACGGACTGGCTGCCGGAAGGACCCTTCCAATTGGGGATCACCGCCGGAGCGTCCACGCCCAACAACAAGATCGGGGAGGCCCTCCACAAGGTGCTGGAGATCCGGGGGATCGCGCTCCCGGACTTTCGCAAGCAACCTCTCCCTGTGGTGGCCGACTGACCCAATGCCCGGTCGGGGAGCGGATCACCCCCGACCGGGCATTCTCTTGCCCAGCTTCTTGAGGAGCCGCCGGAGCTCTTCCTGCTCCTCGGGCTCCAGGTGGGCCAGGCTACGCCGGATGAAGGCGGCGTGCTCGGGAAAGACACTGGTCATGAGCTCGGCTCCCTGGGGCGTCAGGTGGGCCAGAATGACCCGACGGTCCTGGGAAGATCTCTCCCGCTCCACATAGCCCTGCTCTTCCAAGCGGTCCATCACGTAGGTGATGTTCCCGCCGGTCACCAGCAGCTTCTCCGCCAGCTCTCCCAGCGA
>SKJY01000170.1 GCA_007121775.1 Gemmatimonadota bacterium
GTGCCTCGGGGCAGGATTTCCGAGATCTACGGACCTGAGTCGTCCGGTAAGACCACCCTCTGTCTCCACGTCATTGCCAATGCCCAACGTACCGGTGGCGTGGCCGCCTTCATCGACGCGGAGCACGCCCTGGATGTACAGTACGCCCGGAAGCTCGGTGTGGATGTGGACAACCTCCTGGTGTCCCAGCCGGACACCGGGGAACAGGCGCTGGAGATTGCCGAGGTTCTGATCCGCTCGAACGCGGTGGAGGTGGTGGTCATCGACTCGGTGGCGGCGCTGGTTCCCAAGGCCGAGATCGAGGGGGAGATGGGAGACTCCCATGTGGGCCTCCAGGCCCGCCTCATGAGTCAGGCTCTCCGGAAGCTCACGGGTGCCGTGAACCGTTCCCACACTGCGGTGATCTTCACCAACCAGATCCGGGAGAAGGTGGGCGTCATGTTCGGCAATCCGGAAACCACATCCGGGGGCCGAGCCCTCAAGTTCTACGCCTCCCTTCGCCTGGACATTCGACGGATTGGGGCCATCAAGGACGGAACGGACCTGGTGGGGAACCGGACGAGGGTGAAGGTGGTGAAGAACAAGTGTGCGCCGCCCTTCAAGCAGGCCGAATTCGACATCATGTACAACGAGGGGATCTCGCACACGAGCCTGCTCCTGGACCTGGGGAGCGATCTGGACATCGTGCAGAAGTCCGGCGCGTGGTACTCCTATGGAGACCTGCGCCTGGGGCAGGGGAAGGAAAACGCCCGGCAGTTCCTCCTGGAGAACGCTGACGTGCGAGACGAAATCGACGGCAAGCTCCGGGCGGCCATGGGGTTGACCTCGGAGGCGGAAGCGGACGAAGCAGACGCCGATGACGCCTGACCCGCCGCGACCGGGACTGGAAGGAGGCGCATGGCGGCCCTTATCTTCCCAGCTTGATCTTTCTCCGAAACGTGTGACAGACACCGCAGGCAACGCATGAAGGCTTCCGACATCCGCCGCCGCTTCCTGGATTACTTCCAGCTCCGGGGGCATGAACTCCGCCCCAGTGGGCCCCTGGTACCGTCCAACGATCCCACGCTCCTGTTCACCAACGCCGGCATGGTGCAGTTCAAGGGCGTATTTCTGGGAGACGAGGACGTCCCCTTCAACCGGGCGGTAACCAGTCAGAAGTGTGTGCGTGCCGGCGGAAAGCACAACGACCTGGAGGAGGTGGGGCGCACGGCCCGCCATCACACCTTCTTCGAGATGCTGGGGAACTTCTCCTTCGGGGACTACTTCAAGCGGGACGCCGTCCATTTCGCCTGGGAATTCCTCACCAAGGAGGTTGGGCTCGATCCGGAGCGCCTCTACGTCACAGTCCACCACTCCGACGATGAAGCCCATCAACTCTGGCAGGATGTGGCCGGAGTGAACGCCCGCCGAATCTTCCGACTCGGTGACAAGGACAACTTCTGGCAGATGGCGGACACGGGACCATGCGGACCCTGCTCCGAACTCCACTACGATCTTCGGGACGAGGCGAGTCGGAGCCCCGTGACTTCGGCGGAGGAATTCGAGTCGCTGGGCGATACCGGTCGAATCGTGGAGCTCTGGAACCTGGTGTTCATGCAGTTCGACCGGGACGAGTCGGGAACGCTGAATCCCCTCCCCGCCCCCTCCATCGATACGGGCCTGGGGTTGGAGCGTCTGGCCGCGGTCCTGCAAGGCAAGGACTCCAACTACCACACGGATCTATTCACCCCCCTCCTGGATCGGGTCGCCGCCGTGGTGGGGCGTCCGTACCAGGCCCAGAAGGAAGAAGGGGTCAGCTATCGGGTGCTGGCCGATCACAGCCGTGCGGTGGCCTTCCTTCTGGCGGACGGGGTTTTCCCCTCCAATGAGGGGCGGGGCTACGTCCTGCGACGGATCCTCCGGCGCGGGGTCCGGCACGCCTGGCTCCTGGGCCGCCGGGAGCCGACTCTGGTTGCGGTGGTGGAGGAGGTGATCCGGGTCATGGGGCAGGCCTACCCCCAGCTCGTGAAGCGTTCATCCACCATCCTGGAGACCACCCGGATGGAGGAGGAGCGCTTCCTCCAGACCATTGAAGGGGGGATGGCCCGGTTCGATGAGGTTGCCCCGGTCCTGTCCCATGAAGGGACCGTCGGGGATCGAGTCATCCCGGGGGAGGAGGCCTTCAAGCTCTACGACACCTTTGGGTTCCCGCTGGACCTCACCGAACTCATGGCCCGGGAGCGCGGATATCTGGTGGATGTAGAGGGATTCCATGCGGCGCTGGATCGTCAGCGAGCGCGAAGCCGGGCCGATCGCGCCACTGCCGGCGTGGAACGGGGTGCCGGGGAGTCCCTGGAGGGATGGACCCTCATGGACGACCCTCCTGAGCAGCGCTGGGTTGGGTGGGATTCCAAGGGCACCGAGGCCCGAGTCGTCGGCTTCCGCCAGGAGGGAGAGCGGCTCGAGTTGATCCTGGATCCCAATCCCTTCTACGCAGAGGCGGGAGGGCAGGTCTCCGATACCGGACGGATCCTGGCTGAGGGGTGGTCGGTGAGAGTGGATGGGGTTCGTACCATCTCCGGCGTCACCGTGGTCTCGGGCATCCTGGAGGGAACCTTCGGCCCGGAGGGGGACGGGAGCGGTGCCACGGTCTATGCCCGGGTGGAGGGTCGCCGTCGTCACGATACGGAACGGAACCACACCGTGACCCACCTGCTCCACGCGGCACTCAGGGAAACCCTGGGTGAGCATGTGGCGCAGCGAGGGTCTTTGGTGGCTCCGGATCGGCTCCGCTTCGACTTCTCCCACCCCCGGCCCGTGACCGCTGAGGAGCTCGCTCTCATTGAGGAGCGGGTCAACCAGGCCATCTGGAACGACCATCCGGTCCGGTGGGAGATCGTGGATCGGGACGAAGCGCTCCGTCGCGGCGCCATGGCCCTCTTCGGGGAAAAGTACGGGGACGAGGTCCGGGTGGTGGAGATTCCGGATGTGAGCCTCGAACTCTGTGGGGGGACCCATCTGCGGCACACGGGTGAGGCTGGGCTCTTCGTCATCCTGGGGGAGAGCGGCGTGGCATCCGGGGTCCGTCGCATCGAGGCCACCACGGGTCCCGGCGCATTCTCCCACCTGCGACAGAAGGAGGAAGTGCTGGGAAAGGTGGCTGAACTCCTGAAGACCCCACCGGCCAATCTCCAGAAGCGGACCCGGGAACTCCTGGATGAACGGGCCCAGCTTGAGCAACTCCTGGAAGAGATCCGCCAGGGAGGAGCGGAAGGTGGCGCTGAGGTGGTTCATGAGGTACAGATCCCCGGGCCGGACGCACTGGGTTTGGCCGATGGGGAGGTGGTCACCTACCGAGCCGTACGGATGAAGGTGAAGGACGCTGAAGACGCCCGGAGGTACGGGGATGCGGTTCGGGAAGAGGGCGTCCGTACCGTCGCCGTGGTCGCCGCTGAGCAGGTGGACGGGAAGCGTACCCTCTTCGTGTTCGTCACCGATGATCTCATCGGGCGGGGAATCCGGGCCGGCGACCTGGTTCGTGACCTCGCCGCCAGGGTGGGCGGCCGTGGGGGAGGACGTCCCCACATGGCGCAGGGTGGCATCGAAGACCCGGAGCGTCTCCCTGAGGCGCTGGCATCGGGTGAGGAGCTCCTGGTCCGGGCGCTGGAGGCCTCCGTTGGCTAGCCGCATGGTGGGTGTGCCGGCGGAGCTGGCCCGTTGGAATGAGGCCCATGGAGGCATCGTCCAGGGGGAAGACACCTCCACCGAATCACTGGGAACGGCCGCGGCTCGGGCACTGGCCCGGGCGCTTTCGGGACCCAGCCGGGACAGAGAGACCGCCTACGCGCTCCTGGCCGCAGACGCTCTCCTCACCGATGCCGCCGGCCGTACCGCCGCCGCCCCTGACCCGGATGCCGCCCTTGTGGCCCTGTTGGATGCGCTGCAGGGGGGACAGGACGGGTGAGTTTCGATTCCGTCCACTCCGCTGGTGAGGCCGCCGTGGAGGTGGGCGGTGCTGTGGATCTCCACTCCCATCTGGTACCTGGTGTGGACGATGGGGCCACCACGGTGGAGGACGTCCTGGAGGGAATCGGTCGGATGGTGGCCGCCGGAGTCGGGACCGTCGTCACTACCCCGCACCTGGAGGGGAGCCTCACCCTGCTCCCCGACTCTTTTGAGCGTCGACTCCGGGAGATGGACGACTCCTTCGCCCTGGCCCGGGACGCCGTGGGCGAGCTGTTCCCGGATCTGGTCTTCATTCGATCCAACGAGGTGGCCCTGGATCATCCTGAGCCCGATCTTTCCGACCCCCGGATCCAACTCGGCGAGGGAGGATGGCTGTTGGTGGAGTGGCCCCGACTCCGGGTGCCTCCAGGAAGTGCCGCGGTCCTGACGAGGCTGGTGGAGGAAGGACACCGTATGCTCCTGGCCCACCCCGAACGTTACCGCCTCGGGGAGGGGAATGGGGCTCTGAGGCGGATCAGCGAATGGCGGGAGAGTGGGGTGCCGTTTCAGGTGAACTACGGGTCCCTGGTGGGCGCCTATGGGCCTGAGCCCCGGCGACGGGCTCTCTGGCTTCTGGCTCGAGGATGGGTGGAGTGTCTGGCCACCGACTTCCACGGGCGTCCATCCCTTAAGCTGTTCCTGAAGGAGGCTCGGGAGGCCTTGGTTACCCAGGGAGTAGATCCCGATGTCGCCCTCACCTCCTGGGAGCTCATGACCACCACGAATCCCCGGAGGATCCTCGAGGGGGATTCCCCGCTCCCGGTTCCTCCACTGGAGGTGCAGAGCGGTTTCTGGGAGCGTCTGACCTCCTTCTTCCGCTGAGGCCTGGGGTCTCGAACCCATGTCCGGGTCGTTTCCTCGTGGCCTTCGGCTTCCAATGACCGGCCCGGCAACGTGGCAGTCCGGGCTACACTACGTCTTCCAAGCAACCTTCAGGGGAGTGGTACCGTGGATCCCGTTTCCCAACGCATTGTGGAATTGCTCCGAGAGGGGCGCGCGAGAGAGAAGCGTCAGAGTTCGTTCTATCGTCGACTGGCCGCCCTGGCCGAGGAGGAGGGGAGGGCCGATGATGTTGAACGTCTCAATGAACTCCTGGCGGATGAGCAGCATCATCTTTCCCGACTGACGGCCCGTCTCCTGGAGTTGGGTGACCACCCGCCGGAGCTCCCTCCCACGCCGGGAGCGGGGGATCTGAAGGGGTGGCAGGCGGAGGCGAGGGCCCGGGAGGCCGGCGAGGTGGCCTTCTACAAGTCCGCTCTCGCCCGGAGCCTGGACGACCGCACCCGGGAGATCCTCCAGGAGATCCTGCACTCCGAGTGCCAACACCGGGAGCAACTCCGGGGGAAGTGGATGTCCGCATGAGCCGAGCCGGGGGCATCCTGGGTCTTGAGGGGCGCCGAGCGCTCATCACGGGCGGTTCGAGGGGCGTGGGGCGTGCGGTAGCCCGGCTTCTGGCCCGGGCCGGCGCCGACGTGGGGGTGGCTTATCGGAGCCGGGAGGCGGAGGCCCGATCAATCCTCAACGAGGTCCAGGAGTTGGGCCGCCGGGGGTGGGCCTTTGCCGGCGACCTGAACCATCCGCCGTCTGTGGCGAGGCTTTTCGATGGATTTGAGGAAGCCCTGGGCGGGGTCGACATCGTGGTGGGGAACCACGGGATCTGGCCCCCGGAGGACATCCCCCTGGCTGAAATGGAGTTGGACCAGTGGCGGCGGACGCTGGGCATCAATCTGGACGCCATGTTCCTGGTCTGTCGTGAGGCGGCCAGGCGCCTCTCGGCCCATGGACGACTGATTGTCGTGACCTCCACCGCGGCCCAGCGGGGTGAGGCGGGTCACGGGGATTACGCCGCTTCCAAGGGAGCTCTGAATTCCCTGGTCAAGGGGCTTGCCGAGGAGTTGGGCCCCCGGGGTATCACGGTGAACGCTGTGGCTCCCGGCTGGATCGACACCGAGATGACCGAGGATGTTCTAGTGGGAGATCTGCGGGAGCGGGCATTGGCCCGGATTCCCCTGGGGCGCATCGCCACCCCCGAGGATGTGGCCGGGCCCATCCTCTTTCTGGCGTCGCAGTTGGGACGTCACGTGACCGGTGAGGTCCTCAACGTCAACGGTGGCGCGGTGCGACCCGGATGATCGACCTCAACCCCCCGGGGGCCGTCTCCTGGATCTGCCGAACGCTGGAGCGAGCTGGATTCAGCACATGGGCCGTGGGCGGAGCCGTGCGGGATGGGCTCGCCGGCCGACCTTCCGGAGACTGGGACCTGGCCACGGCCGCGCCGCCGGGGCAGGTGCGGAGACTCTTCCGACGAACCGTTCCCATCGGGATTGATCACGGCACGGTCGGGGTCCTGGCCCGGGACGAAGTCCTGTATGAGGTCACCACCTTCCGACGAGATGTGGAGACATCGGGTCGGCACGCGGTGGTGGCGTTCGCCGAGAGCCTGGATGAGGATCTGGCTCGGCGGGACTTCACCATCAACGCGGTGGCGTGGCACCCGGTCAGGAAGGTTGTCCATGACCCGTACGGGGGGGTGGACGACCTGCGCCGCCGCCGATTGCGTACGGTGGGAGATCCCCGGGAGCGATTCGCCGAGGACTACCTCCGGATCCTCCGGGCCCTCAGGTTCGCAGGGATCTACCGATTGGAGGTGGACTCGGGCACATGGCGGGCTCTTGTGGAAGCCGTTCCCCGGATGGGGATCCTCTCACCGGAGCGGGTCCGGGAGGAGTTGGAGAAGATCCTCTCCACCCACCCTCGTCCGTCGGCGGCGCTCTCCCTCTATGCGGCAAGCGGCGTACTGGCCTTCCTCTATCCCGAACTGGATGCTCTGGTGAGTCACCCCGAGCCGTTGGGGTCGGCAACGGAGGCGAGCCCGGATCCCGGGAGGACCTGGAGTCACTCTCTTCTCACCACCGATCTGATCCCACTCCATCGCTGGCATCTGCGCTTTGCGGCCCTCCTGGGCCGCTTGGGACTTCCTGAGGAGCCCATGGGAGCAGGGGAGGAGGGATTGTCCGCTCCAGAGCGTGGCCGCCAGAGAGCCGCGGCTCTTCTGAAGCGCCTGCGTTCGTCCAACGCCCGGATCGCCCAGGTGGCCGGAGCCGTGGAGTGGGGATTGGAACCCCCCCACCCCGATGCCTCCCAGGAGACGCTTCGCCGCTGGGTGTCCGGCGTCGGTCGCGTGGGACTTGCCGATCTGTTCCGTCTGTGGATTGCCGAGTGCCGGATCCGAGTGGCCCGCGGATGGCCGGACGCAGACGTACGTGGCCGTCCCGACGATCTTTTGCGATTGATCCGTCGGCTGCGCCAGATCAACCGCAGTGACGTGCCCCTCTCCGTCGGTGAACTGGCTTTCTCCGGAAGGGACCTAATCCGGATGGGGTATGCACCCGGTCGTTACTTCGGTCAACTTCTCGACCATCTCCTGGATCGGGTGCTTCAGGATCCGGAGGTGAATCGCAAAGAGGTACTGGCCGATGAGGCCCGGCGCTGGATGGAGAGAGAGGGTGCGGCGCTCCAGGGAAGGGGACCGGCCCGTGACTGACCGATCCCGTGGCGCATCGAACCGGCCCGTCGGCGCCGACGAACTCGACCTCTTCTCCGACGGCGGCGGGCCCGGCCCCAGCGGTCCGGAGACCCCGTCAGCCCACGACCGCTCCGGAGCGGATCCGGACTCCGGTGCCGGACTGGCCGTCCCCGCACCGCTGGCGGCACGGATGAGACCGAGGGGGCTGGATGAGGTGCGGGGTCAGGATCACCTTCTGGGACCTGGCCGCCCCTTGCGGCGGATGCTGGAGCAGGGGCAGGTCTCGTCGTGCATCCTCTGGGGTCCCCCGGGGTCCGGAAAGACCTCCCTGGCTCGACTCCTGGCGGATCACACACAGGCAGCCTTCGTCTCCTTCTCGGCGGTCACCGAGGGGGTGGCCCGGGTCAGGGAGATCATCCGGGAGGCCCGGACCCGTCTGGAGGTCTCGGGCCGACGAACCATCCTCTTCTGCGACGAGATCCATCGGTTCAACAAGTCCCAGCAGGATGCCTTCCTCCCCCATGTGGAGGACGGGACCGTGATCCTGGTGGGGGCGACAACCGAGAACCCCTCCTTCGAGGTCAACCGGCCCCTCCTCTCCCGGGCTCCCGTTCTGATCCTGAATCCACTCTCCCCGGAGGCCCTGCGGGAGATCCTGGAGCGAGCCCTGGCCGACGATGAGCGTGGTCTCGGCCAGGAGCGTCTCTCGGCTACCTCCGAGGCGCTGGACTTCCTGGCCCAGGGCGGTGACGGTGACGCCCGTCGGGCCCTCGGTGCGCTGGAGGTGGCGGGGCGCCTGGCCGGGCCCGGTGGGGTGCTGGATCTGGCGGTGGCACGGGAGGCGCTTCAGCACCGCTTTGCCCTCTATGACAAGGGTGGAGAAGAGCACTACAACCTCATTTCCGCCCTTCACAAGAGCGTCAGGGGCGGAGACCCGGACGGCGCCCTCTACTGGCTGGCTCGTATGCTGGAGGGTGGGGCCGATCCTCTCTACATAGCCCGCCGCCTGATTCGGATGGCTGTGGAGGATGTGGGCCTGGCCGATCCCCAAGCCCTGCCGCACACCGTGTCGGCCTGGCAGGCCCATCACTTCATGGGCTCGCCCGAGGGGGACCTGGCGCTGGCCCACGCCGTGGTGAGGCTGGCCTCGGCCGAGAAGTCCAACCGGGTCTACCGGGCCTTCAATCAGGCCAGGGCGGCGGCACGGGAGTCGGCTTCCGCTCCCGTTCCCCTCCATCTCCGGAATGCCCCAACGAAGGAGATGAAGGACTGGGGATACGGGGAAGGCTACCTCTACGACCACGACCAGGATGGGGGTGTGGCCCGCCAGACCTATCTCCCCCCCGAGCTCGGGAGTCCGTCATTCTACGAGCCGTCTCGGCACGGCGAGGAGGCCGGCATCGCCCAGCGCCTGTCGCGGTGGCAACGCCTCCGGCAGGAGGGGGGCGACGCCTCTGGACACCCTGGGAACGAGGGGGGGTAAAACGAAACATGCGAACCAGGCCAGCCCTCCTCCCCATTGCCCGCGCCATTCTCGCTCTGGGGACTTTGATGTTCCTGGCGGGATGCTCGGGACTCTACCGGGCGCCGGAGGTGACTCTCACCAACGTGCAGATCACAGGGCTGGGCCTGACATCGGGAATCGCCCGGGTGTACCTTGAGGTGGAGAATCCGAACCCCGTATCCCTGGAGGTGCGACGCATGGAGTATCTCCTGGAGTTGAGGGGCCCCGATGGAGAGTGGAACGTGCTCTCGGAGGGAGTCTCCTCCGACCGGGTCACTGTGGTTCGACGGGGGACCACAGATCTGTCCCTGGAGATGGTATTCCAGTACCGAGCGCTGGGCGCGGCCTTCCTGGGTTGGTGGGATTCCCGCGAGGTCATGTACCGAATCCAGGGCGATCTGTCTGCCCGGGGACCGCTGGGTCCGGTCCAACTCCCGTTCGAGGCATCGGGGCGTTTCTGACGTCCAGGAGCCCGGTCGGGATGGGAAGAGTTTCCCGGCCCGTTCGTTCAACCGAGAGAGACAAAGGAAGGTCAAGATACCTACGCAGCTTCTGGACAACCGAACCCCGGTGGAACGGACGGTCCTGGTGGGGGCTCCCCTCCGCTCGGAGGATTCTCGCACCGTGGATGAGCATATGGAGGAACTCCGGCGCCTGACCGATACGGCGGGGGGGGAGGTCGTGGGGCAGATGATCCAGCGGATCGACGCTCCGACTCCCCAATTCTACATCGGCCGGGGAAAGGTGGATGAACTCCGGGAACTCACTACCGAGACCGAGGCGGACCTTGTCATCTTCGACGAAGAGTTGAAGCCTGACCAGGCCAAGAACCTGGAACAGGCCCTCTCGGTCCGGATCATGGATCGCTCCGAACTGATCCTGGATATCTTCGCTTCACGGGCCCGTACCCGTGAAGCGAAGCTCCAGGTGGAGTTGGCGCAGCTCCAATATCTCCTGCCCCGGCTCCAACGCATGTGGACCCACCTTTCCCGTATCCGGGGTGGGATCGGGCTCAGGGGTCCGGGGGAGACCCAGCTGGAAACGGACCGCCGGTTGATCGGTCGGCGCATCTCCGATCTCCGGAGCAAGCTGGCTGAGGTGGCGGAGGCCCGGGCCATCCAGCGGAAGCGGAGGCAGGGAGAATTCCGGGTCGCTCTGGTGGGGTACACCAACGCGGGAAAATCATCCATCCTCCGAAGCCTCTCCGGATCGGAACTATTTGTGGAAGATCGCCTCTTCGCTACCCTGGACTCCGCCACCCGCGTGGTGGAGTTGGAGGGTGGGCATCGGGCGCTCATCACCGACACGGTGGGGTTCATCCGGAAGCTGCCTCACCACCTGGTGGCCTCCTTCCGCTCGACCCTTGAGGAGGTACGGGAGGCCGATCTGGCCGTCCACGTCATCGACGCGTCTCACCCGGACTGGGAGGAGCACAAGGCGGTGGTAGACGAAGTCCTCCACGATCTGGAGTTGGACGGAGGCGCTCAGGTCCTGGTCTTCAACAAAGTGGACCGACTGACCCACGGCGAGGAAGAGGCGCTCCGGGACCGGGTCCGGGCCCTGGAACGCACTCCGGCCGTCTTCACCTCCGCCGTGGAGGAAGCCGGTCTCGAGGCCCTTCGGGACACGCTCCTGGCCAGGGTTCGCAGCCTTCTCACGCC
The DNA here is from genome assembly GCA_007121775.1 of Gemmatimonadota bacterium. Classification (GTDB taxonomy): domain Bacteria; phylum Gemmatimonadota; class Gemmatimonadetes; order Longimicrobiales; family Gaopeijiaceae; genus PWLA01. Next base: position 10,676 of record SKJY01000170.1, read on the forward strand.
GGTGGAGGTCCTGGTTCCCGCCGGTGAGGGAGAGCTGCTGGCGGCCCTCCATCGGGAGGGTGAGGTCATGGGGATGGAGGAGAACGGCGTTCACCTCCGCTTGAAGGTTCGCGTACCGGCCCACCTTCTGGGGCGGCTTCGCCAGGTATCCGAGGTAGAGCTTACCGAGATCTGACCCTGGGTCCCCGAGGCCCCAAGGCGTGGGAGGAATGGTTTGGAGCGATTGGTCATGGTAGGTCCCGGCCGGATGGGACTGGCCCTGGGCTATGCCCTGGTACATGCAGAGGCGGTGAAGTCCCTGGTCTACATGGGGCGGCGCCCCGATCCGCCATCCCACCCCCTCTTCCATCAGGGGATCGCCGAGTATCGCTACGGGCTGGAGCGTCCTCCGGAGGGGACCACGGCCCTCTTTCTCACCGTTCCCGAACCGGTACTTCCGGAGATCGCCGGTGCACTGGCCGCACGGGGGCCGGCGCCGGAGGGCTGCCCGGTGATCCACACATCCGGTGTGCAGGGGGGCGAACCGTTGGCGGCGCTCAATCGAGTCGGTTACCGGGTGGGGACGCTGCACCCCTTTCAGGATGTGGCCCACCCCATCACCGGCGCAGACCGACTCCTGGGAGCGGGATTCGCCGTCTCAGGAGAGCGAGAGGCCCTCTCCGTCATCCGTCGGATCGTCGACGCCCTGGGCGGGCGATGCCTCCTGATCCCGACCCACCGTCGGCCCCTCTACCACGCGGCCGGCGTGCTGGGCTCCAACTACCTGGTGGTCCTCATGTCCGAGGCGCTGCGCCTCCTGGTGCAGGCCGGGATCCCCGAAGAAGACGCCTTTCCATCGCTGGTGGCCCTGGCCCGGGGGGCGGTGGAGAATGTGGCCGAACTGGGCTTCTCAACGGCCCTCACCGGACCCATCGGACGGGGTGACGTGGATACGGTGGATCTCCATCTCAGGACGCTTTCCACCTCAGACGCATCCCTCTATGCCGACCTGGGTCGGCTTACCCTGGAACGCACCCGGGCAGCCATTCCTCCTGAGGTAGCGGACCAACTCGAGACCCTCTTTCAACGTCATACATGAGACTGTACGTCAACATCGATCACGTGGCTACCATTCGGGAGGCTCGCCGGACCGATGAGCCGGATCCGGTACGAGCGGCAGTCCTGGTGGAGTTGGCCGGAGCCGACGGCATTACTGTCCACCTGCGGGAAGACCGCCGTCACATCCAGGATCGGGATGTCCGGCTCCTGGCCGAGACGTGCCGGACCGTCCTGAATCTCGAGGTGGCGGCGGAGGAAGAGGTCGTATCCGTGGCCACGGAGATCTCCCCCTTCCAGGTCACCCTGGTGCCGGAGCGACGGGAGGAAGTGACCACGGAGGGAGGCCTCGACCTGGCGTCTCCGCAGGTTCGAGAACGAGTGGCGCGGGCGGTGGAGCGTCTTCGGGACGCAGGCATCCGCGTCTCCCTCTTCATCGATCCCTCCTCCGAGGTCGTGGAGGCCTCTGTGGAGTTGGGGGTCGAGGCGGTGGAGTTCCACACCGGGGAGTACGCCAACGCCCAAACTCCCGAGGAGCGGGAGCGGGAGTTGGAGCGGCTCAGGGCTGCATCGGTGCTGGCGGTGGAGTCCGGCCTGGCGGCCCACGCGGGACACGGTCTCACCTATGAGAATGTGGCCCCGGTGGCGGCGATTCCCCAACTGGAGGAGTTGAATATCGGACATGCCATCATCTCCCGATCCGTTCTGGTGGGGATGGATCGAGCCGTGCGGGAGATGCGCCAGGCCATGGATCGGGGGCGACGGGAACCACACCGGTGAAATGGGACTGGAAGGCCACCCTGGGGCTCCTCATCAGTGGGCTCCTGATCTGGTGGGTGCTCCGGGGGGTGGATCTGACCGAGGTCTGGCTCGCCATCCGGGGAGCCCGCTGGGGCCTGCTCGTGGCGGCCGTGGCCGTTGCCACCTCGGGGTTTGCGGTCCGGGCGCTCCGGTGGAAGCTCCTCCTGCAACCCATTCGTCCAGGGGTGGGGTTCCGTGAGCGATTCGCCGCCGTCAACATTGGGTTCGCCGCCAACAACCTGCTCCCCGCACGGGTGGGGGAGTTCGCCCGGGCGTGGGCCATGTCCAAGCTCGCTCCCGTACCGATGACCGGGGCGTTGGGGTCGCTGGTGGTCGAGCGGTTCCTGGATTCGGTGGCCGTCTTCTCGCTGCTGGCCTTCGCGGTACTCCACCCGTCCTTCCCCTCTGAAGCGACGGTAGCGGGGCAGTCCATCGGGACCATCATCACCACCCTGGTCGTTCTCCTGGTGGCGCTCCTCGCCGGCCTCATGGTCCTGGTTCTGGTTCCGGGACCCTTCATGGCCGTGACCAGTCGCATGGCCCGATTTCTCCCGGACCGGGCCGCCCGTCTTCTCGTGGACGGTCTCACCACCTTCCTGTCTGGTCTGGGAGCCCTTCAGAGTCCCAGGCTTCTGCTTGGGGCACTGGCGTGGTCCTTCGGCTTCTGGGCATGGAACGCCGTCTCGTTCTGGCTGGCCTTCCATGCCTTCAACATTGACCAGGGCTACATTACGGCTCTCTTTGTCCAGGGGATCATCGCCATCGGCGTGGCCGTGCCTTCGGCGCCTGGGTTCTTCGGTACCTTCCACGCCGCCGCTGTTGTAGCATTGAGCGAGGTCTACGGTGTGGGCGAGGGGGCCACCCTGGCCTTCGCCTTCGGGTACCACCTGGGGGGGTTCATCCCCGTGACGGTGATGGGCGTATGGTACGCCTGGCACCTGGGGATGTCCTGGCGGGAGCTGGGACGTTCCGAGGAACGAGTCGAATCATGACGGAGGAGAGGGCAATGGGAGCAGGTGTGAAGGAGCAGGTGAAGCCTGCGGGCGCACCAGGGGATGACCGACGCCTGCGGTGGGATGGAAAGGCCAGGGCCAAGGTGAACCTCATGCTCCGGATCCTGGCCCGCGAAGAGGGCGGCTTCCACCAGATCGAGACGGAGTTCCAGACTCTGGAACTCGCCGATGAAGTGACGGTGGAGCTGCGTTCCTCCCACGGCGTTTCGCTCGAGGTTTCGGGGGTTCCCCAGGGGGATCTGGGTGAGGCCGATGACAACCTGGCGGTTCGGGCCGCCCGGACCTGGCTCGAGGCCTACGCTGATGCACAGGGGAAGCGGGACGCCGAAGCTCTCCCCGGAATCCGTATCCGACTCCACAAGACCATTCCCCATGGCGCCGGCCTCGGCGGCGGATCGTCCGACGCCGCCGCCGTGCTCCGGGCATTGGACCAACTCCACGGCAACGCCCTGGGGCGGTCGCGGCTGGTCGAGATCGGGTCCTCGCTGGGGAGCGATGTCCCCTTCTTCGTCCTGGACGAGCCCCGGGCCCTCGGATGGGGGCGCGGGGACCGCCTCCTGCCCCTCCCCTCGCTCCCGTCCCGTCCGGTCCTGGTGGCTCTTCCTCCCTTCCGGATCTCCACTCCCCGGGCCTACCGCACGTTGGCGGGTCAGAGGGAGCAGGAGGGGGCCGGGTGGGCCGGTGGCCGGCTTCTGGAGCCCGGCGGCCTCAATGGGTGGAGCCAGGTCATGGATCGATCCGGCAACGATTTCGAGGCGGCACTGGAGCGTCTGCACCCTGAATTGCTGGGGATTCGGCAGGTGCTGCATGAGTTCGGGGCCCGGCCGGCCCGACTGTCCGGGAGTGGCTCGGCCGTCTTCGGCGTCTTCGAGTCCGAGTCCCAGATGGAGCTGGCTTGGGGCGAACTCCGTGCCGTTCTCCCGGAGGCCCGCGTGATCCCCACCAGAACCGCGGCCAGGTAGAAGCTCCCGGTCGGTGGGCACCTTCTCCCCACACCCCGTCCAGCTTCCCACCGCGCCCCGTCGGGTTGAAGTGAACCGCTTGCCCGACTACTCTTTCTGGGAGCGGGGGTGGCGATGGAGTCTGATCCGCCCGCCGCAGATGGCCCGTCGTCTAATGGCAGGACACCGGTCTTTGGAACCGGCGGTGGTGGTTCGAATCCACCCGGGCCAACTCAGTACCACCCCGCATCCGACATCCATCGGTTCGGGGCTTCGGAGTCCCAGGACTCCGCTCGTAGGTTCCTTCCCGGCAGGTAGCGCGTGACGATGGTTCTCTCTCCGCTGGTGACGGCTCTGGTCCTCATGGTCCCGGCGCCGCCAGTTCCGCCCGATTCCCTCTCCCTCCACCGGGAGGCCCGTTCGGCCCAGGAGCGCTTCGAGCGGCTACGCGTGCGCCACGCCCCCATCTCGTGGTGGAGCGGTTCCGGTCCGTGTGACGAGCGGGTGGGACGATTCTGTCTCCGGTTCGGTCGCGAGAGCGAGGAGGAGGAAGAGGATCGTCCGTCCTGGATCCCTCCTCCCGATGCGCCTGAGGTGGTGGAAGCCCGGGAAGACCTCATCGCCACGCTGACGGACATCGCCCACCGGATTCCCGGCGATCCCTGGGTGTCGGGCCAGAGGGTCGCCTACCTGTCCGAAGTGGGCCGATGGGACGAGGCTCTGGAGGCCGCGACCCACTGTCGGGCGGATGGGTGGTGGTGCCGGGCCCTGGAGGGCATCGCCCTGCATGGGATGGGCAGGACCCTCGAGGCGGAAGATGCCTTCCGCTCCGTTCTGGAGGCGCTGGAGCCAGAAGAACGGGACGAGTGGGTCGATCCTGGGATCCTGGGGGGAGCGGAGTGGCGACGACATCTGGGCCGGCTGGATCCGGACGAACGGATGCGGGAGGAGGAGCGGATGTGGAGCCTGGCTGACCCGCTCTTCATGCTGGAGGGCAATCCCCTCTGGACCGAGCACCTCTCCCGCCGGGTGCTCGCGGCCACCCGGGAGACGGCCCGGAACGGGCATGCCATGCGCTGGGGCCGGGATATGACCGAACTCCTGGTCCGGTATGGCCCGGTGGTAGCCTACGAGCGGACGCGGGAGCCGTTGAGCTACGTGGGACCCCCGCTGGTAGTGGGGCGTTACGATCCGGTTCCCCGAAACCTCTTCCCCTCCTTCGACGCCATCCTGGATCCGGCCATGTCGGAACCCCGGGACTGGCTGACCCACCAGCGAAGGACTACATCCAGGCATGCGCCGTCCTCGGCCCGTAGGATCCATGCCATGGACGCCCAGGTCACCCGCTTCCTGGACGGGGAAGACCTCCTGCTCCGTGTGGATTGGGCGCTGATCCGCCCCCCGGGCGATTCGACGGCTGAAGTGCCCACCCCTTCCGCAGACACCAATGGGGGAGCCGGCGACTCCCCGGCGGGCGTGGGACTCACCCATGCGACCGGCGCGGGGGCGGAGACTCGGTTCGACTTCAGCGGCGGGTCCTTCCCTCCCGATTCCTTGGGGGCTCACCTCTTCGTCGTGAATGTGGAGACCGGTGAGCGACTGGGGGTCCAGGCAGAGCTGCACAGGGAAGGGGAGGGTCCGGCCTCCACCGGTTTCGCACTGATCCGGGTGCCTGCCGGGCGTTACCTCCTCTCCATGGAGGGGATTGATTCCAGGGAGGCCCGGGCATGGCGAACCAGGATGGGGGTCGAGAAGACTTCGCCGCACCGGGGGGTGATCACTCTCTCGGACCTCCTTCTCCTGGCTCCCACTCCGGTTCCCGAAGGTCATCCGGAGAGGGCGCTTGCCGTACCTGATCCCACTGGGATGCTCCCTCGGGCCTATTCCTCCCTCGTCCTCCCGCAGGGTCCCGTGGAAGTGCTCTGGGAGGTCTACGGCCTGGAGGGGACCGAAGGCGAGGTGCGATTCGAGTTGAAGGTGGAGCGGGAAGGGCGAAGCCTCCTGCGGCGCCTGGGGCAGGCGGTCCGCCTCCTGGGCAGTGACGAGCCCCTGGGGGTGGGTTGGCGGGAAGGGGTGCCCCGGGACGAAGTGGCGGGACGATCGCCCCTCCGGCGGTCGGTGGTGGTGGACCTCTCCAGTCTGGATCCGGGGGAATACGAGGTGACCCTGTCGGCCACCCCTCCGGGGCGGACTCCGGTCACCGTGGGGCGGAGGGTCGTGGTGTCAGAGGAGTCTCTCCCGGCCCGTTGACCTTGGCACCCTTCGAGCCTACCTTCCAAGGCTGCGACTGTTTTCCACTCCTGTTACACAAAGATCGGCGGGTCCGAAATGGAAGATCCCAGCGGACGCGGTCCTCTCCTTCTCCTGGCCGGCCGGGCCAACCGGCCCCTGGCACGTGAGATCGGTGGGATCCTGGGGGAGGACGTCGACGCGGCCTTCATCAAGAATTTCGCCGACGGAGAGATCTTCGTCCGAATCGACCGGAATGCCCGGGGGCGGGATGTGTTCATCGTCCAACCCACCGTGGCGCCTTCCGACAACATCATGGAGCTCCTGCTCCTCATTGATGCGGCGAAGCGGGCCTCGGCGGCTCGGGTGACGGCAGTGATCCCCTACTTCGGGTACGCCCGGCAGGATCGGAAGGATCAGCCCAGGGTGGCCATCGGGGCCAAGTTGGCGGCAAACCTGGTGGTCAAGGCGGGCGCCGACCGAGTGCTGGGGATCGATTTCCATCAGCATCAGATCCAGGGATTCTTCGACATCCCCGTTGATCACCTCTACGCGGCCCCGGTTCTGACCGAGTACTTCAGGCAGAAGGAGCTCGAGGATCTGGTGGTAGTGGCTCCTGACGTGGGCTCGGCCAAGATGGCCCGAGGCTTCGCCAAACGTCTCGGCGCCAGCTTCGCCATCATCGACAAGCGGCGCCCGGCCCACAACCAGAGCGAGGTGCTCACGGTCGTGGGGGATGTGGAAGGGAAGAACTGCCTTATCACAGACGACATGGTGGACACGGCGGGCACCATGGCCTCGGCGGTCCACGCCCTGAAGAAGCGCGGGGGGAAGGCGGTTTACGCCGCCGCAACCCACGCGCTTTTGTCGGGCGAGGCAGTGAGTCGCCTTCGGGATGCGCCCCTCACCGAGATGGTGGTGACCAACACGATCCACCTTCCCGAAGAGCGCTCCTTCCCCGGATTGACGGTGCTCTCGGTGGCGGGGCTTCTGGCCCGCGCCATCGAGTACATCCATTCCAATGACTCGGTGAGCCAACTCTTCTAGATCCGTTCCGACGGAGAATGACAACAGCCTCGGGAGTTGCACCTCAGACTTCCCGGACACCACGGACCCGCGGGGGTCCCCTCAACAGCAAGGTAGATCCATGAGTACGCAGGTGACCCTCAAGGCGGCTCGCCGCCATGATACCGGTAAGGGAGTGGCCCGGAAGCTCCGTGCCGCCGGCAAGCTGCCGGCCATCCTCTACGGCGGCGACAAGGACAGCGTCCCTCTCGCCATGGATGCCAACGAGACCCAGCTTCTCTTCCAGTCGATCTCGGTGGAGAACACCATCGTGAACCTGAAGGTGGAAGGGGCTAAGGCCCCGGTCCCCTCGCTGATTCGGGAGATTCAGGTCCACCCCTACAAGTCGGAGATCGTCCACGTGGACTTCCTCCGAATCCAGGAAGGGGTCGAGGTGGAGCTGGAGGTGCCCATCGAGCTCACGGGTACGCCCACCGGGGTCTCCGACCAGGGCGGCGTACTGGAGCAGACCCAGTACATGCTTCCGGTGGCCTGCGTTCCCGATGCCATCCCCGAGGTCATTCAGATCGATGTGTCCGGCCTCTCCATCGGTGATTCTCTCCAGGTGGAGAACCTGACCATTCCCCAGGGCGTCCGGGTGCTCATGGATGGCGAGCTGGCCATCTGTTCCGTTCAGGCACCGAGCGTCGCCGCCGCACCGGAGGGAGAAACCGATGAAGAGCCCACCGTGGTGGGTGAGGATGAGGCGGACGCTCTTTCGCCGGGTACCGACGATTGACGAGCCGGGAGTGGGCGAGTCCCACTCCCCTCCGGAGGAAGCGTCAGGTGGTGTGAAGGTCGTCGTAGGGCTGGGAAATCCCGGTCCGCGCTACGATGCGACTCGCCATAATGTGGGATGGTGGGCCGCCGATCGACTGGCGGATGACTGGGGGCTGGGAGGCTTCGAGGCCGAGGGTGCCGCTCTGGTGGCCCGGGGCTCGGTGGCTTCCCAGCCCGTTGTCGTGGTGAAGCCCACCACCTACATGAACCGGAGCGGGGCCGCCCTGGCCCGGTTCATGGCGGAAAGCCTGGACCCCTCCTCCGACATGATGGTGCTGGTGGACGATGCCACACGCCCCCCGGGCGGGTTGCGCCTTCGGGGATCGGGGAGCGCAGGTGGGCACAACGGGCTGAAGAGCCTGGAAGCGCTTCTGGGGAAGGGCTACCCCCGTCTTCGCATCGGTGTGGGCCAACCACCAGCCGGAGTGGACCTGGCCTCCTGGGTGTTGGACGCCATGCCTCCGGAAGACGAGGATCAGGTGCTGGAGGCGGTGAGCCTGATCCCGGCGGGGCTGCAGGTCTGGCTGCAGGAAGGGCTTGAGGCGGCCATGAACCGCCTTAATCGCTGAGCCCTGGGCTCAGCTCATGGGTACGTACTGAAGGAGACGTCCCTCCACCCGATCGAAGATCTCCTCCAGAGACTCTCCCGTGATGGTAAGGCCGTGGTTCTTGAGGCCCACCACAGCCCGTTCCGGATGGTCGTGCTCCCGGACGATGTCCGCCACCGCCTTGCCCAGTTCGTACGTTCCGCACGGGTAGTTGAACTCGGTGGAGCGAACGCCGTCTATCCACGCATGGACGTGCAGGATGGCGCCGACACCGGGGTGCTCCCGGTAGATCATCCAGTGCTCGATGGCGTCCACGGACACCCGGCGGGGCTCAACGTCAGGAGGCACGGAGATGACCATGGCCCCCTGGGCTTCATTGTAGTCCTTCACCAGGAGGATGTCCCGACCCACCTCCTTCAGGTCGGACTTGTCCACGCCCGAGGCGCTCATCCAGAACCTGTCCTCATCGAGTCGCGCCGAGATGTTGCCGTATGAGAGGCCGCCAAGTCCGTAGAGGCGCTTCAGGTGGCGGCGGTCCCGCTCCGAGAGGATCTCGTCGATGGGGAAGGGAGCGGGGAGGAGGTTCATGGCGTCCAGCCGCTTCCCTGCCTCACTGATGGAGCGGGTGATCCGGTCTCCGGACCAGAGCTCTTCCGGGAGATCAGTCTCGAAGATGTTGTCGATGATGAGGCTCGACGTGGCCAGGGGCTCGATGCGCGAATAGACCCGCTCGAAGAAGCGGGTCCGGTCCTCATCACCCAGGACCTTGTAGTACCCCTGCTCGGGAGTCACGAAGTGGGCGTCTGGATTCGATTCGCCCGGACCGGTGAGTCCGATGAGGAGGTTGGACAGCGAACGAACCAGGAGGGGGTAGATCTCGGGAATCGCCTCGTGAACCGTCTCCACCCCGGGCTCCACCTCCGTCACCGAGACCACGAACACCGCCTGGGCTCGGCGCCGGAACGGGCGCGCCGTTTCCCGCGGGAAGCAGTTGATGACCAGGGATGCGTCATCGGGGTCGGCGACGAAGCGATGCCCCTTGCGAGCCATCACCTCCCGGAGGCCTTTGACGAACCAGTGGAAGCGGGGCTGGTCGAAGTGTCCGGCGAAGGAAAAATCCATGAGGTTCCAGGGTGTTTCGGCTGATGGCGATTGCCCGGCCCGACGGGCCGCCGACCGGTAACGATCCGATAACCCGACAAAGCTCTAGGTAACGCCGACTTCCCGCAAGGGGGCTAGAAGGCCTGGGAAGTGGTGGTCCTTTCCAACGGAGCCGGAGAGGCTGGGCGCGAACCTTTGACCTCCATACTGCCGAAGCAGTAACTTTCCAGGCTACGTCTCGGCCATGGGAGGGTATCCCCGGCTTCACCGGGCCGCCTGACTCCCGAGGGCGCCTTCACGGCCCTGTGGCCGGCCCCCGGCTCTCTCCATTCCCCAGGAATCCAACTTCATGCTGAAAGCAGGAATCGTAGGCCTCCCCAACGTGGGCAAGTCATCCTTGTTCAATGCCCTGACCGCTCAGGGCGCACCGTCCGAGAACTACCCATTCTGCACCGTGGATCCCAACATCGGTACCGTGGAGGTCCCGGATCCCCGTCTGGACCGCATCCACGACCTGGTGGCCTCGCGCCAGAAGGTCCCCACGGTAGTGCAGTTCGTGGACATCGCCGGGCTGGTCAAGGGGGCTTCGGAGGGAGAGGGGTTGGGGAACAAGTTCCTGGGGAACATCCGGGAGGTGGACGCGGTGGTCCACGTGCTTCGCTGCTTCGACGATCCGGACGTCACCCATGTCCTGGGAGACGTGGACCCCCTTCGGGACCGGGAGGTGGTGAACGCCGAGTTGGCCCTGGCGGATCTGGCCACGGTGGAGACCCGCCTCGAGAAGACCGTGCGCCGGGCCCGGTCAGGGGAACGGGAGGCACAGGAAGAACACGCCCTTCTGGAACGACTCCAGGAGCAACTGGGCTCGGGTGGCCCGGTCCGCGCCCTGGAATTCTCCGACCGGGAGCGAAAGGCGCTGAAGGGCTTTCAGCTTCTCACCGCCAAGCCCGTCCTCTACCTGGGGAACGTGACCGAGGGCGACCTGCCTGACGGCGAGAACGAATGGACCCGGAAGGTGCGGGAGGTGTTGTCGAAGGAGGAGCCGGACGCCCGTATGGTCACACTCTGCTCGGCCATCGAGGCTGAACTGGCCGAACTGGACGACGCTGACAGGGTTGAATTCCTTGCTGACCTGGGCATCCCGGAGCCCGGCCTGCACCGTCTGATCCGGGCAACGTACAACCTTCTCGGTCTCGTCACCTTTTTCACGGCCGGTGAGAAGGAGTCCCGGGCCTGGACCGTGCGAGACGGGGCACTGGCCCCGGAAGCGGCGGGGACGATCCACTCCGACTTCGAGCGAGGGTTCATCCGCGCCGAAACCATCGGGTTTGAGGAGTTTGAAGGAGTGGGGTCGCTCAAGGCCGCCCGGGAAGAGGGACTGATCCGATCGGAGGGCAAGGAGTACCGGGTCCGGGACGGGGACATCATGCTCTTCCGCTTCAACGTCTGAATCCGCTGCCCGGTTGAAGTGTCCGCCCGGCGGGTCTATCTTCCTTAGCTTCGCCCGCTCCGCGTCGACGCGGGGCCCGTTCACACAGACGGACCATGGGGACCAACAGAGTTCATGAGAAACTACGAGATCGTCTACATCTTCCATCCGGCCCTCGACGAGGAAACGGTCACCGGCAAGCTCGAGCGCTTCCACGGCATTCTCACCGCTGCGGAGGGAGCTGAGGTGGTGGAGGTGGATCACTGGGGCGTCCGTGCCCTCGCATACGAGATCAAGGATCAGGGCCAGGGATACTACGTCGTCGCCCACGTCACCACCGAGGCCTCGGCGCTCCCCGAGTTCGAGCGGATCCTCAAGCTGGACGAAGATCTGATGCGCCACCTGGTGGTGATCAACGAGGGAGAACCCACCACCGGAATGTCCATCTTCGCCGACGAGCCTGAGTCGGCCGCCTCCTCCGACGACGATGACGATGATGACGAGGAGGACGAAGACGAGGACGAGTTCGAGGATGATGGGACTTCCCCTCCTGAGTTCTCCGGTGGCCGGGGGCGTCGTCGCCGGGTCGAGGGTCCCCGCATCGAGCTTCTGAATTACAAGGATGTGGGCACCCTCTCCCGCTTCGTGACCGAGCAGGGCAAGATCCTGCCTAAGCGGACCACCAAGGTCACGGCGCGCTTCCAGCGGGGTCTCGGGACTGCGGTGAAGAGAGCCAGATTCCTGGCCCTGCTCCCGTACGTGCAGGACCACGACCGATAGGAGTAGCGGTGGAAGAGGTGAGAGGACGCGAGCGACGGTGGCTCCGCCCTCTGGGGCTCTTCCTCCTTGTCCTGGCGCTGGGGATCGGGCACCCCTTCATCCTTGTGGGGGTGCCCTTCATCCTACTGGCCCTGGTGGTACCGGGAGGGAGGCTCAGAAGCTTGATCCTGGGCTTGGCCCTCCTGATCCTCCTCTTCCCTCTTCCGGGTCCTTCCGCGGAAGGGCTCTGGTTCGCGGAGCGGGGGTGGGCCATCCTGGCAGGGGGGTGGTTCCTCGCCCTGGGTTGGGCGCTTCCCCACCGGTCGGTACTTGAACGAGGGTTGATGGCCGTCGCCGGGGCCCTTGGCTCAGCGGGGTTGATCCTGCTGGGGGTCGGTGGCACGGCGCGGATCCAGACGTTGGTGGAAGAGCGCCTCCGGGCCGGGGCGGAAGCCACCGGGGCGCTTCTGGGGGCCTTCTCCGACGGTGGTGAGGGCGAGATGGTGGGAGCCCTGGTGCAAACCATGGAGCGGACGGCGGAGATCCAGGCAGATCTCTTCCCCGCGCTCCTGGGGTTGGCGACTCTGGCGGCTCTGGGAACGGCGTGGTGGCTCTACATCCGGGCCTCCACAGGCTCGGACGCCGGCCTGGGCCCGTTGGCGAGATTCCGGTTTCCGGATCCGCTGATCTGGCTGCTCATCGTCGGATTGACGTTGGTGCTGGCCTTCGGGTGGGAGCAGGGATGGGGTCGAGCGGGGGCGAACCTCGCGGTATTCATGGGAGGGTTGTACACCTTCCGGGGAGTTGGTGTGGCGTTGGCCCTCTCAGGAGGGCTTTCCTGGCCCGCCTGGCTGATCCTGGTGGGGGTGGCGCTGTTGGCTCCACCCATCCTGATCACGGGGGCCTTGATCATTGGTGTGGGTGACTCCTGGTTTGACCTGCGCGCCCGAGGGGCGGCGGGCGAGACCACGGGGTCCGGATAGATCTGCAAGGAGTGCGATCATGAAGTTGATTCTGAAGGAGTCCGTGGAAAACCTGGGGCAGCCCGGGGACGTCGTCACCGTGAAGCCCGGATATGCCCGGAACTTCCTTCTCCCGCAGGGACTGGCCTACGAGGCCTCAGCCGGCAATCTGCGTCGGATCGAGGAGGAGAAGCGGCAGGCCGAGGAGCGGTCTCGCCGGGACATGCTGGAGGCCCGTCGTTGCGCCTCCCAGATCGATGAGGTGTCCCTCACCTTCGAAGCGCTGGCCTCGGAAGAGGGCCGTCTTTTCGGCAGCATCTCCGCGCAGGATGTGGTGGAGCGGCTGAACGCCCTCGATCTGGATTTCCAGGTGGAGCGTCGTCAGGTCATTCTGGAAGAGCCTCTCAAGGAAGTGGGCGTCTACCAGGTCCCCGTCCGGCTCCACTCCCAGGTTGAGGTGGAGGTAGAGGTCCGGGTCACCCGGGAGGAAGGCTGAGTCGGGACGACTCCGCCGCGACCGGGTGGGAGGGTGAGCCGGACCATCTGACCCGTGCGGCGGAGTTGGCCCTTGAGCGGAAGGCGGAGGGGGTCCTGGCCATGGATCTCCGGGATATCTCCTCGGCCACCGATTTCTTCCTGCTGGCCACTGGTCGGTCCGATACCCAGGTGCAGGCCATCGCCGAGCACGTAATCGACGAGCTGAAGAAGGGGGGAGTCCGTCCGAGTCACGTGGAAGGCTTGGCGGAGGGTCGCTGGGTGCTCATCGACTACTTCGATGTGGTGGTTCACGTCTTCCACACCGCCGCCCGGGAGTTCTATCAGTTGGAAGGCCTCTGGGGTGACGCCCCCACCCGGTCCTTTGAGGGGTAGCGCCTTTTCGATTGCCCGACGATCAGGGGCGGCGTTACCTTCGCCCCAGAGTCGGCCCGGGGACCTTCGCCCCGGTTCCAGGGAACCCCCTCTCCCGTGATCCCATGGCCTCCCAATCTCCCGTGGTCCAGTCCTTCGACCCTGACTCCAGCTCCCTACCGGAGTCCCTCCAGGACCTGACGGATCCCAGGGTCCAGGTGGTGGCGCTACTGGCTGATCCCGCTACCCGAGAGAGTGGCTGGGCCCCCCGTGCCGCCGTGGCGCTGGCCCGAGGCCTGGCCGATCTGGAGCGGCAAGTTCTTCTGATGGACGGAGATGCCGCGGATCCCGCCCTTCACCACCAGTTGCGGGTGGGCAATGGGGAGGGTGTGGCCGACGCTGTGCTCTTTGGCGTCTCGCCGGACCGGATCGCTCTTCCCCACGACGGTGGGTTCCGCTTCGCCCCCGCCGGCACCGTGGTGGCCGATCCGTCGGCCGTGCTACGTCACCCTCGCTGGTCCGCCGTTCTGTCCCAGTGCCGGGATTCCGGGCTTCTGGTGCTCCTGTATCTCCCAGCCGGTCTGTCGGGAGCGGAGGGGTTGGCAGGCGAAGCGGACCGGGTCGTGCGCCTCAAGAGCGCTCTCTCCGCAGGGATGGATGGAGGCCTTTCCGGAGTCATTCTGCACCCGGCGCGTTCCACCCCCACGCCGTCGTCGGAGCGCCCAACCGCCCCCGCGGCAACCGAGGCCGCCCCGGCTGGAGGCACCACCGAAGGGGAAGAGTTGCAGGAGGCCGGTGCACCGGTCGGCGCACAGGCGGCCCCCATGGCGACGGACTCCGCTCCCACTCCATCGGACGGCGCATCGCAGGCGGTTCCTGCCGGCGACACCGGCTCCGCCGCCCGCCCCTCTCAGGGCTCTGCCTCCTCTCCATCGCCCCCTGTCCCGGCCGCAGCACCTGAGACACCCGGGTCCCGGACCGGTTTCTGGCTCCTGGTGATCCTGCTTTTGGTGGCACTGGGCTTGGTGGTCGCGGCGCTCCTGGGGTATGTGGAGATCCCAGGCATCACGCCCGTGGCTGCGGAGGCGTCAGCCGGGGTATTGCCGCCGACGGAGCTTCTACGGAGCCCATGAAGCTCACCGCCCTCCGGATCCACGGCTTCAAGTCCTTCGCCGATCGCACCGAGATCACCTTTCACCAAGGGATCACCGCCGTGGTCGGCCCCAACGGATGCGGCAAGTCCAACATCTCCGACGCCATCCGCTGGGTTCTGGGCGAGCAGCGCCCCACAGCCATCCGGGGGGCTCGCATGGAGGAGGCCATCTTCCAGGGGACCGTGGGGCGCAGGCCGGTGCACCGGGGTTCGGTGACCATGGAGCTGTCCAACACCGGAGGGGCGCTCCCTGTCCCCTTCGAGGAGGTGGAGATCTCCCGCACGGTCTATCGGGATGGCGGCTCCGAATACCGACTCAATCGGTCCAACTGCCGCCTCCGGGATATCCAGGAGCTCTGTCGGGACACTGGGCTGGGGGCGAATGCCTATGCGGTGATCGAAAATCGCATGATCGACGCCATCCTCTCGGACCGCGCCGAGGAGCGGCGAGGGCTGTTCGAGGAGGCCGCGGGGATCGGTAAGTACAAGGACCGTCGCCGTGCCGCCTCCCGCCGCCTTGAGAGGGCCGAGGCCGACCTGCAGCGGCTGGAAGACCTCATCGGCGAAGTGGAGAGCAAGGTTCGCTCCCTGGCCAGACAGAAGGGCCGGGCTCAGCGCTACACCGAGCTCCGAAAGCGCCGGCTGGATCTCGAGGTCACCCTGGCTCGGCGGGACCTGGATTCGCTGGAAGCCCGCCGGGCGCAGGTGGTCAGGGATCTGGAGTCGGCCGACGACCCCGAAGCCCTCCAGGCCAGGGTGGCGGAGTTCGAGAGCCGCCTGGAATCGCTCCGGGCCACCCGGATGCAGGCGGAGCGCGCCCGGGGGGAGGCCGCCGGCCGGGCCGAAGACCTCCGCACTCGCTTGGTGGGGCTGGAGCGTGAGGTCGCCGTGGGCCGGGAGAGGGAAGAGAACGCGCGCCGGCGACTTGAGCGCATTGCGGTGGAGCGGCGGGAATCTGAACACGCCATGGAGCGCGCTCGGGCCGAGACGAAGAATGTGCGGGGCGTGGAGGTGGCGCGGGTCCAGGCGCTAGACTCCCTGCGGGGGGAGCTGAAGGAACGACGGGAGGCATCCCAGGCCGTCAAGCAAAGACTGGCGGAGGCTCGAGCGGCCTTCGAATCACTGGAGCAGCGGGAACGGGAATTGGCCCGTCGCATTGCCCAGTTGCGGGGTGATATCGACGCAGCGAGAGCGCAAACCCAGGATCTCCAACTTCGCCTCCAGCATCTGGAGGAGGAGCGGGAGCGGGCCGGGGAGGCCCTCCGGGATCTGGCCGCCCAGGGAGACCTCTTCACCGACCGGATCGCCCAGTTGACGGTGGAGGCGGACCGCACCCGGGAGGCGGTGGAGGTCGCCGGTGCCGCGGTGGATCGTGTGCGGACGGAGGCTGATGGGGTTCGGCGGAGTGAACTGGAGGCGGAAGATCAGGCCGCCGCCCTTGAGACCCGCCTGAGGGCGCTGGAGCGGATGGAGCGGGACCGGGAAGGGATGGACCCGGTGCTCAAGTCGCTCCTGTCGGATCCGCCGGCGGGCGTCCGGGGGGTCCTGGCTGACTTTCTCTCAGCCCCTCCCCGGGTCATGGCGGCGGTCGAGGCCTACCTGGGCGTCCTGAGCCGTGGAGTGGTTGTGGAGGATGAGACCGCCGCCCTCCGGCTGGTGGAGTGGTTTCGCAAGGAGTGGCGAAAGGGAGGGGGGCTGGTGATCCTTCCCCTGGATCGCGTTCCCGAAACATCCGGGAGCGGTGGGCTCCTGGAACGGCTGGAGGTCCATGGAGTCGGGGCCCCCTGGCTCCGGGCTCTCCTCACCGACGTGGACTACCAGGATGGAGACGGCGATCCCTCGACCCTTCTCCCCGCTACCGCCGAGGCCGTGAGCGCTGCCGGACTCGTGCTCACTCGCCCGGGGCTCGTACGGGTGGGCAACCCCCTGGGGGCCACCGGCCTCCTGGAACGTCGAGGCGAACTGGAGGAACTCAGGCGGGCCGCCACCGGAGCCCGAGCTGAGGCCGACGCCGCCCGGGATCGGCGGGAAGCGGCCAACCTTGAGGTCCAGGAGGCGGAGGCGGCGCATCACGAGGCTCGACGGGAGGCCCGGCTTGCCCAGGACCGCCTGCGGGAGGCGCAGGCCGAGGCCAGGGAGCAGTCCGCCGACCTGGCGCGCCGGGAGCGTGCCCTGGAAGAGGTGGATCGGCAGCTTCAGGCCACCCGGGGGGCTCTGGATCGAACCGGTGAACGAGCCACCGCCGCCCGGGCGGAGCTGGAGGAACTCTCTACGGGCGAGAGCGATCTGGTTCGGAATCGGGACGCGGCTCGCAATCGCTGGGAGTCGGTGCAGGAGGAGTGGGAGGCCGCCCGCACGCAGCTCTCGGAATTGACTGTCGCCGAGGCCAGAGCCGAAGGGGAGGTGGAGCGGCTCAAGGAGCGGCTGGCTGAGCTGGAGCGACTGGCCAAGCGCAGTGAGCGACGCCTGGAAGCCCTGGATGGAGAGGAAGGTGGGCTTCGCCAGGGGCTCAAGGAGGCGGAAGCCACCCGCTCAGAAGGGGAGGTGGAGATCCAGCGACTCTTCACCCTCCGAGACGAGGCTACCGAGGCTCTGCGGACCCAGGAGTCGGTGCTGAATGCGGTGGAGGAGGAGGTGCAGGCCGCTGAGGCCCGTAGCCGGGAGGCCCGGTCCATGGAACGGGCAGCCGCCGACGCCCGCCACCGTCTCGAACTGGAGAGCCGTGAACTGGAGGGAAAGATCGGTCGGGCCTGTGACCGGCTGGAGGGAGAGTGGGGTCGAACCCTTGAGCAGCTCTACCACGACGCGGATACGGTGGACGGCACCACGGAGGAACTCCGGGCTGAGCTGACGGAGGTGGTTGAGCGGCTCGCCCGGATGGGTCCAGTGAATATGTTGGCGGTTGAGGAACATGAGGAGGAATCGGCTCGCCTGGATTTCCTGCAGGAGCAGAGGGACGATCTGGTGGAAGCCAGAAATGATCTGCGCAGCGCCATCCGGGAGATCAACGCCACCGCCACCCGCCTCTTCCAGGAGACGTTCGAGGCGATCCGGGAGAATTTCCGGAACACCTTCCTGCGGCTCTTCCAGGGAGGAGAGTGCGACCTCTGGCTCGATGACCCCCAGGATCCCCTGGAATCCACCATCGAGATCCAAGCGTCGCCTCGGGGGAAGCGAACCCAGAGGATCGATCTCCTCTCCGGAGGGGAGCGGGCCCTCACCGCCCTCTCTCTCCTTTTCGGGATCTACCTGGTGAAGCCGTCCCCGTTCTGTGTCCTGGATGAAGTGGACGCCCCCCTGGACGAGTCCAACATCGGACGCTTCATCCGCCTACTCCAGGAGTTCAAGGTCCAGACCCAGTTCATCGTGATCACCCACAACCCCCGGACCATCGAGGCGGCAGACTGGATCTACGGTGTCACCATGGAGGAACCGGGCGTAAGCTCCATCGTGGGAGTCCGTCTGGAAGAGGCTCTGGAAGCGGCGGGCGCGGTCCTGTGAATTCGGATTCCGCAAGGGCGCATGGCTCTCCCGGACCTTCCCGGGAGGTGGCGGAGTGAGGGTCACGGTTCTGGGAGCGGGGACGCTCCTGCCCCACGATGTGTGCCGGTCCCCGGGTCATCTGGTGGAGACCGGGGACGTCCGGCTGCTCCTGGACTGTGGGAGTGGCGTCGTCCACGGATTCCAGCGGTGGGGGCTCGATTGGGCGACCCTCACCCATGTGGCCATTTCCCACTACCATACGGATCACTTCGGGGACCTGCCGGCCCTTCTGTGGGCGCTGCGCCACGGGGTCTCCGGAGGGCGCACACTCCCCCTCAACCTCCTGGGGCCCGCCGGACTCCATGACCGGCTCGAAGGGCTGGCTACGGCATACGGCGACTACATCCTGGAGCCTGGCTTCCCCCTCCACATCCAGGAGTTGGGTGCCAGGAGTCGCTTCGAAGACCCGCAGGGCCGCTTCACCCTCTTCACCCACCCGACCCCGCACACTGAGGAGTCCGTGGCGTACCGGGTCGAAACGGCTGTAGGGCGCATGGGATACACCGGAGATACGGGGCCTGCGCCTGAGTTGGGGGCATTCATGGCGGGTGCGGATCTCCTGGTGTCAGAGTGCGCCTTCCCCGTCCCGGGAAATCCCGGGGCACATCTGGACCCCACGACCGTGGCGGAGATTGCGCGGGGAGCCGATCCCCGCCTCCTGATCCTGACGCACCTCTACCCTGAGGTAGACCGGGGGGAGCTTCCCGGACGCATCCGGGATCTGGGCTTCCCCGGCGAGGTCGTGGTAGGCCGGGACGGCCTGAGGGTCCAGTGGCACCCGGCGGGAACCCCCGATTCCCCGGAGGGTTGGACACCTCCCGCTCTCCGAATACACGCGCTTTCCCCTGCGAGAGAATAGACCATGTTGGTGGTGATGAAACAGGACGCTTCACAGGCGTCCATCGATCGGGTCGTAGAGACCATCCGTTCCATGGGGTATGATGCCCGTCCCATCCCCGGTCGGCAGCGGACCGCTGTGGGGCTGATCGGGAATGATGGGCGGGTCGACTCTGCCCGGCTCGAAGGGCTGGAGGGTGTCCTCGAGGTCATCGAAGTGAGCCGGCCCTACAAGCAGGTCTCCCGAGAGTGGAAGGTGGAGGACACCGTAGTGACGCTCCCCAACGGGACCCGGATCGGGGGCAGGGAGATCGTGGTCATGGCGGGGCCCTGCGCAGTGGAGAGTCGGGAGCAGATCGTAGGGATCGCCCGGACGCTGCGAGATATGGGCGCAACCGTCCTGCGAGGCGGTGCGTTCAAGCCCCGCACCTCCCCCTACTCCTTCCAGGGACTGGGGATCAAGGGGCTCGAGTTGTTGGCGGAAGCCAGGGAGGCGTCAGGCCTGGCGGTGGTGACGGAGGCGCTGGACGCGGAAGGCGTGGATCTGGTGGCTGAATACGCCGACATCATCCAGATCGGCGCCCGGAACATGCAGAACTACACACTGCTGCGGCGAGCCGGGCAGGTGGGGAAGCCCGTCCTGCTGAAGCGGGGCATGTCTGCCACCATCAAGGAGCTTCTCCTGGCCGCCGAGTACCTCCTGGCGGAAGGGAACGGTCAGGTCATCCTCTGCGAGCGCGGGGTCCGGAGCTTTGACACCCACACCCGGAACCTCCTGGACCTCACGGCGATTCCGGTGATCCAGGGCCTTTCCCACCTGCCCATCATCGCGGATCCGAGCCATGGGACCGGGATTCGCGCCAAGGTCCTTCCCATGGCGAGGGCCGCCGTTGCCGCGGGGGCCGATGGAGTCATGATCGAGGTCCACCCGAACCCCGAGATGGCCCTCTCCGACGGTGCCCAATCCCTCTACCCCGAGCAGTTCGCCGAACTCATGGAGCAGATGCGGGTGATCTGTCGGGCCCTGGATCGAAGCCTGGTGCCGCCCCTGGATCTGGAGACCTCCGTCCCGGCACCCTGAGACCGACCTCCCAGGGTCGGTTCAGGCCGCGACTTGCATCCCACCAGTCAGGACCGGCACCGACTCCCGGGGGCCGGGTGGGCGGCCATCGTGGTCACGCCCCACTCCCTGCTCCACGGCCCATCGGGCTATGGGTCCGCCCTCCGTCGCCCCCCATTGTTGTCGGGACCGAAACGATCTTGCGGTTTCGACAGGGGGCAGGCATGGAAGAGTCCATGGTGGAGCGGGGGCGTCGAGGGGAGGCGCTGGTCGCACGCTCACTTCAGGTGCTGGGGTGGAGGGTGCTGGACCGAAACTGGAGGGACGGACCCAGGGAGCTGGATCTGGTGGTGCATCGTGAGGGCGTGCTGGCCTTCGTGGAGGTCAAGCTTCGCCGGCGCGGAGGCCGGGACCGGGATGGCGTGGTGGAAGAGGCGCTTGCTGCAGTAGGGTTTCGGAAGCGCCGTGAGTTGGAGCGAGCGGCCCGGGCATGGTTGGCCTCCTTCGCGGCCGAACCCCTGGGTCTTCGACGCACCCGTCTTGGGATGGCCTGGCCCCGGGAGATCCGATTCGACGTAGCCGTGGTCATCCCCGACGAGGGGCTTGGGGAGGTCCTCCTCATCCCCGACGCATGGAGGCCCGGGTGGGGTGTCGGTTGACGCTCCACCCCTCCAACCATTAGGATACCCACGTGCCCCAGGCCCGTAGAGCGAAAGCCCACGAATCCCGTCAGGACCTCGCCGGTAGCAGCGGTAAGTGCGGTGATCGTTGCTACGGTTCGCCTGGGGCATTTTTTTTCGGGTGGGATTCCCCACCCCTGGACGCGACTCGCCCGATTCCTCGGTCGTAGTCTCCCACAGATCTCCCGCACCCCAGCACCGCTCCTCCAGCCATTGTCCCACACTGCCCTAGCCCGTCGCTATCGCCCTCGCAGCTTCTCCGAGGTGGCGACCCAGGAGCACGTCTCCGAGACGCTCCGGCGAGCCGTGTCCGGTGGGCGGGTGGGGCATGCGTACCTCTTCTCCGGGCCTCGAGGCGTGGGGAAGACCACGTTGGCCCGGGTCCTGGCAATGGCACTGAACTGTGCCCAGCAGTCGCCTGAGGGTGAGCCCTGCGGGACGTGTGAGAGCTGTACCGCCATCTGGTCCGGCACCACTTCCCTGGATGTGGTGGAGATCGACGCCGCATCCAATCGGGGCGTGGACGATGCCCGGGATCTGAGGAGTCGGGCCATGTACGCCCCCTCGGAAGAGGGTCGCTTCAAGGTGTACATCGTGGATGAGGCGCACATGCTCACCCGCGAAGCCTGGAACGCCCTTCTCAAGGTGCTGGAGGAGCCGCCTCCCAGGGTGATCTTCATCTTCGCCACCACCGAGCCCGAGAAGATCGAACAGACGGCGGCGCCTATCATGTCCCGCTGCCAACGCTTCGATTTTCGGCGGGTTGGGGTAGCGGAGATCGTCCAGCGTCTCCAAGTGGTTCTGGACCGGGAAGATTCGGCGGCGGACGCGGAAGCCCTGCGGCTCATTGCCCGAAAGGCCGATGGAGGGATGCGCGATGCTCTCTCTCTGGCCGATCAGGTCCTGGCCCTGTCCCAGGGCGGGGGGATCTCGGTGGAGACGGTGCGCCGCATCCTGGGGGTGGTTGCCGAGGAGCGCTTCCTCCACACCTTCGATCTGGTGGCTCGGAGGGACCAGGGGGGCATCTTCGCCCTGATCCAGGATCTCCTGGATGGCGGCTACGATCTGGTGGAGTTCTACCAGGGCCTCCTCGACGCCCTCCGTACCCTGTTGCGGTTGCGAGTGGGGGCTCCGGTCCCTGAGCTCACCGGGGAATCCCTGGCCGAATGGCAAGGTCGGGCCGCGCTTTTCGAGGCCTCGGACTTGGTGCGGATGCTGGGTATGGCCTCGGACCTCGAGACCCGGGGCGGGATGCGGCGGGCCGCCCAGCCGAGGATCCTGTTGGAGCTGCTCCTCATCCGCTTCACCCTCCTGGACCGGACGGTGGAGCTTGAGTCGCTCTTCCGGGCCCTGGGTGGTGAGGTTCCGCCGGCGCCGGTCACGCCTCGTACGCCGAGCCCACTCCCGGTTGAACCTCCCGATCCGGGCTCAGCCTCGTCGCCATCGCCGACAATTGGAGGTCGCCCTCCGGCCCCCTCTGCCGAATCCAACTCGTCCCGGTCCTCCGGGCCAGCCCCTTCTTCCGGGACGCCTCCGGCTATGCCCACTGGAGAAGCTGCCCCGTCGCCGGCGACTTCGACGTCCTCGGGATCTACCCAAGGGGCTCCGCTGCTTTCCGAACCGGCTGCCAGGCCTCCGGCCCCGACCCCGGCGCCGGGTGCACCGTCCAGTCCCGCGCCCCCGGCTCAGGATCCCACACTCCAGGCACCGTCCAGTCCCGCGCCTCCGGCTCAGGATCCCGCGCCCCGGGCGGCATCGGGTCCGGCGCCGTCGGCCCCTGCCCCCGACACGACGGCCCGGGGAGACGGCGGCCCCCGCGACGTCCCGGCTGCCACCGGAAGGATCAGGGATGCCTGGACGGAGCTTCTGGACGCAAGGGGTGAGGGGCTTCCCCCGGGGATGAGCCCCCTCCTCCGGGGTGCCGAGATCCAGATCCCCGAGGATGGAAAGCTGATCATCGGACTTCCCGTGGGGCTGGATCTGGAACGCCTCCACGGCCCTTCCATCCGCAGGCTGCTGGAAGACGCCATGGGCCGCTTCGCCTCCGGCATGGTCCGGGTGGACTTCCGGGAGTTGGCGGAACCGCAGGAGACGAAGCCTGCCCGGATCTCCCAGGGGCAGGTCAGGGAGGGACTCCTGGAGGATCTCCTGGAGAAGGAACCGGGCCTCAAGGGGGCGGTAGAATCCTGGGACCTGGACATCGTGGACTGAATGCGCTCTCCCACGGCGGCCAAGTGTGCCGTCGGTGCGGAGGGTGCCCCGCAATCACAAGCCAAACCGGAGTTCGTTCATGGATATGCAGCAACTGCTCAAGATGGGTCAGCAGATGCAGTCCCGGATCTCGGAGATCCAGGCAACACTCGATCGGGAAGAGATCTCTGCCTCCTCCGGTGGAGGGATGGTCACGGTGACAGTGGATGGAAAGGGGGGAGTGAAGGCGGTGGCAATCGATTCCGCCGTGGTGGACCCCGATGATGTGGAGATGCTCGAGGATCTAGTGATCGCGGCCATCTCCGAGGCTCAGAGCAAGGCCCGAAAGGTCTACGAAGAGCAGATGCAGAAGGCCACCGGCAATCTCCCCCTCCCCATGAAGATGCCGGGTCTCTTCTGAGGGCCCGTTTGTGTCCCTCATCGATGAGGTGACCCGGGAATTCTCCCGCCTCCCCGGTATCGGCCCTCGCACGGCCCGAAGACTCGTGCATCACCTGCTGAGGTCATCTCCGGAGGAGGGACGTCGGCTGGCTCGTGCCCTGGACAGTCTGGTGGATCGGATTCGGCCCTGCCGAATCTGCGGAAACCACACGGAAGAGGAGACATGTGCGGTCTGTCTCGATCCCAAGCGGGACCGCAGCACTGTCTGTGTGGTGGAGAGCGCCTTCGAGGTTGAATCGGTGGAGCGGACCGGCCAGTTTCAGGGTCTCTACCATGTTCTGGGTGGGCGTCTGTCGCCGTTGGACGGGGTCGGGCCTGAGGACCTGAGGATCGAAGAGCTCCTGAGAAGGGCTCGGGATGGGGATGGGGAGGTCCGTGAGGCGATCCTCGCCACGAACCCCTCCGTTGAAGGAGAGGCCACGGCAGTCTACCTTGAAACCATCCTCCGAGCGGAGGGTGTCCGGGTCACCCGCCTTGCCCGAGGGATTCCGGTGGGGAGCGATCTGGAATACGTGGACGGTTCGACCCTGGCACAGGCGCTGGCGGGCCGTCGGGAGATGTGAACCCGAACCATTGGGTTTCGAGTCATGGATGTTGGAACGAGAAGAGCCCTTCGAGTCGCCGGGATAACCGTGCTCGCTGCTGGTCTGGTGGCGGCTGCTTCGGTACTTCTGGTCCGGGACCAGATGGTGCGTCAGCGTCGGAATCTCTTCGATTCCCTGTCCCTGAAGCGTATGGCGGCCCTGGAACACATGGCGCGCCAGAATCCGTCGGTGGACCACATCACTCTGCTTAAGGACTACATCAGTTGGGAGCCGCGGAAGATCCTTCGAAATCGTGCCCGCGCCATCGTGGAGCGGATGGAGGAGGAAGCGGCAGGGCTCAACGGATCCGTCCAAGAGGTTCGACCCTGATTCCCCATACGGCAATCGACCGGTCAGGTCAGGGCCGGGGTGACCCGGCTGCCGGGTATTGGCACCCGCCGCACCTTGCCCCTTCCCCCGGATCCCTTCACCTTGGCGTGCCCCACCACACCGTGGCGTCCCATCTGCCTCCGGGAGACGATCCGTCATGTCGATGATCAACTATGCCGCCCGGGAGATCAATTGCAAGATCGTCTACTACGGGACGGGTCTGGGCGGAAAGACCACCAATCTGGAGTACGTCTACTCCAAGGTGGAACCGGATACCCGTGGCAAGATGATCTCCCTGGCCACCGAGGCCGACCGTACCCTCTTCTTCGATTTCCTCCCCATTGACCTGGGATCCATCCGTGGGTTCAAGACACGGTTCCATCTCTACACGGTCCCGGGTCAGGTCTACTACAACGCGAGTCGCAAGCTGATTCTCAAAGGGGTGGACGGAATCATCTTCGTGGCCGACTCCCAGATGCATCGACGCGAGGCCAACATCGAGGCGATGCACAATCTCTACGAGAACATCGAGTCCTACGGCTACGATCTCTCCCGGATCCCCTTCGTGATCCAGTACAACAAGCGTGACATGCCAGAAATCGCCTCCATGGAGGAACTCAGGAGCGAACTGAATCCCATGGGGGTTCCCGATTTCCCGGGGGTCGCCGTCCGGGGCGAGGGGGTCTTCGAGACCCTGAAGTCCGTGAGTAAGCAGGTGGTCAAGACGCTCAGTTGACCACCTGAACCCATGGCTGTTTCCCGATTCAATCTTCCCAACGTCATCACCGTTGCCCGTATCCTGGCGTGCCCGGTGGTGTTCGTCTTGGCGCTGGGAGAGAGCGCGGGCACGTTCCTGGCCGCCTTCGTGGTGTTCGTGGTTGCTGCCCTCTCGGATCTCTGGGACGGGTACCTGGCACGCAAGCACGGACTCATCACGGATATGGGAAAGCTCCTGGACCCGCTGGCCGACAAGCTGCTCATGGCGGCGACGCTCGTGCCCTTCTACCTCGTGTCCCATCGACCTGACCCAGCATGGGAGGTCCCATGGTGGGGTCCCCTCCCACTCTGGGTCGTCCTGGTGATCTTCGGTCGCGAGATCTTCGTCACCCTCTTCCGCAGTTGGGCCGCCCGGCGTGGCGCAGTCATCTCCGCGGGGCCGTCCGGAAAGTACAAGGCCTTCATCCAGAACATCTTCAGCGGTGCGCTGCTCCTCTGGTACTCCCTGGTCCTTTACGCCCGTGGGGCGGGGTGGGAAGGTCAGCCGGTCTGGACCTTCTGGGAGGCCCTCCACGGCGGTGTGGTGGGGCTCTCACTACTGGTGGCTCTCGTGCTCACCGTGTTCTCCATGGGGGTCTATCTGGTGCAGAACCGACAGCTCTTTTCCGCCGCTGTCGGAGGGGGGCGTCATGACCCCTCCTCCTGAGCCGGGCGCCGGACTGGCGGCCCGGATCCTCACCATCGGAGACGAACTCCTCTCGGGAGAGCGCCTGGATGGCAACTCACGGTGGCTCGCTCGCTACCTGTCGAACCAGGGTTTCCAGGTTCTGGGGATGGAGTCGGTGGGAGACGCGGAGTCGGCCATCGTCTCCGCCCTCCTTCGCGGGTTGGAAGACGTAGATCTCCTGGTTGTGACGGGTGGGTTGGGACCCACGCTGGACGACAGAACCCGGCAGGCGGTAGCAAAGGCATGGGGTGTTCGCCTCGAGGAGGACCAACACCTCCTGGCGGAGTTGCGGCAGAGGTTCCAGGCTCGGGGGTTCTCTCACCTGCCCGAAACGAACCGACGCGTAGCCCTGGTACCGGCCGGCGCGCGAGCACTCCCCAATGGGCAGGGGTCGGCGCCGGCCCTCTGGTTCCATCCGGCCCGTGTGGTGGATGGTGCCTTCGCCGGGTCCGCCGATCCACCAGTGGTCCTTCTGCTCCCCGGCGTGCCTGCCGAGATGAGGCACCTCATGGAGGAGGTGGCGGCTCCATCCATCCAGGAAGTCTTCGGAGCGAGCCTATCTCCGCCGGAGACCAGGATCATTCAGACTACCGGCATTCCGGAGTCGGAGTTGGCCGGTCGGATCGAGGCGCGCATGGCCGGGTGGGATGGGGGGAGTGTGGAGGTGGCGTACCGGCCCTCGCTGCGTGGTGTCGAAGTGGCCCTCAGGGCTTCCGGTTCCCAGGCCGGGGCAGCTCTACAAGGAGTTGAATCTCTGCTTCAGGACATCCTGGCCCCGTACCGGTATGATCAGGATGGCGGGGATCTAGCGGAAGCGGTGGGGCGGCGTCTCCGGTCCCGGGGTTGGACAGTGTCGCTGGCCGAGAGCTGTACCGGAGGCGAGGTCCTCTGGCGGCTCACCTCCGTGCCGGGGTGCTCGGAGTGGGTGCGTGGCGGCGTCGTGGCCTACGCCAATGAGATCAAGGGCGATATCCTGGGGGTCAAGGAGTCCACGCTGGCCGACCACGGTGCCGTTTCCGAAGCGGTGGCGCTGGAGATGGCTCGGGGAGTCCGCCGGGCGGTGCCGGCCTCAGTGGCCGTTGCGGTAACCGGGGTAGCGGGGCCAGGGGGAGGTTCGCCCGACAAGCCGGTGGGGACTGTCTGGTTTGCCGTGGACCACGAGGGGGGAGGCCGAGCCGAGGTGCTTCGCTTTCCCGGTCTTCGGGCAGAGGTCCGGGAACGTGCGGCCCAGCATGCCCTCCACCTCCTGTATCGTTTCCTGGAGGACCCGGAGGGTGGCAACGGCTAGCCTCGTCCGGAACCCGCCGCCGGATCGAACCCACCCCCGGAAAAGGTGTAATTGCGGTGCGGTAGGTGCAGTACTGGACCTGTCTACCTTCTGAGGGGACCGATCCCGGTCTGTGCCTGGGCCCCGTGTATCCGTATACTCCTCACAGACAAGAAACCCCCGGACGTAGAACCAGCCTCTCAAGGAGGATGGAGAATCCATGAGTAGATCCCAGGAAACGACGGAAGAGACCCGGACCGCCCCACCCTCCCGTGATGATGGGGCCCAGGACGTGGCGGAGGATGGCGCAGGGGACAAGGGCATGGATAGCCCCGCCGAGTCCACCCACGATACCCATCCGGCGCCCGCCCCCCAGGGGGAAAACCTGGATTCGGAAGAAGCGGGGGCTCTGCGTCGTGAGTTGGATGAGTTGAATGACCGACATCTCCGATTGGCGGCCGAGTTCGACAACTTCCGCAGGCGTTCCCGCACCGAGATGGGCGAGTCCGGTGTGCGGGCCCAGGCCCATCTGGTGGCCGGGATCGTCGACGTGCTGGACGATTTCGAGCGAGTCGGAACCCTGGACCCGGAGCAGGCCACCGTCCAATCCGTGTTGGAGGGAGTCCAACTCATGGAACAGAAACTCCAGCGGGCGCTCCAGGACGCCGGGTTGGAGGTGGTGGATCCCGGAGACGAGACCTTCGACCCCAACGCCATGGAGGCCATGATGAAGGTCCCCACCGACTCTCCCCATGAGGACGGTCAGGTGGCCCAGGTCTTCCAGAAGGGATTCCGGTTCAAGGGTCACCTACTGAGGCCGGCCCGGGTAAGCGTGAGAGTCCACGAGTGAGGCGAGAAGCGGTCCGGGAATCGGAAGGGGAGCGGCCATGAGCACCCGGTCGAAGGACTTCTACGAGGTCCTGGGTGTCGCGCCGGATGCCGACGCCGACGCCATCCGTAAGGCGTACCGGAAGCTGGCCAAGCAGTACCACCCGGATGCCAACCCGGGCGATCAGACGGCCCAGTCCCGCTTCCAGGAGATCGGTGAGGCCTACGCCGTCCTCTCCGACACCGAGAAGCGCAAGAAGTACGACCAGATGCGTAAGCTTGGGGCCTTCGGCTTCGGCCCGGGTGGAGGTGAGCGACCCAGGTGGAGTTCAGGTACCAGGGACCCGCGTCGGGAAGCCGCCGGCGGCTTCGAGTTCGAGGACCTGGGCGGCCTGGGAGGGCTGGGCGACCTCTTCAGCTCCATCTTCGATCGCGGACGGAAGGGCCCCGGTGGGGCCTCGGCCACCGGAGCGCCCTCGCGGGGCAGGGACGTGGAGCTTCAGGTGGAAATTTCCTTCGAGGTGGCGGCTCGGGGGGGAAAGGTCTCCCTTCGGGTCCCCGTCACGGAAGACTGCACCACCTGTCGGGGGTCCGGTGCGGCTCCCGGGAGCGGATTCCGGACCTGTCCCGAGTGCTCCGGATCCGGCACCGTCTCGTTCGGTCAGGGCGGCTTTGCCGTGAATCGTCCCTGTCCGGCGTGTTCCGGGAGGGGACGGGTGCCGGAGACGCCGTGTGGGGCCTGTCAGGGCTCCGGAGTGGTACGCCGGCGCACCAAGCTTGAGGTCCGGGTCCCTGCCGGAGTGGAGACGGGGTCCCGCCTGAAGGTGAGCGGGAAGGGGGAGCGGCCCGCAGGCAGTGGCGCCTCCGGCGACCTGATTCTGGTCTTCAAGGTGAAGGAGCACCACTTCTTCCGGCGGGACGGCTCGGACATCCACGTCCAGATCCCCATCAACCTGGCGCAGGCGGTCCTGGGGAGCCGGGTGAAGGTCCGAACGGTAGACGGTAAGCACGTGGTGCTGCGGATCCCCGCCGGGACGCAGAGCGGCACCCGCTTCCGCCTCCGAGGACAGGGGGTGACGAAGGACGGAGCCACCGGAGATCAGTTCGTTGAGGTGAACGTGCAGGTCCCCGATTCCCTCTCCGACGAGGAACGCCGGAGATTCGAGGAGTTTGCCGAGACTGCCGGACTCCGCCATTGAGGGCAGAGTGGCCCCTTGGGACCAACCCCACGCCAGGAAACCAGGGATGAGGAATCTGATTGACCCAGACTTGCGTCGCTGGGAAGTGTGGCCCCAGCCCTCCGGGGAACGGGGAGCCGGACCGGGACGCGTCCTGTTCCGGGATCGGGACGATCCGGTGGGCCGTAGCCTGGAGTCGGAACTCCTTCCGGAGGAGTTGGAGGAGTGGGGTTCACCTGGTGGGTTGGTGGCCAACGCCCCTGCCCCGGTGATCCTGACACTCCTGGCCAGGGCTGAGGCGCTTCCGTGATCACCCCTTCTTTACGCCTGATCGCAGGTCCCGCCGCTCCAACCGACGGAGCGGGGGCGTCAGAGCCTCCTGATGCGCCCTCCCCCCACCAGCTCCTCTCCCCGGAACACGGCACATGATTGGCCGGGAGTGACCGCACTCTGGGGTACGGCCAACTCCACCTCCAGTTCACCCCCGCTCAGTTCCACCACCCGGGCTGCCACTTCCGGCGCACGGTGACGGAGCTGCACCGCCACCTCTTCCCCTGGCTCCGGCGGTCCGTGGAACCAGTTCAGGTCATCAACCCGGACGCGCCGTGCCTCCAAAGCCTCGCGGGGTCCCACCACCACGGTTCGGGTCTCGGGCTCAACCGAGATGACGAAGTGGGGCTCGGCGAAACCTCCCCCCAGCCCCTTGCGCTGCCCCACGGTGAATCCGGCATACCCGGTGTGCTCTCCAACCACCTGACCGTCCACGTGGCGGATGGGACCCGGCTCCAGCGCCGGATGACGGGGCTCCAGCCGCTTCCGGAGGAGGTCCCGGTAGTCCCCGGTGGGCACGAAGCAGATCTCCTGGGACTCCGGCTTCTCCGCTGTGACCAGCTCCAGCTCTCGGGCCCGCTCCCTCACCTGGGGTTTGGTGAGCGAGCCCAGGGGAAAGTGGAGGAGGGGGAGGAGTTCCGAAGGGAGGCCCCAGAGGAAGTAGCTTTGATCCTTGTCCCGGTCCAGGCCTCGTAGCAGCCGGGCCCGTCCGTCGGCAGTGCGATCTGATCGGACATAGTGGCCGGTTGCGATGCCGTCACACCCCAGAGCGCGCCCTCTCCGCAGGAGGTCCCCGAACTTTGTGTTGGCGTTGCAACGGACGCAGGGGTTCGGCGTCCGGCCGCGAGCGTACTCGGTTACGAAGTCATCGATGACGTCCCGGGTGAACTCCTCCTCCACATCGAAGACGTAGTGGGGCATGCCCAGCGCATCCGCCACCCGCCTGGCGTCCAGAATGCCGTCCAGCCCGCAGCAGGTGCGGCCGTGGGATGGTGTTTCCTGGTAGCAGAACGTCTTCATGGTGACGCCCACCACCTCATGACCCGCCTCCTTCAGGAGAGCGGCGGTGACGGAAGAGTCGACGCCACCTGACATGGCGACCAGGATCCGATTCGTGCCCATGGTTCTCGTCGTGGGGGGCCGGGAAGTCAGCCGAAGGCTCGGCGCACCTCTTCCACGGTCCGGATGATGATCTGTGCCGCCTCTTCCACCTGAGCGGCCCGGGTGTTCCACCCCAGGGAGATCCGCACCGGGGCCACGGCGGCAGCGTGATCCGGCCCATAGAGGGCGCTGAGGGCGGGACTGGGTCCCGTAGTGCCACTCCGGCACGCCGATCCTGCCGAGACTCCCACCCCCGCCAGATCCAGCGCTCCCGGAAGGAGGTCCTGCGGAAGGCCGGGGATGCCCAGATTCAGGATGTGGGGGGTGCGGGGACCCTCAGCTCCATGAATCACCAGGTCGGGGATCGCCAACCGAAGACGATCCTCAAGGGTTTCCAGAAGCTCCCCCAGCCGCACCTCCTCGGCTTCTCGGGACGTGGCCGCCAGCTCCAGCGCCACCGCCGTCCCCACAGCTCCAGCCACATCCTCGGTTCCG
Source organism: Gemmatimonadota bacterium (assembly GCA_007121775.1). Lineage (GTDB taxonomy): Bacteria > Gemmatimonadota > Gemmatimonadetes > Longimicrobiales > Gaopeijiaceae > PWLA01. The sequence goes on from SKJY01000170.1 coordinate 41,670, forward strand.
GGGCGGAGGCCGCCCTCCTGCCCGCCCCCGAATAAACCCGGGTGGATCTCGGTTCCCTGCCGGACCACAAGGATCCCCATCCCCCGGGGGCCACCGAGCTTGCGGGCCGAGAGGGAGAACAGATCCACCTCCGGCAGGATCGATCCATGGTCCAACCGTCCGACTCCCTGGACCCCGTCCACATGCACCCGGTACCCCCTGGGGCGGGCCCACCCAACCACCTGGTCGATGGGAAGAATCAGACCGCACTCATGACTCACCCAGATGCAGGAGATGAGTCCTCCAGGGGAGTCGGTGGCAGCGTCTTCCCCCTGATCCAGATTCACCCTTCCCTCCGGGCTCACCGGAAAGGTTTGGACCCGGCACCCCTCCCGGGCCACCTCAAGGGCGGCTCCCGCCACGGCCGAGTGCTCAATGGTGGAGTGGAAGAGGTGAGGCGTGAGGCCGGCCCGGCGACGGGCTCGAGCCCACCCCAGCACGGCGAGGTTGTCGGATTCCGTGCCGCCGCGCACGAAGAAGACCGAGCCCGGTTCCACACCCAACGTCCGGCCCACACGGCTGCGAGCCTCGTCCAGCCGGGCCCGGGCCTCCCGCCCCGCTCGGTGAGGGGAGGAGGGGTTGCCCGGCGCCTCCTCCTCCACCGCCTGCATGGCGGCCCTCACTTCGGGCCGCATGGGTGTGGAGGCGGCGTGGTCAAGGTAGATGTACGCCATGATATGTGTCGTCCTCGCTTGGCTCCGTCTTGGTACCGGGGGGCACAGTTCTCTAAGATGGAGGGGACAATACCGCACCACATCCCCCTTCCGTTCCCTTAGATGCCATCGCCCGAAGCCAAAGATCCTTCTCGATTTCCCGCCGGTCGTCCCCGCCGTTTCCGTGCCACCGTGCACGGGACCATCTTCGCGGGGCGGGAGCGGCACCTCCCCGAACTCCAGCCCGGCGATCCCCTGGCCCTGATCCCCGATCCCCCGGGACAGGAAGAACCGGATGTCTGGGTCCACCTCGCCTCCGGAGAACCGCTGGGGCACCTGCCTTCCGAGATCGGCGCGTGGTTGGCGCCCTGGCTCTTGGGGGGTGGGGGCGCAACGGCGGAGGTGGTGAGGGCCTCGGGCCCGGAAGTGCCCAGTTGGCGGCGCCTCCTCCTGGAGGTGCGTTGCCGCTGAGGTGGGCGGTCGACGACGTCCGCTCGCTGGGGCGTCGTCGAAGGCTTCAGAAGCTGGCGACCTGGAGGGAGCCGAGGGAGGGCATCCGGATTGCTTCCCTGGTCCAGAAGGGCTCGGCGTAGGGGGCGCGGATGAGGGAGCCGTAGTGGGCAAGTTGGGCCCGGACCTGCTCCTCCATGGGGCGATCACCCCCGGGGAAGAGTTCACCGGCGCCGGTGGCTCCTTCCCATTGGGAGCGGAACCGCCGCATGGCCTCCAGACGCCGTTCCATCTGCTCGGACACATCCACCAGGAAAGTGGGTTCGGGGGCTCGTTCCCGGAACGCCAGGGCATGGATGATCTTGAAGGGTCGATGGGGCTCCCCATCCACCTCAGGGGCGTTACGGAGACCCGCCAGGAAGGATGCATCCACCACCAGGGCTGCCGCTTCCCTGTGATCCGGGTGGCGACCTTCCAACCAGTGGGTCACCACCACCTTGGGGCGCAGTCGCCGGATCAGGGACGCCACCTGCCGGCGCATGGGAAGGGCATTGACCAGGCCACCGTCGGGAAGCCCGGCATTCTCACGGAAGGATGCTCCCAGCACTCGGGCCGCCTCCTGAGCCTCCCTGGCTCGGATCTCCGGCGTGCCCCGGGATCCCGTCTCTCCGGCGGTGAGGTCCAGGATCCCGACACTCTCCCCTCGATCCACGGAGGCTGCCAGAGCTCCCCCCACCAGAAGCTCAGCATCGTCCGGGTGGGCAAAGACGGCGAGGACATCAACGAGTGCGGTCATGGGGTGCTTGTCGCTCCGGTGCTTCGGTTTATCAGGGGAGTTGCTGGCGCTCGGCCACGTACCCTCCTGCCGCGTGCTCCAGGCGGAGAACGCGATTTGCGCTATCGACCCAGAGGTCTCGGGTTTCGCCGCGCCCCTCCAGTCGAAGGTGGCGGGCGTTCACCGTTGTACCGCCGATCTGGATCTGGTCCGTCCCCACCACCGATACCTGGAGTTCGAACTGGGTGCCCTCACGAGGAATGAGCACCGGGATCTGAGCCCCCTCCTCCCCTGCTCGCGATGAGATGAAGTAGTACTGATGGGCTACGCCAGTATCCAGTAGGACAGTGCCCGGGGTGGCCCGATACTCCCGCTCCTGTTCACCCCGCTCCGATCTCACACTGGTACGAAACCGGCGATCTCCCAGCGTCACGTAGATCTCTTCCTGCCGGTGCCCTGAGATCCTGATCTGGTATGCCGAGACTTCCATCCCTTCTCCGGCTGCCTGAAGCGCCGGCCGGAGGTCCAGACGGCCCTCCGGTAGCTCCATCTGGATCTCCGCCGTGGCAATGATCTGGGCCTGCGCGCCCTCACCGGACTGCCGGATAGCGAACGTCTCGGACCCGGCCTCCCTCCCGTCCAGGTAGAGAGTGAAGGTGCCCTCATCCACCGTGACCCCCTGGGCCGCCAGCGGCGAAGGGAAGGCGGGGAACGACAACCAGATGAGCGCCGTCAGGGCCACAAAGGCTGAGCCGAAGCGGGCCCGGCGGCCCCGGGACTGGGCGGGTTTCGGTGAGCTCTGGGACATGGACCCCCCTGGGCGTCCGGTAGGAGTAGGGCAGCGCATCCTGGAGATGGCTCACCAAGAGGCGAGGGTGCCGTGGGATCCGGGCCAGCCTCCAACGCACGTGCCGGAGACCTCCGGACCACTTCCCCATTCTACTCACTTGTCGGGTGAAGCGGTCCCCTGTTCCGACGCTGAGCTCGCGATTTCAGTTGGGCGGGAGGGTCCGTTATCCATGGGAGGACCGTGGGAGCTTGTTCCAGAGTGCTGTTGGGGGGGCGGTCATCTGGGGCCGTTACCGTTGAGGGGGGGGAGGCCAGGCCATCAATGGCCCCAGCCGCACAAACAGCTCCGGCCCTCCCAACCCGCCAGTTCGGTCGCTTCCTGCGAGGAACCGATTGTCCCAAAAATAGAATCCAGATTCTATTTTTGGGTGTTCTCCAAATTCAGTGCAGCGGGGTGGCTGAGGGGCTGAATGGGGAGGCTGGGGCTTGTTCATGGATGCTGTTGTGGGAGGATGCTCCTGTGGCGGTACCACTGAGGCCGGGCTTGCCCGA
>SKJY01000113.1 GCA_007121775.1 Gemmatimonadota bacterium
CGGTCATCGGTGAAGTCACCACGGCTGAAGAGCGCCACGGTTCCCAGGGAAGCTCGGACGCCGGTCTGCCCTGCCACCGCCGCCGGGTTGTAGAAGAGGGCGGAGCCGTCATCGCACGGGAGTGCCACCCCGGCGCCCGCCCGAGCCATGGCGCATGCACTCTGGTCGAAGAAGGAGAACCCCTGGGCCGAAGCAGGGGTGACCGGAGCCAGGAGGAGAGCGAGAAAGAGGGCTGGACCGGCGAGGGGGGCGATGCGTATGGCCGGGTGTCGCTGCATGGATGCCTTCCCGGAGAGAGGGGGACGAAGGGCACAAGTCAGGGAATCGACGAGGGTATTCCGGGGTATCGACCTCACCTCGAGAACTTCATAACCTCCGACGACGAACCCATTACTACAAATGTTTCTACCCAAGGTATCATGACGTCCAGCGTCGACCAACTCATCGCCCTTCTGGACCTGGAAGTACTGGAGCTCAACATCTACCGGGGTCGGAATCGGGACATCGGCACCGGGAGGGTCTTCGGTGGCCAGGTACTGGCCCAGGCGCTGGTGGCGGCGCGCCGGACCCTGGCGAAGCCGTGGGAGGCCCACTCCATCCACGGCTACTTCATCCTTCCCGGCGATCTCGCAGCCCCCATCGTCTACTTTGTGGACCGGCTCAGGGACGGCGGAAGCTTCGCCACCAGGCGGGTCACCGCCATCCAGCACGGCAAGGCCATCTTCAACCTTTCGGCCTCCTTCCACGCCGAGCAGGCGGGGCTTGAGCATCAGACCGAGGCGCCGGATGCGCCTCCTCCCGAGTCCCTTCGCCCGGAGCTTGAGTTCATCCGCGCCCAAGCCGACCGCATCCCGGCCGAAGTGCGAGGTGTCCTCACCCAGGACCGGCCCATCGACTTCCGCCCGGTGGAACCCGGCGACGTGCTGGATCCCGAGCCGGGGCCGCCGACCCGCACAAGCTGGTTCCGGGTGATGGATCGGCTCCCGGATGACCCGATCCTGCATCAGGCCTCGCTGGCATACGTCTCGGACTACACCGTCCTCTCCACCGTTCTCCGGACCCACGGTCTCACCGTACGCTCACCTTCCGTACAGGTGGCCTCTCTGGACCATTCCCTCTGGTTCCACCGTCCGTTTCGTGCCGACGAATGGCTCCTCTACCGGGTCGACAGCCCGGTAGCGGCCGGGGGGCGGGGATTCGCCCGGGGGAGCATCTTCACCCGGGAAGGGGCTCTGGTGGCTTCGGTGGCCCAGGAAGGACTGACCCGGTACCGGAAGTAGGGGTGAATCAAGCCATGGGACGCCGGGCCGCGAAGACCAGGTAGCGCATGGCCCCTACCCGGTAGGCCAGCCGGATCCGGAAGACGGAGAGGGCGAAGCTCCGGTTTCGGACCCCCCGGTCCAGAGCGGCCTTTCTGAGATCGGAGTCCCTGGCCAGCGCGGCCAGGAGGCGGCGGCCACTGACGGCCCAGGTCGGGCGGACCTCCCGGCTCAGGTCCAGGACTGTTTCCAGGGCCAGACCGTGCCGGGCCAGGAAGGTGCGGCACTCCCCCTCCGTGGGCATCCCTGGAAGCGCACCCTCCCGACAGATGGGCTCCAGGAGGAAGCGGCGGGCGAGAGCCCCCGCATCCTCGGCGGCGATCCAGGCGCACACCACGAGCCGACCTCCGGGGCGAAGGGTCCGATGCACCTCGCTGAAGAACCGGTCCTTGTCTCGCATGTGCGACAGGCTCTCCACCGCCAAGGCAGCATCGAAGGTGCCGTCGGGGAGATCATTCTCCAGCCAGTCCCTCTGCAGGTACCGGATGGGGGCATCCGGCGCCGTGACGCTCCGGGCGTGGGCGAGCTGGGCACCTGAGAGGGAGAGGGCGGTCACCGTCACCCGTCTCTCCTCCACCAATTGCCGCGCCGTGGCACCGTACCCACACCCCACATCGCAGACATGGTCGCCGGCGCCAAGCCTCGCCAGATCCGCCACTCGCTGGACGAGCCGGGCCGCAGCTTCCTGAGGATCGTCCCGCGGGCTCTCGAACAGTCCGTGATGGAGGTGCTCGCCCCAGAGCCCCCGGTAGAAGCGGTCCAACTCGTCGTAGTGACGCGCCACATCCTGGGCAGATGCGGGTCGGCGGGCCGAGATCATGGTGCCCCCGACGACGGCCGGGAGCTCAACGGCCAGGCCATCAACGAAAGGCGGGCAGATCCGGGCACTGTTCCCGGAGGAGGGCAATGTCGGCGTCGGTGAGGCGAAGCCTTGACTCCTCCAGGGAAACGCCCGGTCCCGTTACGTGGAGTTCGTGCATGAGGGCGCCGGGTTCAACGGCGTGCTCGAGCCCCAGGGCGTGCCCCAGTTCGTGGGCCACGATCTTCTCCAGATGATCCCTGTCATCGAACTGGTAGATGAAGACCTCCCGGGTCACCGAAACACTCCAGCGTCCCAGGGTGCGGTGGGTCTCCCGGTAGAAGCCGGAACGAATGCTCCCAAGGGGCGAATCCGCCTCCACCTCCGCTCGCCTGGCGTTCAGCTCCTGGATCCGCTGGTTCAGCCGTTGCGTCTCCCGATTCACCCTGGCCACTTCCTCGTTCAGGCGGGCCGCATCTCGGTTCAGATTGACGCGCTCCCGCTCAAGCTCTTCCGCTTCCCAGTCCAGCTGCCGCTGCACATCCGGGGGGATGGGGCGCCGGGCCTCCCACTCCGCCAGAAGTTCCGCGTACGCATCCCAGCGCCGATCCAGCGTCTCCAGGCGTCGCTCGTGCTCCACCTGGAAGAGGTTCAGCTCAGCGCGCATCTCCTCCACTCGAGCTCGATCCCTGGCCAGCGCCTCCATCTCAGCGTCCAGGGCTCGGCGGCGGGGAAGCCACTCCTGGATCCGGGCGTGGCGCTCATCCCAGTGGAAAACGACGTCGAACCCATCATCCGGGTCGTGGAAGAAGAGCTCCTGCCCCGCCGCCTCATTCCAGAGGCGGGCGGCAGCGTGGACGGCGGCCTCCGCCTCCCCCTGCCCGAGACCGAAGCGGGGATCGATCTCCGCCACACGCCACCCCAGGGGCTCCGAGCACGGATCAGTGGCGGGGGGGGTGGCAGTGGACACCACCGGAACTGCGGTGAGGCCCGGAGAGGTCGCAACAGCCGCGGGTACCGGCAGAAAACCCGGGAAGCTCAGTACCAGAAGGGCGTAGAACATGTCCAGTGATCCATGGCCGGAGGGAAGGACAGACCAGGTCCAGCACGGTAGCCCGGTCCTCGCGGGACCAGAAGCCCGATTCGTACGGAACGAAGGGCCCGGTTCACGCGGGACACAAGAGCCCGGTTCGCACACGACTGAGCGGGACCGAGCGGGTTGTCGTGGCATCCGAATCTCCGAGCGTCGGCGAGTGCGCCGGTACGCGCGGTAAATCTGGTCGCGCGGTAACTTGGAGGCCCAGGGGTCCTACCCCGGTGAGTCCCCCAATGGTGCCGCCAGGTCGGCTTCCGGATCTTCTTCAGATTCAGTGCAGGTGAACGGTGGATCAAGCCGCCGAGGGGAAGGCTGTTGGATGGGCCGGATAGTCCGGATAGTAGGGAATTGACATCCGCTGTGACGGATCACACGCCACCTGCGGGATACCTCCCGGCACACCCCTGGGGGCTTGTTCGTGGATGCTGTTGTGGGGGGATGCGTCCACGGCGGCACCTCTCAGGCTGTGCCTACCCGACCAACACCGTCCACGAACAAGCGCGAGGGGGTGGCGGGCAAGGCCTTCAAAGCTGGGCGGCAGAACCGGTCCGAGCATCCCGGGTCTGAACACCCGGCATCCGAACACCCCGCGATCCCACGTCCCGGAAATGGGTGGGGCGGCTCGGGGAATCGGGCCCGCCCCGGAAAACCGAATCCGGATTCGGTTTTTGGCCCGTGGCGTTGCGGCGAGCGATGGATGCACGAGTTCCCGGGAGTCTCCCGGGAACTCGGGTCGAGCTCAGCTCGAGTGGCACTCGGTCCGTCTCTGCCCTGAATTGGAACAAGACCCCATCTTCCAATGGTGCCACCCTCCAGTGGTGCCACCCTCTTTGGATCCGCACGCCTCTTAGCTCGCCCACCTCCTATCCATGCCCGTCCCATGAACTCGTCCATGTCCGTCCCATGAACTCGCTGATCTCATGAAGCGCATCGGCACCGCCATTCGGGGTAGGTTCCTCCGCTTCAGGCGTGAGATCCTGGTGGTGGCCTACGCAATCCGGGACCGGAACACCCCCCTTCGCTGGCGCCTCGCCGGGATGCTCCTCATCCTCTACCTCCTGAGCCCGGTGGACCTGATCCCGGTGGTGGTTCCGGTGCTCGGACTTCTGGATGACCTGATCATCGTCCCACTTGGACTCAGCTTGGTGGTGGGGCGCCTCCCCGGTGACGTACGCCGGGACGCGGAGGCGGCCGCGGCCCGGGTTATCCACCGGTGGGTAGCTCGCCCTCTGCGCTTCCTCCTAGTCCTGGCGGGGGTGCTCTTGGTGGCGTGGAGCCTGATTCTGGCCCTGATCTGGTGGATCTGGATCCGTTGAGGTTCCCTCAAAGGAGGTCCAACACCTGGGGGAGGAGGCGGCCAACTCGATCCTCTACCTTCAACTGGGCGTTACCATCGGCCCGGGTTGCCCCCAGATTCACGATGGCCACGGGCCGCCCCTCCTCCACCGCCCGCTGAACGAAGCGGCGCCCGGAATAGACGGCGAGGGAAGACCCCACCACCAGAAGCCCTCGTCCCCGGTAGAAGAGGCCCCAGGCCTCATCCACCGTCGACCGGGCAACGCTCTCCCCGAAGAAGACCACGTCCGGCTTGGTGATCCCCCCACACCGGAGACAGGGCGCCGGCCGAAAGCCGACATGGGCCTCCTCCGGGAGCGCGGAGTCGCCGTCGGCGAGGGTCCGGACATGGGCGTCGAAGACGGGCGAATGGGGATTCAGCAACTGAAGCCGTCGGTGGAAGGCAGCTCGTGACTCCACCGCGCCGCAGGACAGGCAACGGACGCGGGCCAGTGAGCCATGTAGCTCCAGCACCTGCCGACTCCCCGCGGCCTGGTGGAGACCATCCACATTCTGAGAAATGATGCCTGGGATTTCCCCCCTCTCCTCCAACGCCGCCAACGCCCGATGCGCCGGATTCGGCCGAGCGCCCTGGAAACGGGTCCACCCAGCCGAACTCCGGGCCCAATAGCGGGCGCGGGCCTCGGGGCTTCGCACGAACTCTTGGTAGAGAACGGGTCGGCGGTCCCGCCCCCGGGCACCGGCTCCCCGGTAGTCGGGGATGCCGGACTCGGTGCTGCACCCGGCTCCCGCCAACACCACCGGACGGTTCCCGGCGATGAAGCGGGCCAAGGCCTGCACCTCAGCGGCCTGCGCCGGGGCCGCAGTCTCTGGTGCGGGGCCTGGCGGCGGGCCGTCGGGCATGCGGAGTCGAAGGAGTGTGGTGGGCCGCTGGGGGTCCATGGAGTTACAGGGGCAGGGGTTGGCGGAGGTCTCCAAAAGCTAACTCAGGTGGGGGTGAGCAGGCCCCCCGGGAGTCAGGCGGGAGTCCGGACACAACCGCCTGGCGACCAAGACCCCATCCCACAGCGGCCGGGGCATTCAGAGA
>SKJY01000294.1 GCA_007121775.1 Gemmatimonadota bacterium
GGGAAGGGGACGGGGCTCGGGCTCTCCACTGTTGCCGCCATCGTCCGGGCCCACGGAGGTTTCGTGAACGTCTACTCAGAACCGGGGAACGGAACCACCTTCCGGCTCTACTTCCCGGCTCGGGAAGAGAGCGGGGTCGATGGCGAGGCAGAACGGCTCGGGGCGGAACTCCTTCGGGGGCAGGGGGAGGTCATCCTGGTGGTGGACGACGAAAGCTCCGTCCGGGAGATCACGAAGCAGACCCTTCAGACCTTCGGGTACCGGGTGGTGACGGCTCGGGACGGCGCCGATGCCGTTGCCATCTATGCCCAGAGGGGCGACGAGATCGACCTGGTGCTCACGGACATGGTCATGCCCATCATGGATGGTCCGGCCACCATTCGGGCACTCAAGAGAATGGATCCGGCGGTGCGGATCATCGCCGCCAGCGGGCTCGGGACCAATGGCGGAGTGGCCCGGGCGGTGGAGTCGGGGATCCGCCACTTCCTCCCAAAGCCCTACACGGCGGACACGCTCCTGGAGGCCATCCATAGGGTGCTCCGGAAGGGGGACGAAGGGGAGGGGTGACGGCCCCCCCTTCAAACGGAGTTCCTCAGTCTTCCTGGTCGGGTTCTGGTACGGCCGGATGCATGGTGGCCCCCATGGCGTGGAAGCCATTGTCCACGTAGAGGGTGCTGCCGGTGATGGCGGCGGATAACGGAGAGGTCAGGAAGGCCGCGGTGTGGCCCACGTCCATGGCCTCAAGGGAACGCTCCACCGGAGTATTCGCCTCGTAGAAGCGAATGATCCGGCTGATGAAGCCGATGGCGCTGGCGGCACGGCTGGCGTAAGGGCCGGCGCTGATGGTGTTCACCCGGAGGCCCCACTTGCGGCCCGCCTCCCACGCCAGGGTCCGCGTGTCGCTCTCCAGGGCCGCCTTAGCCGAACTCATACCACCGCCATAGCCCGGTACCGCCCGCTCCGAGGCCAGATAGCTGAGTGATACCACGGAGCCCCCCTCACGCATGAGAGGCCCCAGCGCCCGGAGGAGGCCGATGAGGGAGTAGGCGCTGGTGCTGACGGCGTCCAGGTACCCCTGCCGACTCGTTTCCAGGAGGGGATTCTTCACCTCGGGGCCGTTGGCCAGGGAGTGGACCAGGATGTCCAGGGAGGGTGACCCGAAGTCCGCCTTCAGGGCGGCGGCGAGCCCCTGGATGGAGAAGTCCCCTCGGTCACTGTACCTCCGGCTCTCCAGAATCTCCTCCGGAACCTGATCCATGGTGTCGAAGGCGGCGTCCAGCGGATAGATCCGCTCGAACTCCATCATGGAACCATCCGGGAGCTTCCTGGAGGCATCGAGTCTTCCCCGCTCCAGGAGCTTCTCGAAGATGCCCATGGCAGGGGGCCATGAGGCCACACATACCTGGGCACCGGCCTGGGCGAGTGCTCGGGCGATAGCCCAGCCGAAGCCGCCGTCATCGGCGACACCTGCCACGAGAGCACGCTTACCGGAAAGATCGATGGGGAGCATGAAGACCTGGGTTTTCGGGGAAGGGAGGTGGTTCGTCTTGGGTGAGGAAGGGTACCCGCCGATACGGGGTGACGTCAACGCTCCTGCCCACAAGGGGATATCCGCATAGGCATGGGGATTTCTCCAGCGGCAAATGGGACAACCGGAGAGCGGCTCACACACCTGCCGACGTGACTCATTTCCCGGCCCGCATTCGCCCGCTCACCACGAGGCCCAGTACCACCAGGAACCCGAGACCCACGAGGACGGCCAGTGCCACCATGACGGCGGCGCCCAGGATCGCCGCCAGGGTGTCCCAGAATCCGAAGATGGCGATGAGGATGACCAGGAGCACGAAGAGGAGGATCGGCATGGGAAATCCTGGAGGAGAGAGGAGGAGTGACTTGGATCACTGCACTCTCAAGGTACTAAATGTTTAGGTTACGTGGATGGGGGCACCGTTCAGCCCCGGGAACGTTCCGGCTTACCGGTTGATGGCGGTGTGCTCCTCCGGAATGATTCGTCTGAGGGTTCATCCATAGACAGGGAGCCGCGCATCATGCTGTCCATTGCCACTGTCACCGTAAATCCTGCCATCGACCTGGGAACAGAGGTTGAACGGGTGAAGCCGGACCGGAAGCTCCGCTGTGAATCGCCGACCCGGGAGCCCGGTGGCGGTGGGCTCAATGTCTCCCGGGTTCTCCATGAACTGGGTGCTGATTCAACGGCGCTCTATCTGGCAGGGGGCGCTACAGGGGATACCCTGTCCGGTCTCCTTGACGACGCCGGCCTGGACCATCGCCCCACCACCACCGGCGACTGGACCCGTCAAAACCTCCACGTCACCGAGACCTCCTCGGACGACCAGTTCAGGTTCGGTATGCCCGGTGCCACCGTGGAGGAGGCGGAATGGCGTGCACTGCTCGACGACCTGGAGGCGCTGTCCCCGGACCTCATGGTGGCCAGTGGAAGTCTTGCCCCCGGAATGCCCGAGGACTTCCTGGCCCATATCTCCCGAATGGCCGCCGAGTCCGGCGCCCGCCTGGTGGTGGATACCTCCGGCCCACCCCTCAAGGAGGCTGTGGAAGCCGGGGTCTACCTGATCAAGCCCAACATCCGGGAGTTCCAGGAGCTGGTGGGGCGGGACCTTCCGGACGAGGAGGCGCAGATCGACGCAGGCGTGGAGCTCATCGAGGATGGACACCTGGAGGCAATCGCCCTTTCCTTGGGGCGCGGCGGCGCCCTCCTCATCACCGAAAACGGCGGAACCCCCATCCGGACACCCACGGTCCCCATCCGTAGCAAGGTGGGCGCAGGCGACAGCATGGTGGCCGGGATTGTGTTCGGCCTGGCCCGGGAGTGGGATCTCCTGAAGGCGGTTCACTTCGGGGTGGCGTGCGGAGCCGCCGCCGTCACGACGGAGGGATCGAAGCTCGCCCGGCGGGATGACGCGGAGCGGCTCTTCCAGTCCATGACGGAAAATGGGGGTTCCGGCGAGGACCAGTAGGATCCAGATTCGCACTCCACCCTCGGGCTCTGAACGCCGCCCCCCACTACTCCGGTCCCCCGAACCGAGTCATGACCGAGCCGTCCACAACCCCACGGGGGTCCAACACGCCCCCATTCCAACGCTACCGGAGCTTCATCCCACGCCGGGAGTGGGCGGCCTTCCAGGAGGCCCTGGATCGCCCGGAGCCCCGGACCTTCCGGGTGCGGCTGGGGCGGGCCGATCCGGCCGCGCTCCGCACGAGGCTCGAGGCCCAGGGCTTCCAGGTGAGCCCCATCTCTGATGTACCGGGGGTCTTCCGAGTCCAGGAAGAGCCCTTTCCCCTCTCGGAAACCCTGGAACACTGGCTCGGATTCTTCTACATCCAGCAGGTGGCCACGACTCTGGCAGCCCCGATGCTGGCGCCCCGGCCCGGCGAGACCGTCCTCGACCTCTGCGCCGCGCCTGGGGGCAAGACCTGCCATCTGGCCGAACTCATGGATGACCAGGGTTGCCTGGTGGCCGTGGACCTCTCTGAGAAGCGGGTGCACGCGCTGGCTGGAAATCTGTCTCGCCTGGCCCATCCCAGCGTTATCACAGTGGTAGGGGATGCCTTGGAGCTTCCGGAGCGCCCCCGCTTCCACCGGGTCCTGGCGGACGTCCCTTGCTCCGGGGAGGGACGCTCTCGGGGTGGTGTGATCCATCAGGCCTCAGAGGGCGATCTCCACCGCCTGCCCCAACTCCAGGAGGCGCTCCTGCGGAAGGCGCTCCGCATGACGATCCCGGGCGGGCGGGTCCTCTATGTCACCTGCACCCTGGCGCCGGAAGAGAATGAGGCGGTGGTGGACGCCGTTCTCCGAAATCCTGGCGAGGGTCCCGGTGGTTCTCCTCCCGCCCGACTCATTCCCCTGACCCTGGACCTCCCCCACGCCCCGGGGCTCACGACCTTCGGGGAGCGTCGCTTCGCCGCCGAGCTGGCGGGCACCGTCCGGATCCACCCCCACCATCTGGATTCCGGTGGCCTCTTCCTGGCTCTCCTGGAACGGGGGGATGGGGAGGTCCCGGGCCTATCCGGATCCCTGGATTGGGAGGGAGAGTGGACCGCCCCCGGTGCCACTCTCCCCGGGGAGACCTCCACCATGGATCTGGCGGATGCGCTCACGGCCCTTGCCGGTGAGTTGGGGCTGGAGTTGGGGACTCCGGGGCAGGGTGGGGGAGAGGGGAACAGCTCCGAAGGAACGCTGGGATGGATGGAGCGAGCGGGTGCCCTCCGGTTCCACCGATTGACCCGCTGGCCCCTGGACGAGTGGGCGCAGCTCGGGGCGATCCGGGGTGGGAAGAAGGGAGGGCACCTCCGGATCATCACCGTTGGCCTTCGTGGGGCCGAGCTCTCGGGCAGAACCCGGCCACCCCGTCCCACCGGTGATCTCCTGCGTCACCTGGCGCCCCGGCTTAGGGGCGCCGGGCTCGACCTGGGCCGGGAGGAGTGGATCCGCCTCCTGGCTGGAGCCGCACTTCCTGCCAGGCAAGCGGCTTTGCAGATCCTTCTTTATGACGGAGAGCCCATCACCACTTCCCGCCGGAAGGGGCGCCGACTCCTCCACGACCTTCCCCCCGCCCGGGCCAACTGGCTCCGGCAGGTCATGGAACGGCGGAGGGCCGGCGGATAGGCGCCCGACCCCGCGCCCATCCGCCGGCCCATCCCATCATCGCCCCGGCGAGGCGTCCGTGGGGGTGCGAACCGGCGGCGCGGGCCGTTCCGGTAGAACCCTGGGCTCGGCCAGGACCCTCTCCCAGACCTCGGCGATGGCCCGATCCAGCTGCGGGTCTTCGCCCCGAACCACTGCACCGGGATCCTGACGAATCTCCAGATCCGGCTCCACCCCGAACCCTTCGATGACCCAGTTGCCCTGGGCGTCGTTGAACCCGAATTCAGGGACATTCACACTCCCCCCATCCACCAGCGGTCCCCGGTTGGTGATGCCAATGACCCCTCCCCAGGTACGCTCGCCGATGAGGGGTCCCAGCCCGGCCTGCCGGAACATGGCGGGGAAGATGTCGCCGTCGGAAGCGGATTGAGGGTTGATGATGGTGGCCATATGACCGATGAACACCTGATTCGGATAGGTGGAAGCGGTCTCACTGGTTCGGGCGAAGCCGGTGGCCAGAAGTTCCCGTCGGAGGCGTTCAATGAGCATCTGGGAGACGTTCCCGCCCCCGTTGTACCGCACATCCACCACCAACCCCTCCTTGCGGATCTGAGGGTAGAAGTACTTGATGAACTCCCGGATCCCTTCGGCGCCCATGTTGGGGAGATGGAGGTAGCCCACCCGCCCGTCGGTGCGCTCCAGCACATATCGGCGATTGGCCTCCACCCAGTCCAGATAGATGAGGTCATTCTCGCTGGTGATGGGATCGAATGTCACGTCACGGGCTCCCTCCAGGGTGGGTCGGTCGTTCACCGTGAAGGTGACCGGGTGATCGGCCCGGTGCGCCAGATGCCTGTAGGGGTTGTCTCCGGTGGTGAGTTCCTCCCCCTCGATGGCCAGGAGGTA
>SKJY01000161.1 GCA_007121775.1 Gemmatimonadota bacterium
GCCCTCATCTCCTCCAGCGACACCATCCCCTCGGAGCTGTACCTCCTGGACACGGACACCGGTCACGAGCGGCGGGTCACCCACTCTCCCCTCCCCGAATTCGGTCAGTACCGGTGGATCGAACCGCGCTACGTCTCCTTCCCCAGCCGCATCGACGGCCACACCATCCACGCCCGGATCATCGAACCGCCTGGTATGGAGCCGGGGAAGCGCTACCCCGTCATCATCGGCAGCGTGTACTCCAACACGGTACAGCGCTACTGGAATCCCGACCGACCCACGTCCATCCTCCAGCAGCAGATGGCCATGGCCGGTGACTACATCACCGTGCTGGTCGATGTCCGGGGGAGCGTGGGGTACGGGGTCGACTTCCGGGAGGCATTCCAGGGGGATTGGGGCGGGGATGACCTCGAGGACCTTCACAGCGCCGTGGAATACCTGGCCACCCTGCCCCATGTGGATCCGGACCGGATCGGGATCTGGGGGAACAGCTATGGTGGCCTCCTGGTCCTCGCCGCTCTCTTCCGGAAGCCCGGACTGTTCGCCGCGGGGGTGGCGGGCGCACCGGCGGTGGACGTGCACCACTTCACCGGCTTTGATCAACACCTGACGAGGCATCCCGACACCCACCCGGAGATCTTCGAGCGGACCCTGCTGGCCTGGGGAGAGGAGCTCCGGGACCCCCTCCTGATCCTGCATGGGGTCCACGACGACATTGTCCCACTCAAGACCACCTTCATGATGACCCAGAAACTGACCCTCCTGGGCCGTCCCTTCGAACTGGAGTTGGTCCACAATTCGGCCCACTGGTGGGCGGCCTCTGATCACTACGCCCTCCACACCTTCCGCCGCCTCAACGACTTCCTTCGCCGTCACGTCCCACCGGGGCCTCGCTAGCCCGGCGGGTGCCGCCGTGTCCGGTGGGCGGCGGGCGGTATCGTCTGCTCACTTCCAGCCACCTGGCTGACCGGAATCGGAACCCGTTCAGTACGGCGGGCACGATGCGCTCCAGAAGGAGCGCTGCGTACAGCCCCGCCACCCCCAGCGGAGTCACCAGCCCCAGGAGAGCGGCTGGGAGGGCGAAGAGGTAGAGACCTACCACTGTTGCGTAGAAGGGCCACTGGGTGTCGCCGCCCCCACGGAGTGACCCCGTCACGGAGCCGTCGATTCCCATGGGGATTGCCGCCAGGGCGGCGACGATCACGAAGGCGGTGGTTGCGGCCACCGCCGCCGAGTCGTCCACAAAGATCCGGGCGATGGGCTCAGCGGCAAGGACGACTCCGGCGGAAGCCAGGATGTAGGCCACCGCCGAGAGCCGGATCACATCCCGGGCGTAGGCAGTGGCCAATCGCTCCTTCCCTGCCCCGAGGCGCTTGCCCACCATCGTGCTGGCGGCAATGGAGAACCCCCAGCTGAAGCTGCCCAGGAGTGCGGCCACGCGGCGCCCCACCTCCAGCGCCGCCACCGTGACGGCACCGAAGGACGCAGCCACCCAGAGAAGGGGGAAGACCACCAATCCTTCGGCAACGCGCCGGGCCATGAGGGGTGTGGAGACGCGGAGGAGGTCCCGAGCCAGGGGCACATCCACCCACGGTCCTGCCCGTCGCACCGGCACGGGCGACGCACCGCGCCCGAAGTAGGAGCGGCCCGTCATCCCCCAGGCCAGGGTGGCGGCGACGGCGGCGATGGACACGGCGGTCCCGATCCCGGCGCCGAGCACCCCCAGCCCTGCTCCCAGGACGAGAGCAACCGTGAGTACCACGTTCAGGAGCGCGCCACCGGCGCGCACCACCATGGGGGTGAAGGTGTCTCCCACGCCGGCGTAGGTGCGGCTGGCGATGATGTTGAAAAACTCGAACGCCAGGGCGGGAGCCGTCACCATCAGATAGATGACTCCGAAGCGAAGGGCATCGCCCTCACCACCCACCAGGGCAATGAGGGGTTCGGCGAAGGCGACAAACCCCACCACCAGAGGCGCCACCAGGACCGCTGCCACGAGAAGCGACTGCTTCACCACCCGAGCCGCCCGATCCGGCCGCCCCCCGCCATAGTTCTGAGCCACCAGGGCCACGGTGCCCCCGGCCAGCCCGATGGAGAGGAACTTGGCTAGCTGCCAGTAGGCGAAGGCGAAGGCCAGACCCGCCACGGCGGGGGCTCCCAACACCATCCCGATCACGGCCAGATCCACCGTGTTCTTGGACATGATGGCGAGGCCGGTCACGATTCTCGGCCAGGCCAGGCCCACCGTCTCGCCGAGCCGTTTGCGGTTGATGATCCCGGTTCGGTGGAGGAGCCCGGCCACCACCGAGCCGCCGGCGTTCAGCGCCGACCTCAGCCAATGGGTTCCGTTTGGGGGACCTGGGGGCATGGACTCGTGGTTGATGGGGGTCACCGGAGGGTGGGGACGGGTGGGTGGGTGATGGTGGGTAGGGTGGTGCTGGAAGGAATGGCCCCATGAAACCCTTCCCCCCGGGGTCAGGGTTCCGGAGTCGTGGCCATGGAGGTCGGTTGCCCGAAAAACCGAATCTGGATTCGGTTTTCTTGGAGGTTTTTTCGTTTCGGGTGCAGCTGAGCGAAGGAGGGGGCTGGATGAGGAGGCGCTGGGGGTTCATCAGGCGCTGGGGGCTTGTTCGTGGCGGCTGTTGGTGGGGCGGGGCCGGCCTCAGACCTGCCGCCCAAGGGGCATCCCATCCCCAACAGCCGCCACGAACAGGCGCGAGGGGGTGGCGGAGGAGCCAGAGGAGGATCGGGCAGCCAACGCGGCGGACCAGAAAATAGAATCTGGATTCGGTTTTTGATGTGGCGCTTTGCCTGATCCAGTGGCCCCCACCCTATGCACTGCCCGCTGCACGCAAATCGGAGTTCGGAGAGAGACCGATCGAGGAGCCCCTTGACCCCTGCTGCCAACATGGTAATATCCATATGTCTCAAGATAACGATACTGTGCTGGCGTGAGGCCTCTGCTTCCCCGACCAGACAGCCCGGAACATGGACGACGCCATGAACCCCACGAACGATGCGCCGCAGGACATCCTGGCCCGCTCCGATGTGGAGGGCACGGCTCACATCCTGAAGTGCCTGGGACATCCGACCCGACTCCAGATCCTGGACTTCCTGGATCGCGCCGACGAGTCCACGGTCACCGAGATCTACGAGGCGGTGGGCGTGAGTCAACCGGTGGCATCCCAGCACCTCACCACCATGTGGGACAAGGGGATCCTCCAGCGACGGCGTGATGGGATCAACGTCCACTACCGCATCGGGGACCCCCGCGCCCGGACCGTGCTGGACTGCGTTCGCCGCGGGGATTGCTGAGCCTCCCCGCTCGCTCTGGCTCCGGTCGCTCTCGCTCCAGTGGCATCCACCCCTGGGTTCATCCGGTACCGATGCCCTTCACCCGGTTCTGGTGCCCTCCATCCTTGAGCTCACCCGTACCCATTGCCGTCCATCCCTGAGGCCATCGGTCCCAGAGCGGATTTGTCTTTTTCCCAACACATCCATTAATTCATATCCTTCGATATTTATGCGCACTCCACCCAAAATCCGACTGTCTCCCCCGGTGGCGGCGGTTCCGATTCTGGCTCTCCTGGCGATCCCCGTCTGCTGGACCGGGACCGTGGCTCCCCTCACTGCCCAGGACATCCCCGTGTCACTCGAGGAGGCCAGACGAATAGCCGCAGACGCCCACCCTGAGGTCCTGGCGGCCCGGGCCCGGGCGGAGGGCGCCCTCCGCCAGTGGGATGCAAGCCGGAGCTACCGCCTCCCCACCATCGGTGCCGAGTTCGATGCCCTCCGTACCGACGACCCGGTGGCCGCATTCGGAAGCCGGCTGCGTCAGGGTCGCTTCACCGAAGCGGACTTCGCACCGGAGCGCTTGAACAGCCCCGACGCCCTGGGCGATTGGGGAGCTGGGGTCGGGGTGGAGTGGGCTCCTTTCGATCTAGCTGCCACCTCGGCCGCCCATGCGGCCGAAGCCATGGCCCAGGCCGCCGGACTCGGGTCCGAGTGGGCCGCCCGGGCCGCTTCCTTCCGCGCAGAGCTCCACTACCTGGAGAGCGTGGGGGCAGAGGCCCGTCTCACCGCCGTCGAGGCGTCGGCAGAGTCGGCCCGGGAGAACCTCCGGGTCACGGAGCGCCGGGTGGAAGAGGGGCTCGCCACCGAGGCCGACCTCCTCCAGGCCCGGGCCGCCTCGGAGAACGCCCGGGCAAAGGTCATTCGGGCTGAGCGGCAGATTCAGGACGCCCGGGAGCGCCTGGGCCTGGCCCTGGGATGGGAGGGCGACCGCATCCCCGTCCCGGTGGACCGGGGCCTCCCCGCCCTCCCTGCCTCTACCGATCTCCCCTCCTCCGGGCAGTTCGCAACGGACCCGCAGAGGCGGCCTGACCTCCTGGCGTCCAGCGCCCGCCTTGAAGCCTCGGCGGCCCGGGTCGAGGAGGCCCGGCGCGCCCGCCTCCCTTCCATGGAGGGCTTCGCCAGGGTGGGAACCCACGCCCAAGCCCCCCTCGCAAGCCCGGAAACCAACTGGATGGTGGGATTCCGGGTGCGAGTGCCCCTCTACACC
Organism: Gemmatimonadota bacterium; assembly: GCA_007121775.1. GTDB lineage: Bacteria > Gemmatimonadota > Gemmatimonadetes > Longimicrobiales > Gaopeijiaceae > PWLA01. The sequence continues at coordinate 4,562 of SKJY01000161.1, forward strand.
GGTGGAGCCCTCACCGACCGCATCCGGGCGCTCGACGCCGAGCGGGTGGCGGTGGCCAGGGAGCACGATTTCCGGATCCGGGAGGCAGAGGTGGAGATGAGGGAGGCCGTCCGGGCCCTGGCTTCAGCCCGAGAAGGCCTCGAGGTGGCCCGGTCCGCCGCCCGCGCCTCCGGCGAGGCGGCCCGCCTCATGCGCCGCCGCTATGAGGAAGACCTGGTGACCGCCGCGGATCTGGTGACGGTGGAGGCACGCGCTGCCCAGGACGCGGCCAGGGAGGTGGACGCCGCCGTGCACCTGGCCATGGCTGCCGCCCGTGTGCGCTTCCTCTCCGGTATCCACCACGACATGGACTCAGCTCTACCCACGCTTCCCGCTGACGCAAGCCTGAACCTCGGAGACAACCGATGAAACGCCTTCTTCTCCTTCTTCTGCTCCCTGCCCTGGCAGCCTGCGGCCGGGAAGAGCCGGGAGAGATTCCCCGGACGCCCGTGACCGGCGAGCTCGAGGTGACCCAGGCCTTCCGTTCCACTGGAGGCACCAGCTTCGCAGCCACCCTGGATTCGGACCGAGTGGCGGAGATCGCCACCCGTGCCAGCGGGACGGTCCGCTCGGTTGAGGTCCGGGTCGGGGAGCGGGTGAGCTCCGGCGCTCCCCTTGTCCGCCTCGATGACAGCGATGTGGAGGCCCGCATCGAATCGGCCCGCTCCCGGATGGAGCTGGCCTCCGAGACCCATCGCCGAATCCGCAATCTGGCCGAGGACGGCGCCGCCACCCGCCAGGAATTGGACGAGGCCGAGGCGGCCCTGGCCGCCGCCCAGAGCGGGCTCCGGGAGGCCGAGGCCCAGCGGGAGTACAGCGTCATTCGCGCCCCGTTCAGCGGGGTGGTGACCCACCGCCGGGTCGATCCCGGTGATCTGGCCGGCCCCGGACGCTCCCTCCTGAGGATCGTCGCCCCCGAGGCCC
>SKJY01000140.1 GCA_007121775.1 Gemmatimonadota bacterium
AGGAGGGGGTTGGTGGGGGGAGCCGGAGCCGCTGGGGTGCCGGAGCCCAGCGCGCATCCTCCGAGGAAGAGGACGAAGAGAAGGGGTGGCAGGAGCTTGAGGGAGCCGTGGCGAAGCATCTGATCCGGGTCCGGGTGGCTTGGGGTGGGGAGGGGGGAGCGTCCTAGGACGGCTAAGCGGCTAAGAATAATGCCAAGAGGCCCGTCGGGGTGGGAGGGGTCGGGGGTGAGTGGGTCTTGGGTTTCGGCGGGCCTCTAGGCCGTTCTGGGATGATGTTGTTGGATGGGAGAGTCGGCCCGCGGCGAGGCGGGTGCCGGATGGCTCCCCAACAGCATCCATGAACAGCCGGCAGGGGTCGGCTTGGGGTGGCTTAATGGCCCGGCTCCGCGGCGGGGAAGGGGGCCTGGGGGCGTCGTTCCAGCGGGAACTGGGGCTTGTGCGCGCTAAAGACGGGAGGATTTCGGGAGGGTTGGGGGTGGATCCTTGAACGGGAAATTCTTGGGGGGTGAGAAACCCTTCACTCGTGACAGAAATTCAATTCATTGAAGGGTTACCCTACGAAAACGGGGTAGAACCCTTCAGCGAACTCCGCTCGGCCATCGAGCCTGAAGGGTTGCACTACGAAAACGGGGTAGAACTCTTCACTGAAGTCTGATGAGGGCTGCGAATGAAGGATTCTAGGGCCTCGGCGCACGCCGCCCAACGCACGCTGCCCCTGCCTGCCCCTGCAGCGGCGAAGCGGGAGGGGTGATGCACTGGTGGCGAAACGACCGTGGCGGCGGCGTGGCGGGTGGCCAGAAATCAGAATCCAGATTCTGATTTCGGAGGTGTCGGGGTCTACAGCGGCCTTTGCCGAGCCATGACCCCTTGCCTCAGCGACCTCCTGCACTGAGGTTATTCCCGCGACAGGAAGTCATCTGGAGGGGTGGCAGAACGGCTATTGCACCGGTCTTGAAAACCGGCGCCCGAAAGGGCTTGTGGGTTCGAATCCCACCCCCTCCGTAAACCTTATCCCGAAGGGCCAGCCCCCGTGACGGGGTGGGATCTGCGAAGCTAATCCCACCCCCTCCGTAAACCTTATCCCGCAGGGCCCGCCACCGTGACGGGGGTGGGATCTGCGGAGCTCATCCCACCCCCTCCGTACCGTATCCCGCTGGGCCGGAAGCCTTCAAGAGCATGGCCCGCCAGGGCTTCTATTGAGCCTTGTGGATCGGTGCGGGCGAGTCCACTATGGGACTAGGAGACCGCTTTTGGGCGGGCCTCCAACGAGATGGCCGTTCGCGGGGCCGTCTCGGTCCCCCCACGGTGAGGCTGCCATGCCCAGCTACTTCGGTTCTTTCGAGGCCGGTGCTTCTTCCAGCTCCACCCTTTGGGCCTCCCTTCAAGACCGCTGGACCATCGGACCCCGCCTACGTCGGATCCTGCCCATGGCTCTGGGACTGGGCGTCCTGGTTATGCTCTTGAGCCTCCCGCCGACAGGTTGGGCGGCTCCTCCGGACTCTCCCGCCAAGGTGGGAATCGCCACGCTTCCTGTTGATAGCGGGGTGGCAACCGCCGTGAGACCGATTCCCCTCAGCGCCCGCATCTCCATGACCGGAAGCGTCGAAGCGGAGGGAGAGGGAGCGGCCTTCTGGCTCCAGCGTCGAGATCCGGTTTCAGGACAGGACGGATTCATCGTGGTCCTGACCCTGAAGGATGGCGGCGACCTCCGGATGCTGGAGTTCGCATTCCTGTCAGGAACGCGGCCTCGAGCCGGGAACCACTCCATTCTCTCCATCGATGCCATGATGGACATGATGGAAGAGGGTGAGTGGACCACCGGGGTCATGGCCTCCTACGCCAGCGGCGATTTCTCGTCGTGGCAGGAGTTGTCCGACCTGATCGCCAGTCCCGACCTGGACTACATGGCGCTCCAGCGTCGGATGACAGGGTCCGGCACCGGCGTGGCCGGCGAGGTCCAGATACAGGGGGGAGCCGGGACCACCCTGGAGGGGCAAGTATCGGCCGAGATGGTTCTGGTGACCGAATTCGGCGACGAATTGCCCTTCCAGGTCTCAGCCACCTTCGTCGCCTCAGAGGGACCCTGAGTAAGGGGAAACCTACGCTCCTCCCCTCCTACCTCGGCGGCTGTCCGAACGCCGCTGCCGGCTGGATCCGCAGCACCTGACCCGCTCCCTGGTCGGTGAGGAGGTAGAGGTACCCGTCCGGGCCGGTGGCCACCTCGCGAATCCGCTTGTTGAGATCCGCCAGGAGCACCTCCTGGTCCACGATCCGGTCACCGTCCATGGTGAGCCTCCGGATGTGCTGGTGCCGGAGCGCTCCCACGAAGAGGTTGCCCTGCCAGTCGGAGAAGGCGTCGCCGGTGTAGAAGTCCATCCCCGAGACGGCGATGGAGGGGGTCCAGTGGAGGATGGGCTGCTCCATCCCCTCCCGGGCGGTATCCGGCGTGATCTGCCGCCCGCTGTAATCCACGCCGTGGGTGATGGCGGGCCACCCGTAGTTTCGCCCGGCCAGGATGAGGTTCACCTCATCGCCGCCGCGGGGGCCGTGTTCGTTCTGCCAGATCTGACCCGTCTCAGGGTGCACCGCCTGCCCCTGGGCGTTCCGGTTCCCCCAGGTGAAGATCTCCGGTAGGACCCCTTCCTCCCCCACGAAGGGATTGTCATCAGGCACCCGCCCGTCATCGTGGAGGCGGAGCGTGGTGCCCACGTGATCCGAGAGATCCTGGGCCCGGTTCATGTCGCCCCGGTCCCCCACGGTGATGAACAGGTAGCCGTCCCGGTCGAAGTCCAGTCTTGAGCCGTAGTGACGACCGGGGCTTCCCACTGCCGCCGTTTCGATGACCTCCTCCACCGATGTCAGCGCCATGCCGTCCAGGACGCCCCGTGCCACGGCGGTGGTGGTACGCCCACTCCCCACGTCCTTCGAGTAGCTGAGGTAGACGAGCCGGTTCTCGGCGAAGTCCGGGTGGAGAGTCACATCCAGCAGCCCTCCCTGACCCCGGGCAACCACCTCGGGCACCCCTGAGATGGGATCCGGGAGGAGTCGGCCGTCCTGGATCATGCGGAGCCTGCCGGGGCGCTCAGTCACCAGGATATCCCCGCCGGGGAGGAAGGCGATCCCCCAGGGGTGAGCCAGCCCGTCGGCCACCACCATGACCTCGAAGTCTCCCACGCCACCCGCTGGGCGGATGAGGTCGCCGGCGTGGAGGGGAACGCCATCGGAACACCCGGCGAGGGAGGCGGAGGCCACCACGAGGGTGGCGGCCGCGAGGAGGGGACGGGTCCGGAAGCGGTTGGTGCGAGCGCTTCGAGAACGGTTGGCCTTGCCGCCCCGAGAGTCGGTGGTGCTGGTGGTTCGCGAGCGGTGGATCAACGCGGCTTGGGAGCGGTTGGTCATGGCGGTTCCGGTTTGAGCGGGCAGGCGGCTGAGATGGGATCGTCTCCCGTCAGGCTACGCCGCAGGACCCCGAGTGGATCCGCGCCTCCACGATCCTGCGGGAGTTCGGGATACGCGAAACGGCCCGGAGCGCGAGGCCCCGGACCGTTTCGTTCGCCCTGCTTTCCTGCGTCAGCGACCCCGGAGGATCAGGAGATGTTGGGGTTCGCGTTTCGCTCCGCGTCCTGGATGGGGATGCAGGTGAGGTCGCTATAGGGCTCGTTCTTCTGGTTGAGTCCAGTCTCCCAGGTGAATTCCCCGAGCTCGTCATCGGTGTAGCGGAGCATGTCGCCCATGCGGGTTCCCTGCATCCACAGCTCCCGGCGGCGCTCTTCCACCACCTGCCGCTTGATTTCGGCCTCATCGGTGCTGCTGAAGGCCGGGAGGTCGTAGTCGGCTCGGAGGGCGTTGATGATGTCCACCGCCGCCTGACCACCCCGGACCTCAGCCAGCATGAGTTGGGCTTCCCGGCCTGTGGCGAAGGGCTTGTCCGCGGCCTCCGAAGAGTACTTCTGCTGAAGCGCCAGGGAGGTGATGTTGTCGTTGCCCAGCCCACCGGTGACCTCCACAGGTACCCGGGGGTCTGGCACTCCGTCCACTTCCAGATCCCGGAAGCGGGGGTGGACCGACATATCCTGGGTGATGTTGTTGCGCTGCGCCACCTTGTTCCGGCGTCGCTGAGTCGTAGTCGAATAAGTTGCAAACCGGACGTAGTCCACCGGCACCTGGCTCGCATCGGCCTCCACCCCGGCGTTGTCACCCAGATTCAGCCGGGCGCGTGCTCGACCCACCAGCGCCATGTACTCCACGTCCTGTGCCCCCGCCGACCGAGCTAGGGAAATCGCGTCGGTGAACTGCTCCTCAGCCATCTGGAAACCTGAGGAACGAGGCATGGCCTCGCTGGAGTTGAAGGCCACCTCGCAGAAGGTTTCGCTCAGGAGCAGGATGGAGTAGCCGGCGTAGGCGTGGGCCGTGGCCATGAGCTCGTCCCGGTCAGGTACATCACTGGGATCCCACCCCTGGATCCGATCTACCGCGTCCAGCGCCGTGAACCGCGAGGTCTGAAGCGGCCGCCACGTCCCGTGGCTCGCGAACGCCTCACACCCGGTGGCGCCGAAGTTCCGCACCTCCTCATTCCGGGATCCCCAGATGTTGTAGTTCCGAAGCCCCGACGACGTCCACCACTCGTCGGCGAAGAGCCCCGTGGCTACGCTGGTGGAGGTGAAGGCGCACTCGAAGTCCGCCACAGCCCCCAGCACCAGCGTCTCTGCCAGCCCCGGGTTGTCCAACTCCCGAGCTTCCACCTGCCCGGGGAGGTCTACGTCCAAGAGGGAGTCGCACGCCGCCGTTGCCGCCAACAGTGCGCCGACCAGTGCCAGGCCCAGCGCCTTTCCGCCTCCCCTCCGATTCGTTGTTCGTCTCGTCATCATCTGCATCTCGGTTTCCTCCTTTTGATTTCCTGTTCCATGACTGTTCCTTCCATCTCTGCCCATGGACATCAGAAGGAGAACCGGAAGTTGATGGTGGCGGTCTTGAGGGGCGGCCACACGGCCTGTTGCTCACCAGGGAAGGACTGACCGGGACGCCCGATCTCGGGGTCGATGATCTCCACCTCTCCATAATTGGTCACATTCTGCTTCACCCAGAGGGTGGCCACATTCCGGGCTGCCACGTTGACGGAGGCCCGGTTGATGCCCAAGCGATCCACCCACTCATCGGGGATGGAGTACCGCAGCGAGAGCTCCCGGAGCTTGAAGAAGTCCCCGTCGTGGAAGCCGATGGGGGTCCGCCCGATGGCCCGGTAGGCCATGAAGATGGGGTCGGTCTGCTCCCAACTCGCCCGGGTGTTCTGGAAGGAGGTGTGGGAGGCGTTGATGCCGTTGTCCATGACGATATGTCCGCCACGGCCGTCCACACTGGCATAGAGTCCCCAGTTCCCCATCTGCAGGTTCGAGGTGAAGTTGGCCTCCCAGGTGGGCTCGGTGTGCCCCCAGAAGACCGCCGGAGCCTCGGAGCAGGGCACAGCGGCCCCGCCCATCTCCACGCCGTCCTGACCGGTGCC
>SKJY01000089.1 GCA_007121775.1 Gemmatimonadota bacterium
CCAATGATGCCGTGACTCCGAGTAATCTCCGCCTTTGGACCTACCCACCACCCGAATCCCATCAGCCTAGTGTACCACAAACGTGGTACAAAAGAACGACTCGGAGGCCTCGAGGATCTAGTATAACCTAATCCGAGCTTGGATCTTCCCCGGCAGGGCGACGGCGTCCGACCTACGCTGCTGGCCTACGCATGGAGCGGTATCGCCGGGCGTCACCATGACCATGAGGACCCGAACCTGGCCGGCAGCCAAGAAGATCGCCAGGACCGTAATGAGAATCGCGGTGGACCAGGGACTCCTGTCCTGAACGAGGGGGTGTGGAGAGGATTTTTCCGCATGGGCAGAAAGACCTTCCGCACACGTGCGGCTGCTCATCTCGGAAACCGCAGCATTACCGTGGCCGATCCTGTTGGCATGGACCTTGACCGAATGGGTCTCAGAGGGATCGATGCAGGTTCGACCAATGAATCAACCGAACCCGTTCCCAGACAGGACTGCCTTTCCCCACCAGCACTGAGGAGCCAACCCCATGAGCCTTCACCACCCAGCCCGAACCTCGTACAAGCCCCAGACCCATCTGGGAACAGCGGCGCTCATCGGCATCCTGAGCCTCACCGGCTGCAACTCCGACGACCTCCCAACGGGTGCTGGTGATGCCCCAGGCAGTGCGGATCTCACCTTCACCGTTACGGAGGCAGATGGGACACCGGTGTGGGGTGAGTTGCGGGTCGAGGGTACGAACGGGACCCTCGTCCTTACGGAGCTCTCCTTCATCGTGGACGAGATCGAATTGGAGGGGACACGAGGCACCGAGGACTTCGAGCGGGGGCCCATCTTCCTTGAGTCCCTTCTCGATGGGCCTGTGGTGGCTGTCTCGTCCCGGGAGATCCGGCCGGGGAGCTACGACGAACTGGAATTCGAGATCGATGATGTGGATGACGACGAACTTCTCACGGAGATCCGGTCCATCCATCCCGACTGGCCCAGCGACGCCAGCATTCGGGTCGCAGGTTGGTTCGAAGGTCTCGCTGGCGACATCCGGGAGTTCCAGGTCTATCTGGAGGCGGAGGTCGACGTGGAGATGGACCTGAACCCACCCCTTGTCATCAATGAGTTCGGGGAGGAAGTCCTGGTGGTCAGCCTTGCGCCGGGGCTCTGGTTCTCCCGGGGAGACGGAACCGTACTGGATCTCTCCCCATGGAACTACATCTACGGGAGCGACCTCCCGGAACTCGAGGTGGAGATCGAGGACGGCTTCCTCAAGGTCGAATGGGACTTCTGACAAGACTCTCCCAGCCATCGTCCAAGCCACGGCTTGCTCACGTCCCGGTGCGCGATTTCCCTGACCTCTTCTGGGAGCGAGCCGCGGTGGTGGTCATGCAAGCCGGGAGGGATCGGGGCCTTCAGCGGGGCGGTCCTGTGCCGGCATGAGGGCCGCCCATTCCTCCCTTCCTCCCGCTCCCACCACGCCGGCCAGAAACCGCTGCACCTCGCGCTGGAGTTCATCGATGGCGGATCGCTCCGCGGGAAGGTGCGAGCCGTTGGTCAGCTCGACGAACGCCTTCGGACCCTTTACCCGCTGGAATGCCTGCCGGCTCACGGCGGTGGGTGTCCAGGCGTCGGCCCCGGGATGGACCAGGAGGAGGGGGCAGCCCAGGTCCAACTCGCCGGCCTTCCGGGCATGCATGGTGCGAAAGAACCTGGAGGCCACCCTCATCCGCCCCAGCAGGGGATCGGTGGCGAAGTACTTCCGCATGGGTTCATCGGCGGTCATGGCCTTCAAGGGGGCGGCCAGCCGCAGGGGGAGGGCGATGCGATCGATGAGCCAGGGCATGAGTCGATAGCCCACCAGGGAGGCCGCACCTCCCTTCATTCCAGCTCCATCCGCTGGCTGCACTGGAGGTACACCTTCTTCGGGCTGTCACCTCTGCGCTTCGAGGTAGCGACGCAGCCGTCTACACGTAGCGTCCAGTTCACCCTGCCAAGCCTCATCGCCACCAAAGATCATAGGCCCTTCGCCGATTTCCACAGCTTCCCACAGGAGCTCGTGGGCCGTCCATTCCGAGTACTCGGGCTCGACGCCCTCCTTGACCAGATGACCTCCCAGTGCACGGAGACTCCCGGAGTGCCTGCGGCGCGTGGTTTCCGACTTCTCGCTCAAGCGTTGCGCCACCCAGAATCGAGCGAAGACGTCGACGAACGAACGGGCCAAATCGGCCTCCCGAGTCAGATCGACGCCCAACAACCAGTCGTTGATCCAGGCTTCGCTAGGTTCAAGCTGTGCTGCCATGATCTCCCCCGGCTATGTACACAAGTGGTCTATGGCTGTCGCAGAGAGTCCATCATGGTGCCCTCGGCCCCGCTTCGACAGCCCCCCCGTTCATTGGAAGGGTCCCACTGCCACGCGCTCATCCGAGGCCCCGTACCAAAGGAGAGTCGGGTTTCGGAATAGGCAGGCTGAGTGCATGAGCGCCGGGCGAGGTTGGGAAGGAGTGGTCAGGGGTGTCCGGTTCCAGCTGGGGCATTACAGCTTGACCTCCCGCGCAGTAATACGCATTGTTTTAATAACACTGTGCGCACAGGGAGACCCATGCCTAAGAAACGACTCAACATCACCCTCGAGCCCGATGTCATTGAGCGTGCTCGACGGTACTCCGAACGGCATCAGACAAGCATTTCCCATCTGATCGGCGAGTTCCTTTCCACACTCCCAGCGGACGAGTCCGACGAAGTGCCTGACCTGACACCTGCGGTGCGGCGTCTTCATGGGATCGCCAAGGGTGGTCCGAGTCGAGAGGACTACCGCCGCCACCTGTTGGAAAAGCACAGCTGATGCGCGTACTCCTGGACATCAACATCCTTCTTGACCTCGTTCTTGAGCGCGATCCCTGGGATGTACCCGCTGCTCAACTCCTCGCAGCGGTAGAACGCGATCGGGTAACCGGGTTCGTCGCCGGCCATACCCTACCGACGGTTCACTACGTCGTCGCGAAAGCCCGAGATCGGGCGACAGCGGCTACAGCTATTACGGATCTCCTTCGACTCGTCGAGATCATTCCCGTAGAGAAAGCCGATGTTCACCAAGCTCTTGTCCTCCCCTTGGATGACTTCGAGGACGCGGTGCAGCTCGCTGCTGCGCTCAAGGTCGGCGTCGACTATATCGTGACACGCGATGAGACTGATTTTCGCAAGGGCTCCCTCCCTACGATCCGGCCAGAAAGCCTTCTCCCGCTACTCTAGCCCCTCGGGAAGGCGAATCGGGTCTCGAAACTCCCCTGGACCCTGGCCTTCCCGGCCAAGACGTTCCGAAAGATCTCCGTCCGCGGAGAACAGTCGGATGTTTCTCAGGGTTCGATCCAGGACTGCAAGGCGACCCCTACGAATCCCAGGAGGAGGTCAAATGGAATAACGAGCAGTCCCTGGGCTGGGACGAGCCGGAAGGTCTCAGCGGCGACGCAGCCCGGCGCCGGAACCGGAAAAGCACAGGGTACACGAGGTCGTCGTAGTCCTCTGGTTCCTCGTGGCTTCTCGTAGGCCTATCCCATCCACTCCCCCCTCCCCAGATGTGCCGAAAGTTCCGTTCTCCTTCAGCGCGGACTACCTCTTCACTCTCGTCGTCGTCGATAGCGTACCCTCGGAGGAACCGATCCTCCGCCTCAAGCACGCCTCGTCCGACCGCTTCGATGGAGAGACTCAGGCCTCTGCCCCCCCGCTGAGATCGGGCGGGTCACTCGATAGCGGCTCATCCACCAGGTCCCAGGCCGTTTCGATCAGCTCCACGTCGAACCACTCCCGAAACACGCTCCAGCTCCGATCCTCGGGCCAGACCTCCGGAACCGAGTACCACGAATCGAGCTCCATCTCGAAGATCATTCCGCAGTTGGCCTCGAGCCATTCCCAGGCTTCTTCCTCGGTATCGAATTCCGGGATCAGGTACGAATTCGTCCATCCTCCAGACGAATCATACGCCGCTGCGGCTCCGTCATCGGTTCCCCTTGCCCAGTCGTCGAAGGGCTGGCGCGCGCGAAGCACCACCACAGTCCGATTGATGAACCAGATCTCCTTCCCGGATTCGTCTGCCTTCGCGTGTCTGATCAATGCGGCTCATGTCCTGTCTGAAGGGTCAATCTCATCCTCATCGACGGCCTCGTCCTGATAGAACGCGATCGTCGGCTTCAGCTTCTCCAGCAACTCCTGCGGGAGGTCCTCCTCCTCGATCCAGCCCCGGGCCACTGCGTACCCGGCTGCACGAGGGGGCTTCGCAACGGTGTAGAACTTATACAGATCCCGAGCGTCCCCATCATGAAAACGGTGGATCCTATCGGAGAGTTCGAACGCGTCTATCCTCCCTCGTTTCCACTCCTGGAAGTGCTCGAGCAGCCGATCGAGGGCTGCGTTCAACTCCCGCTCCCAAGCCCTCCCGGAAACGGCCCGTAGAAGCTTCATCTCCCGCTTCGAAAACTCGGTCATGAGCACCCTCAATGCGTCTGGCGTGGTGCGGGGCCAAGGGCAGGAAATGAGCGTTTCCCGCCAAGCCTGCGAGTTCCTTTCTACACCCACTTGGGACAGCGTTTGGAGAGTTCCGCATCCAACCGGCTGGTTCGGGTCTTATCCTTGAACTCCCGCTCCCATTCCCCCCGTATCCAGCAAAATGCTTCCCTCGGGTCGTCCTCTGCCCACTCTTTAAAGGTCGAATCCGACTCCATTTGAAAATTATAGAGGCCAACCAGGATGCCCAGGCAACACCGGAGCGCTTCCTCCTTCATCCCCACCTTCCAGTATCGCTCGACCTCTTGCCAGTAAGGTCGGATGGTTTCCTCCACCATTTCCCACGAGACCTCCGCAGGATGATTGTAGCCATGCGAGGTTCGACCAGATCGATCCCACAGATCCTCGCGCGTGAGCAGATCCAGATTCGAGTAGACTCTATCCGCTACCGCTTCAGAGTCCACGGATCGAAGGAGGGCTTCCATTTCCTCGGCGATCGCTTCTTCGAGCTTCCCGCCTCTCTTCCACAAGCGGTGCAACACTTCCCGGGCTTCATGCGGATCAAGATCTCCTACTCGCAGCGCCTTATCGTTTCGGGGCTTTTTCAATTGAAATCCTCCGCTGAGTCACGCGAATCTGGCTCTATAACACATTCGAAGCTGGTCTGACGCAAGACGAATCGGCGGTCGCCGAGCTTTCGGCCTACCGCGGACAGGGCGCATCCGCGAGGGGTGACGGAAAGAAAGCCAGGCTGGAGAGGTGCCGCACAGACGCCCCCGAGCGGCAAACCGGCACACCTATGAAAGCCCCGTCCTCGCAGGCACATAGCTCCCCTAGGCCGGCACCGGAAGGGTGTCCGTTGCCGGCGGTTGGCCCTGCGGACGGAGGACCGGGGGGGCAGGCGCTTGCCGGTTCGTTTCCTCTTCTCCGACGTCCGCGTCGATCATTCTCCGCCGGGGTACCGACGGCTCTTCACCTATTCGAGGTCTTGTCGCCTCATGATCG
>SKJY01000347.1 GCA_007121775.1 Gemmatimonadota bacterium
CCCTGGTGCGGGGATGGAAGAAGCTCTGCCGGAAGGACGAGATCGACCTGGAACGGGAGCGGCACCGGAGCCGGTTCTTCTCCGTGGCTCCCGATGAGGACGGGATGTACCTGGTCCGGGGGCGGCTGGACCCGGAGGTCGGAGCGCTTCTCATGCGGGCTCTGGAGGCGGCAGGGGATGCCCTCTTCCGCTCGGAGCGGGACTGGGCGCCGGAGGGGGCGGCCATGGGACCGGCGGTGCGAGAGATCACACCCCGGCAGCGGCGGGCGGATGGGATGGGGCTCCTGGCGGAGCAGGCGCTGAGGGTGGGGTTTGGGGGACTTGTGGATGGCGGTGCGGAGGACGACGTGGACACGGATGACGGGGAGGCGTCCGAGCGGGGCACCACGGATGGCCCCCGGAGGGTGACGGCCTGCACCGAAGGCGTTCCCGCGGAGACTACCGACGAGGCTCCAACCCCAGCAGCGGCGGAATCCGCCACTTCCTCGGATGCGCCCGAACACTCGGGCTCCACCCGTAGGCGGTGCGGTTGCGGCGAAGGCTCCTTGGCATCCCACAAACACGCCGCCCCCCTCTCCGGCACCCGCGCCGAGCGCTACCAGGTCGTACTCCATACGGATATGGCTACCCTCCGGACCGGCGGTGGGGAGGATGCTGACACCCGCCCCACAGACGCCCCCTCCCACTCCCACTTCCTGGAGCACGCCCCGGGCCGATCGCACCTCGCGGACGGCACCCGAGTTTCCGCGGAAACGTCCCGGCGACTCTGCTGCGACGCCGCAGTGGTGCAGGCCACACGCGGGCCCAACGGCGAAGTGCTGGATGTGGGCCGCCGCACCCGGACCATACCCCCCGCGCTGCGCCGAGCCCTGGAGATCCGGGATGGGGGATGCCGCTTCCCCGGATGCGGGATCCGCTTCTGCGAGGGTCACCACATCGTCCACTGGGCCGATGGCGGCGAGACGAAGCTCTCGAACCTGGTCCTCCTCTGCCGCTTCCACCACCGGGCCGTCCACGAGGAGGGGTTCTCGGTGAAGGTTGTGAATGACCGCATCCGCTTCTTCGACCGGACCGGTTGGCCGCTCCCCGATGCGGCGCCTCCGCCTCCGCTCAAGGACCCGTTCGCCGGCCTCCTGGCCAAGCACCGGAGGGAGGGAGTCCGCCCCCACGGCTACACCCCATCCGCCAGGTGGAAGCGGGCTCAGGACATCCCATGGGGGTTGGAGGCCAGGGCCCACGAGGCGTTGGATAGCTAGCTGCGTCGGCGAGGGCAGAGTTCCCGCATGACACGGGGGCGCTTCGATGACGCCAGGGCGTCACGCGGGGCCTCTTCCGATGTTCCGAAGCGGAGCGGGCTCAGGTGGTGCGGATCCTCATGTTGTGAGTCCAACTGATCGCACCCCACCTGAGCTACCGTGGTCCGGTCAGGGCCCGGTCCCTGGCTCCGCCACTGTTCGGATGCAAACGGTCCGTGTCCGGGGGCCATCCCACTCGGCCAGGTACACCCCCTGCCACCGGCCGAGCACCAGGCGGCCAGAACTCACCAGGAGGGTGAGGCCTGGCCCGAAGAGGCTCGTCTTCACATGGCTGTCCGAGTTCCCCTCGGCGTGGCGGTAGCTCGCTTCATCCCGGGGCACCAGCGTGTCCATCTTCCAGACCATGTCGGTGGCCACATCGGGGTCGGCGTTCTCATTCACCGTGAGCGCACAGGTCGTGTGCATGGACCAGAGGTGCACCACTCCCTCCTCGACCCCCTTGGCTTTCACGAGGGCCTGAACCTTCGGCCCGATGTCTACCAGTTGGGAACGCCGGGTCGTCCGGACAGAGAGTTCATCGAGGTTGGGGAAGGAAGGCATGGCAGGCTGTTCCATTGAGGGGAGAAGGGATCGGCAATCGGTACCCTGGCCCTCACAGTGGCGGTCCGCATCCTGTTCCGGAGCGGGGAACGCACGGGACTCCTGGTGCGGGCCAGGAATCGAGATAGCGCCCGTCCACGAAAGGCTAATCGGTGAGGGCTGCCCGGTGGCGGGATTCCACCGGCGGCGGGGGCGGCTGGGTTCCTGCGGTTTTCGTGCCATATTCGGGGTTGGTCGAAGTGCCCGTAAGCACCGTCGGTGCGTTGGCCTGTACTCTCTCCATCACTCCCCCACGTACCGCCATGACCCCTTCGAGCTCAGTTTCTCCTTTCCGCATCCTGGCCCAGTGCCCACCGGGGCTGGAGGCAACCCTGGCCCGGGAGCTCGCGGTAATGGGGATCCCAGCGCCTGCCCTGACACCGGTGGTGGGTGGGGTCATCTGGGAAGGCGGGTGGTCCCATCTCCTCATGGCCAACCTTCACCTCCGCGTCGCCTCCCGGGTGCTGGTGGAGGTGGGGAGCTTCCGTGCCCGGGCCCTGGGTGAGCTGGTTCGGAAGGCGCGGCAGTCGGTGGACTGGGAGCGAGTCCGTGGGGCGGCGGCGGGCGATGAGCATCGAATCGTCTTCCGCGTGTCCGCCTCCCGCTCGCGGCTCTACCATGAGGGCGCCATTGAGGAGCGATTCCGGGAGGCGGGCGGGCTGCCGGAGGGGCCGGATCCCGGCGTGGGAACCTCGACTCAGCCGCCACCCGCCACCCCAGTCCTCGTCGTCATCCGGGTGCATCGGGACCGGATCACCGTGCGCCTCGATAGCTCCGGGGCGCACCTCCACCTGCGAGGCTACCGCCGGCACGTGGGCGCCGCGCCCATGCGGGAGACCCTCGCCGCCGCCCTCCTCCTGCAAGGGCCCCTGCAGCCGGACGGACAGTGGAGCCGCCCCGCCGTGGTGGACCCCTTCTGCGGCTCCGGAACCATCCCCATCGAGGCGGCCCTCCTGGCCCGCCGGATCCCGCCGGGGATGGCCTCACCCGACCTCGCTCCCCGGGACCTCGCCTGCCTCCACTGGCCCGACCTTCCCCCAGCCGTGTGGGAGGAAGAGGTGGCTCGAGCCCGCGCCATGATCCGCCCCCAGCCCCTGGAGGGCTTCACCATCCACGGTTCGGATCGGGACCCCCGGATGGTGGAAGCGGCCCAGGCCAACGCTTCGCGCGCCGGCGTGGAGGGGGACATCCACCTGGAGGCCGCTCCCCTTTCCCGAGCGCCTCGTCCGGATGAGCCCGGCTGGATCGTGACAAACCCACCCTTCGGGACCCGTCTCGGGGGCCGCAAGTCGCTCCGCCCCCTCTACGCCGCGCTGGGCCGGAGCGTCCAGTCGGGAGGAAGGATGGCGGGGTGGAATCTCCTCTATCTTTCAGCCGATCCGGTCCTGGATCTGGCCACGGGGCTGGCGCTGGAAGAGCGCATGGCCACACGTCATGGGGGGCTCGCGGTCCGAGGCGTGACGGCACATCCACATGCCTCTGGTTTTTGACGACAAGAGTAGTCATGTCCTAGCAACCCTGACACTTCAGGTAAGGGAGGCCTCATGAGCGAGTCGGATGCGGTCACCAACGCGGAGATCCACGAGCAGTTGAGGAAGTGGCAGATGGGGCTTGAAGAGCTCCAGAAGACGGTGGATCGGGCAGAAGCCAGACGCAGGGCCGAACTCACAAAGACCATGAAGGAGCTCCGGGAGCAGTTTGATCAGGCTCAAACCATGTTCGAAGAGCTCTCCCAGGATGAGGGGTCGGAGTGGGATCAGTTCAAGGAAGGGATGGAGAAAGGGCGCCGGTTACTGAACCGGGCTCTGGAGGAGGCTGGATCCGAACCCTCGTCCTGAGGGGAGTGGGCCGGTGAAGTACGGCGTCGGTCGAATCGTCTTCTGGGTTGTCTCCTATCTCCTTCTGGTTCTGGCACCCCTGGGGGTGGCCTACCACGGCGCTGCCGAAGCCCGCGGATTCTGGGTTGAATTCTCCATCGGACTCGGCTTTGTGGGGCTCGCCATGATGGGCTGGCAGTTCATTCTTTCAGGGAGGCTCAAGAGTTTCGGCGCCTCCTTCGGGTTGGACTCCATGCTTCGCTTTCACCGGGAGATGGGGCTCATCTCCCTGGTCCTCATCCTCGCCCACCCGCTCATCCTGATTCTGGTCGATAGCGAGTATCTGGCCTATCTGGACCCTCGCGTCGACCTGGTCCGAGCCCTGGCCCTTGCGTCGGTGTTGGGCGCCCTGGTGCTGCTGATTGCCACCAGCCTCTGGCGCATCAATCTCGGATTGAGTTACGAGGTGTGGCGCCTCATTCACGGTGTGCTGGCGACCTTCGTCCTGTTCGTGGGGGTCGTTCACGTCCTGCAGGTCGGCTACTACGTAGCTGAGTTCTGGAAGCAGGCCACCTTCGTGGGAATGACGGCGGCCGCCGTCCTCCTCCTGGTGGACTCCCGCTTGATCCGGCCTCTGCGGATGCGTCGCCGCCCCTACCGGGTGCGGGAGCTGCGCTCGGAGAGGGGTGGGGCGTGGACGCTGGCTCTCGAGCCCAGCGGGCATGAGGGGATGACCTTCCGGCCTGGCCAGTATTCCTGGATTACTCTTCAAGAGACGCCCTTCTCCCTTCAGCAACATCCCTACTCCTTCAGCTCCAGCGCGGACGATGCACCGGACCTTCTGGAGTTCACCGTGAAGCCCGAGGGCGACTTTTCGGCGTCGGTGAAGGACGCGGAGCCGGGGTGGCGTGCGTTTCTCGAGGGCCCATATGGGTACTTCATCCCGGATTCGGATCCCGACCGGGGCTGTGTGATGATTGCCGGAGGTGTGGGCATCACGCCCATGATGAGTATGCTCCGCACCTTCGCGTCCCGGGGGAGTCGTCGGGAGATTCACCTCATCTACCTGAACGTTTCCCTGGACGACGTCCTCTTCTACGATGAGTTGGAAGAGCTGCGGGAGCGGCTGGACCTGACGCTGGTCCACGTACTGGAAGAACCGCCTGACGGGTGGGATGGCGAGGTTGGCCTCCTGGACCAGGAGCTTCTGAAGCGTCACCTCCCTGATGAGCCCGAGAGTGTCCAGTACTTCCTCTGCGGCCCGCGCCCCATGATGAACATCGGGGAATCGGCTCTCCTCGAACTGGGCATCCCTCAGCGCCTGATCCTCTCGGAGCGCTTCGACATGGTCTAGGAGTCACATTCATGCTGCACAGAAAGATTCAACGAACCGGACGGGGGATGGGGCTTCTTGTCATCCTGGCCGTCGCCCTCATCACCTGGATTCGGCTTTGACCGAGCCGGAGGTGACATGTCCGAGATCGCCATCGCCATAATCTGGATCCTTAGGGTGGTTCTGGCCAGCCTGACCATGTTCTTCCCGTTCGTGGCCGGATGGAGCAACTTCATCCTGGATGTCATTGATGGAGACATCCTTCAGTGGCTCGGGCTGGGAGAGGAAACCTACCAACTGACGGACAAGTTCTTTGACTGGCTGGCCTACGTGGGAATGGCCCTGGCCGCCTGGCGGTTTCAGTGGGGGCTCAGGAAGTGGATGTACGGGTTCTTCGCCCTGAGGACGGTGGGGCAGGCACTCTTCTTCATCACCG
>SKJY01000297.1 GCA_007121775.1 Gemmatimonadota bacterium
CGGGCCAGCCCCGCCCGGAGCCCGGCGTCCACGGCTAGGAGACGGGGGTCCCCGGGCCGGGTCTCCGCCCCTCTCAACCGGGAGCTGGATGCGGGCCCCCATCCAGTTGCCTGCCTTCTCCGGAGTTCGGTCGGGCCGGGCGATTGCGAGGCGGAGGGGCGGGCTGGGGCGCTGGGGCGGCCGAGGGGGAGGGAGAGGTGGAGGGGGAGGCCGAGTCGGGGCGGACCGGTTCAGGCGTCCCCTTGAACATGGCCGATGCGCGGAGGGCCAGACGGCGGATCAGGGGGAGCCGATCGATGAAAAGCTTCCCATTCAGGTGATCCACCTCGTGCTGGATACATACGGCGTGCATCCCCTCCAGATCCCGCTCAAACGGATGCCCGGTACGGTCTACCGCCCGGACCCTCACCTGGGTGGCGCGGATGACATTGCCAACGACGCCGGGGATGGAGAGGCAGCCTTCTTCCACCAACCCCATGACGTCGCTGGAGAGGATCTCCGGATTGATGTAGAGCTCGGGCTTGGAACGGCTCTCTGATAGGTCCATGACCACGATGCGGCGGAGGTCACCCACCTGGGGGGCCGAGAGTCCAATGCCGGTGCTGGCGTACAGGGTCTCGAACAACTCATCCACCCTGTGGTGGAGCGCTTCATCGAATCGTTCCACCGGCGCCGATATGAGCCGGAGCCGGGGGTCCGGATATTGGAGGATCGGCAGCGGGGCCATGGCGGATCTCCTCTGGGGGGGCGGCGTCACGTCGTGTCGACGTTGGAGGCGAGGGCCGCCCGAGAGCCCTCCGATCCGTCAGGATCGCTGGCTCCGACGGTCCCTGCCTTCTTCTTGGACACGTGCCTGATGAGAGGTACGATGGCGACAATGGTGGCCACAAGGAAGAGGACCTCGATGGCGAAGACCGCCACGTACCCGCTGGCTACCTGATCGAAGCCGAAGAGACTTCCTTCGGGGCCAATGACGAGCTTCACCACATCCCGGGTGACACCGGCAATGGCGATGGCGACGCCGGCCACGGTGGCCTGCACCGCTCCCCAGGCACCCAGCGCCAGCCCCACCTGCTCCGGTGCGGCCCGGTTCATGGTGGCGGTGAGGGTGCTGTGCCAGAAGAGCGCCGCCCCGAATCCGATGAGGAAATTCCCAACCAGGAAGAGCTCCAGGACCCCCAGGGGCCCTGCGAACATGACCAGGAGGAAGGCTGGGATCCCGATGACGGCGGAGTAGAGGGTCCAGCGGTGGGGCTCGCCGCCCCTCCCCATGACCACGGCTCCCGCCCAGAAGCCGGCGAGGCCACCGGCGGCGAAGAGGGCGGTAAGACGGGTGGTCCCCGCCACCGTCATCCCCAATACCTCTCCGCCGAAGGGCTCCAGGAGCACGTCGGCCATCCCGAAGGCCAGGGTCCCGATCCCCACGATCACCAGGTGCATGAGAGCGAATTCACCCTTCTTGAACTCGGCCCAGGCTTCGGAAAAGGTGGGATCCCGTTCGGGCTCATCGCCCCGAAGCCGTTTCGGGCGCCGGGTCTCCTGCTTCCACATGGAGACGGTGTTCAGGATGAGGGTCATGACCGCCGCGCCCTGGATGACCTGCACGAGGCGTCCCGGAGTGTAGTCAGCCAGCGCCGCGCCGAAGACCAGGGCGCTCACAATCATCCCCAGGAGCATCATGACGTACATGAAGCCCACCACCTTGGGGTGGGACTTCTCCGGGGTCAGGTCCGTGGCCAGCGCCAGCCCGGCGGTTTGCACCGTATGGACCCCGGCACCGACCAGGAGGAAGGCCAGCGCCGCGGTTCCCGTCCCGACCCAGGCCGGGGCCGAGTGCGCTTCTCCCTGCCCGGCCAACACCAGAAGGGCGAAGGGCATGAGGGCGAAGCCACCGAACTGCACCAGGGTTCCCTTCCAGATGAAGGGCACCCGGCGCCACCCCAGTTCCGAGCGATGGGTGTCGGAGCGGTGGCCGATGAGGGCGCGGAAGGGAGCGGCGGCCACCGGGAGGGCGATCATGAGGCCGACGATGGTGGTGGGAACGCCCAATTCCACGACCATGACCCGGTTCAGCGTCCCCAGGAGGAGGACGAGGGCCATGCCCACAGAGACCTGGAAGAGGGAGAGTCGGAGGAGCCGGCCGGCCGACAGGTCAGGGGTGACCACATCGGCAAAGGGGAGAAACTTGGGACCCAGGGACATCCACGCGTTCGTTACCTTCCGTCCAAGACCATCCATTCAGGCCCCCGGGATCCATTACTACGGGCTTGGAAAAGAGTCCGGTCCGCCCCCGTCACCGGAACCGTGGGGCACCGGAATCGAGAACGGACCGGTCCGCCTGTGAGGGCGAGGTCCTACGGGTCCTTCAGAGTCATGCAAGCCACTGCGCGAGCATCCCTGATTCAGCGCCGCTTCGATTTCGTCAGAAGCGCCATGCCGAATGTGGACTTCTTCTCAGGGGACTGCTTCAGCAGCGGAAGTCCGAAGCTGGAAGTGAAGGAGCCTTTGCGCTCCTTGAGAAGCTTCATCCCGAACTTCGAGGAAAAGAAGGAATGCGGGCGACTCAACTCCGGGAATGCAGCGGAGAAGTAACTCCGGCCGCGATCCGAGAGTGGGGGGAACCCGATGAGGTCCGAGAATGGTGCGGGGTTGGAGGGCGTCACCGCAGGCAGAGCACTCCCCCCCACGGGGTCGTGTCTGTCAAGGATCCGCTCCACCGATTGCCCCTCACCAAAGTAGGGATCCACGGCCACCACATAGTTGCCGCGCTCCACACCCAGTCGGCAGGCCGCCGCCTGGACTGTGGGCATCTCCCGTACCGCCCCATCTACATCGGATCCCGGAGAGAGCAGGACGATCCTGTCCTCGCCGATCCCGTATCCCCGAAGCTCGTCAACGGCCGCGTGGGCCTGACCTTCGGTTTTGTACATCCGTCCCGTAATCATTGTCATGCAGCTCCACAATTTGGTGGGTCACATCGCTACAGTGGTTGCGGCTCCGCTCTGCCCTGTCGGAACAGAGCCCTTAGGGGCGCAACCTATGCGACTCGACCTGCGGGCAAAACCCCCCCCGCGTCGCGGGCGATGAACTCCCGTCCGGAACTGGCGTGCCATGAGGCAGCCATGACCCACCAAGGTCGGATGTGGGAAGCGAGAAAGATCCGACCCCACACCCGGCTCCGAAGTCGATTTTGACCACGGAGCCGGGCCGGGGGCTTAACCGCCCATGAAGGCGGCGAACCACTCGACGTTGCTGAGGATCGAGAAGTGCACGATCAACGAAATCGCCGCAACAGATCCGAGGAACAGCGGCAATCCCACCGTCGGCTTCACGACGCACCAGATTCTGCCGTTCGTCATGGTAGTCTCCTTAGCCTATCCATGGGGTGGGTCAGCCAAACCACGGAGTGAAGATGAATGCGAGAATGTGCGCAAGCACGGCGATCGCGAAGAAGACCCGCGCTCCGTCGATCACATACTTGTGCAACTCTTCCGACTCCTTGATGGTCAGGCCAGTCGGCCAGACGCGATCCGGGTCGTCCAAGTTGTTCGACATTAGATTCCTCCATGTCTATGAGTGTGACAGGCACCTGCGGGCTCGTGGCTCGCCGGAGTCGTCTTTCCAGCCCGCACTGCCAATCTACGAGCCCCCTCCGCGGCTTGTCAAGAAAAATTGTCACGTAGGGGTGTCAGAAGAACTGGACGGGTGGGGCGGGAGCGTCCGCTGCGTCCTCCGCGGGCGTTTTTCAACCGCGTTGCATCCAGCCGCTCCCGGTGCCAAGGGGTGCATTGGGCGTTTCGGTTTGCGGCTTTCGGAGACCGTGCCGGGAGAACGTGATGAGTAGTGGTGGAGCGGCTCTCTGAGATGGGAATACCCAACGAGGCGCGACCATTGCAAATTAGGGTTTGGCTCCGGCGGTCCTCACCGGCCGGGCTGAAATCCCCCACCTGAGGAGGTAGTCCATGAAGAAGAACATCCATCCTTTGGAGCGCGGTATCCGGGTCGGCGGCGGCCTGTTCCTGGCCAGTCTGGCCTTCTGGGGACCGGAGAGCCTCTGGTTCCTACTGGGACTCGTTCCCGTTGCCACCGGGCTCATCGGGTGGTGCCCGCCCTATCAGCTTCTGGGCATCGACACCTGCTCCGGGAAGGGCTGACGGGGCGAGAGATCCAGGGGGATCCCCGGAAGGGGTGTGTGGGCCGGTGAGTCAAGCGGGCGGCGGGGAGGGGCGAGAAGGGGTCGTTCTCCATCGGGTCACCGGGCCCGGGGTTTTCGGATCCCATCCGGTGCGGCAGGTTAGAAGAGACCCCAATGAACCGTCGGAGCGTGTCCACGGTACGCCCGTCCCGCTCCCCCCACCCCCTTTCGGAGAATTCATGCCCTTCCGACGCTACGCCTTCACCGCTGCCCTCCTCTCGGGATTCCTTCTGACGGCCTGCGGGGGAGATGATCCCGATGCCGCGGCGGGCGCCGCTGCTCCCGCCGATCAGCTGGCTCCCGGCGCTCCCCAGGAGATCGATCCGGACCTCATGGTCCTCATGACCGAGGCCCAGGAGCTCCAGACCCGCATCGCTCCGGCCCGGGACCAGGCCCTCGATGACCCGGAGCTCGCCTCCCACCTCAATGAACTCCAGGATCGGATCCAAGCCCAACTGAGAGAGAGCAGCGGGGAGTTGGTGGATGAGATGGAGGGGCTCGAAGCCGAGTTCGAGTCTGCCCAGGCCGCCGGTGATGAGGAGCGCATGCAGGAGATCGCCATGCAGGCCCAGATGGTTCAGATGCAGCTCCAGTCCGCTCAGGAGGAGATCATCGGGCGTCAGGACATCCGTGACGACATCGAGGCCTTCGAGGCCCGCCATCGTCAGGTGATGCTCGAGATCGACCCTGAACTGGAGGAGGCCCTCGACCGGCTGGAGGAGATCATGGAGCGCCTCCAGGCGGCTGCACCATGACCCCAGCCGGGGCCGCCACCGGCTTCCCGGTGGTGATCCCCGTGGCGGGGCGCGGGACCCGCCTCCACCCCCTCACCGGAGACCGGCCCAAGTGCCTTCTCCCGGTGAGGGGGTTTTCCATTCTGGAGCGGGCTCTTCGTAGCGTCGTACCCTTCCGTCCTCCGGAGATCGTGCTGGTGGTGGGGTGGAAGGGGGAGGTGGTGCGTCGGACCCTGGGCACGGTGTGGCAGGGGATTCCCCTTCGCTACGTGCGCCAGCCGGAGCCCCTGGGCCTGGCCCATGCCCTGGCCCTAGGCGCCCGGGACATCCAGCGCCCCTTCCTCGCCCTCCACGGGGACGTGGTCTTCGCTCCGGAGGTGGAGCTTGGGGGGGTCGTGGATGCCTTCTTGGACTCGGACAACGCCGCCGCCCTTCTGGTGGAGGAGAGGCCGCCGCAAGAGGTGACCCGAGGGGCGGTCCGGGTCGGAGCGGGTGAGAGGGTACTGGAGCTAAGCGAATATCCCGACTCCGGGGCACGGCGGTGGGGTCGGGTGGCGGCGGGGTTCTACGCCTTCTCTCCCGAGGCGGCGGAGCTGTTCGCCGGTGGGGAGCCTTCCGAGGCAGGGGAGTACGAACTCCCTGAAGCCCTGTCCCGGCTTCTGGCCACCGGTGCCAGGGTGCGGGCCGTGACGCTTCGGGGGAGGCGGGTGAATGTGAATACCGTGGACGACCTGGTCCGGGCCCGTTCCTTCTTCGCCGCAGGTGACGGGCCGGCTCGTCCCCGGGTGTCGGTGCTCGGGTCGGGCTCCCATGAGTACGCCGAACGGGCCGAGCCCCTGGGGCGAGCCCTGGCCCGGGTCGGGGTGAATCTGGTGACTGGCGGGGGGCCGGGGGTCATGGCTGCTGTGGCCCGGGGGTTCACCGCCATCCGTCCCCGGGAAGGGATCTCAGTTGGCATCCTCCCGTCGGCGCCCCTTGCCTCCACGCCTCCGCCAGGCTATCCCAACCCCTGGGTGGAGCTTCCCGTGATGACCCATCTCGACGCCCGGGGCGAAGGGGGAACGGCCCCCACCTCCCGAAATCACCTTGTGGTTCTCTCCGGAGGTGCAGCGGTGGCCCTCCCGGGAGCCGCCGGCACCCGGACCGAGGTGGAGTTGGCCCTCCGCTACGGTCGGCCGGTGGCCGCCTTCCTGGACGATCCCGGCGAGCTTCCCGGGCTGCCCCAGGGGGTCCCTGTTCTCTCCACGATCCAGGACGTGGTGGCCTTCGTGCTTCAGGCCCTTGATGGGGAGCGGACCCTGGCCGCGCCGATCCCCGGCGAGGCGATGGGGGAAAGCGCCGGCCTGTAGCAACGTGACCTGAACAGCTGAGCCCCGGTACGGGGAGAATGCCCCCCCTGAGGAGTTGGCGTGCCATGAAGATCTTTCTGGGTAGGACCCGTAGACGTCCCCTCCGGCCCATGGGGTTGGTGGGTTCGATGGTGGGTCTCGGCGCCGGTTTCGGCATTCTCCTCTCAGGACCAGTCCCGGCCGAGGCACGACAAGGGGGCATGGCTCCGGCGCAGGCCGCCGAGCTTCCCTCATTGGAGCCGCCCCACCGTGCTCCGGGCCAGTTCACCCTGGAAGAGCTGGTGACGGCCTCGTCCAGGGTGGGACAGGGTGTACCGGTCTGGTGGCCCGATGGCACCGCGGTGGTGGTAGCGGGCCGGGGCCGCCTCTGGACTGTTCCCCTGGAAGGGGGCGACCCGGAGCCTCTCCCCCTGGAGCGAGCGTCCTCTCCCGCCTTCTCCCCCGACGGGTCCCTCCTGGCCTTCCTGGCTCCCACCCCGGAGGGCAACGAGATCTGGCTGTGGGAGACGGGCAGCCCGGAGGCGCCCAGTCCGCTGACGCGCCTCGGGTCCCGCATCGACTTCTTCTCGTGGTCACCTGACGGGACCCGTCTGGCCTTCCACGGCTACCGCTACGGTGCGCCCGACATCTTCACGGTAGAGGTGGAGGGTGGGGCGGTCCGGCGTCTGACCTCGGACCGGCTGTGGGAGGTCTACCCCACCTGGACCCCCGACTCTCGTGGGGTCGTCTTCGTCCGCATGGATGAGCGGTGGGTGGACCACGACGTCTATGTGGTGGACGCCTTGGGAGGAGAGCCTCGCCTCGTGGTCAGCGACCGGGAGTTCTTCGACTATCGCCGGGGGCAGGAGTTCGGACCGGCCCAGGTGCAGCCCGGAGGAGACCTGGTCCTCTTCCGCTCGCACCGGAGCGGGTGGCTGAACCAGTGGCTCGTACCGCTGGGCGGCGGAGAGCCGCGCCCGCTATGGAGCGAGGAGGCGGACCACAACGCCCAGAAGCCCTTCCGGGGCTACGCCGCCTGGTCCCCGGACGGGGAACGGGTCGCCTTCACCTCCAATCTGAACGGGACCCAGGTGCTCCGGGTGGCGGAGGTGGCCACCGGGGAGGTGCGGACCTTGGTGGAGCCGGAGATGGGGGTCGTGGCCAACGCAGTGTGGTCACCGGACGGGACCCGGATCGCGTATACCTTCGATACGCCCCGGGCGCCGGAGGACCTCTGGGTGGTGGAGGTGGCGTCGGGGGAACGCCACCGTCTCACCTCATCCCTGGACGATCCCGGCCTCGAGGAGGCCCTCTTCACCCCGGAGAAGGTGAGCTACCCCAGCACCGACGGGCTCACCATCCCCGCCTACCTGTACCGCCCGCCGGAAGCCGATGCGGACCGGCCAGCGCCGGCCATCGTCTGGATCCACGGGGGACCCACCTCCCAGTTCGACGACAGTTGGCGCCGGAACTGGCAGGTCCACTACTACGTGAAGCACGGGTACGCCGTGCTTCTTCCCAACATCCGTGGCAGCTCGGGCTACGGCCAGACCTTCGAGCTCCTGAACCGGGGGTGCTGGGGGCGGTGCGACATGGAGGACGTGGAGGCAGGGGTTGCCTACCTGGACTCCCTCCCCTGGGTGGATGCGGCCCGGGTTGCGGTGACCGGGACGAGCTACGGTGGCTTCATGAGTATGGCCGCCACCACCTTCGCGCCGGACCTCTTCCGAGCGTCATTTCCCACCCTGACCGGGTACGGTGACTGGGCCCGGACCTACGAGGAGTCCTTCAATCTGGCAGAGGTGAAGCTTCTGGACTACGAGCTGGGTCCCCTGGCGGAGAACCGGGAGGTGTACCGCTGGACCTCCCCCATCCACTACGTCTCCGAGGTGCGCACACCCCTCCTTCTGGTGGGGGAGGAGGGCGATACCCCCATGTCCCGCTTTGCCGCCCAGGTGGCCCGGCACTACAAGCCCGTTCGCTACCTGGGCTTCCCGGGAGATCCCGGAAGCGCCGCCCACCGACTCCAGTGGATGCCTGAGACACTGGAGTTCCTGGAGATTCACCTCCGACACCTGGAGGTGCCCCTGGGGGTAGGAGTTTCACAGAACGCTGAACCCGATCCCTGAAGCCACCGAGATCGTCATGGGCATCCTTCTGTCGTGGATCATCCTGTCGCTGGCCGTCTGGCTCACCGCCGTGCTCCTCCCGGGCGTGCACCTCAAGGACTTCTGGAGCGCCTTCGTGGTGTCTGCCCTCTTCGGCATCCTCAACTTCTTCCTGGGGTGGATCTTCTTCACCCTCTTCACCATCCTGACCCTGGGCGTGGCCTTCATCCTGGCCTTCATCACCCGGTGGGTCATCAACGCCATCATCCTGAAGATCGTGGCGGCCCTCACGGACCGCCTCGAGATCGACGGTTTCGGCTGGGCGCTCCTGGCGGCGCTGGTCATGTCGGGGCTGGGGACGCTGGGACAGTGGCTCCTGGTGGGCGCCGTCTGAAGGTTGCTCCGTCCTGGTCCCGTCAGCGTTGGAGCCGGGACTGCTCCAGGGGTTGCTGGATCACCAACTCCAGGATGTCGCCTGCCACCACCTCCCTCGGGGGGAAGGTGAACCGGCCTCCCATGAGGGGCTCAATCTGAACCGAGAGGCGGCCTTCCTCATTCCACGGAAAGGTGACCCGGGTCACGGAGCGGGCCGGCACCGCCCCCAGATCCTGGTAGAATCGCCCGGCCCGAACCCGCACAATGACCTCCTGCTCCAGGGTATTTCTCACCTCCATGAACACGATCCCAGGCCCTGAAGAATCGAAGGGGTCCGGCCCGGACGGGCCGGACCCCATCCCCATGCATCCTCCGGTGAGGAGCAACACCCCGAGGATGACCGTGGCCCGACCGAGGTGTGGGAGCGGGTCCGCCAGGAGCCCGGGCAGGCGGGAGAGGAATGCGCCCAAGGGAAGGAAGCGGGGCCCGAGTCCAGAGAGGGAGGGCCGTGACTGGCGGGAAGAGAAGGCGGCGCGAGCCATGATGCCGGAACCCGGAAGGGGGGAAGGGGCGTCTCCGGGAGGGCGACGTCCCCTGGGAAAGCTACCGGCTTTTGGCGGAGTCGAACCAGCGCTCACCCCATCCCGTTACAAAGGCGCCGGGTCGATGGGCCGGCGACTCCCGGCCCTTCTCCTCTTCGTCATCCTGGCCGGGTGCGACAGCGACGGGGGCCCCACAGGCGTGGAGGAGCCCGGACCGGGACCCAACGAACCGCCCACGGCGAGCTTCCAGGTCAGTGTGGCGGAGGGACCGGCACCCCTCGCCGTGACCTTCGACGCACGTACGTCGTCGGACCCGGATGGTGAGATCGTCCAGTTCGCCTGGGACTTCGGTGATGGCAACACCGGGACCGGTGAGGTGGTGACCCACACCTACGCCGAGCCCGGTGCCTTCCGACCCCGGCTCACGGTGACCGACGACCGGGGTGCCCGGGATGTGGCCGCCGACCCCCTGGTCCTGGTGTTCTCGCCACCAGGGGACGGAGCCGGGGTTGTGACGGGGTTCGTCTGGCGGGACCGGGTGGGGGACGGGGTCCGGCCCCCTGATGCCCGTGGGATCCCCGGGGTCCGAGTGAGGCTGGCGTTGGATGGGGAAGGGGCACCCCGCTCCGGGGACCCGGTGACGGTCACCGACCGGGACGGCCGATTCACCTTCAGCGGTGTGCCCACGGGGGCGGCAGTGCAGGTTACCCAGGAGTTGGATCTGGGGTGGACGAATACGTCCGCCGAACGGATCGGGGAGACCCCAGCCGGCGGGCCGGCCCATGCCGAGAGAGGCAGGGAGGGGGAGGGCGGTTCTGGATTGGGGGCGGTGGCCCAGGGGCCCGTCGGAGATGAGCCGGCCCGGATCATCTCCGGAGAGGTGGTACCCGCGGGCGAACTCTCCTTCATGGTGGCTCTCCTGCGGGTGGGACCCACGGCGAACCCCGATGCCTTCACCTGCGGCGGGACCTTCGTGGCCTCCAGGTGGATCCTCACCGCGGCCCACTGCGTGGTGAACATGTCCACCGGACAGCTTCTGCCGGCTTCCGCATTCCAGGTGTTGGTGGGGACTCGGGATCTGACCTCCGGGGGAGAGCGGGTGCCCGTGCGGGCCATCCGGATCTTCCCGGCATTCAACTCCGGCTCCTTCGCCGGAGACGATGTGGCGGTGCTGGAGTTGGAGCAGGATTTCCTCATTCCCCGGTTGGCGCTCCAGACGCCCGACGACCTGGCCCCGTCCAGGCCCGGGACCATGGCCACTGCCGCCGGGTGGGGGCGCACGACCTTCTCCGGCTCCATCTCCACCGCGCTCCGGAGGGTGGAGATGGAGGTGATCTCCAACGGCGAGTGTCGGCGGATGCTGGACGAGACCATTGTGGACGCCACCATCTGCGCCGGCCTGCTGGGGAGTTCCGGGAGTATCTGCAGCGGGGATAGCGGCGGACCCCTCATGGTCTTCCGGGAGGGGGACTGGGTGCAGATCGGTGTCACCAGCTTCGGGCGGAATTGCCAGCCACCCATGGCCTTCGCCCGGGTGTCGGCCTTCCGGGAGTGGATCGGGCGGCAGATCCCGGCGGAGGCGTCCCTCACCGTGGAGGTGGATTGGGGGGAGGGGGACACGGCGGAGGTGGCCTTCGGGAATTTCCGCTGATGGGCCGGGCGCAGCGGTCCGAGGTTGCTCCGTCCGGGGCGCGACCTTGCTCTTCATAGTGAGCCCCTCATAGCATGACCCCTGTTCCAGTGGAACTTCATTCATCGTACCATGCGGAGGTCATTCCATGCGCGTTCCCCTCACCATCAACGACCACCTGCAGCGGGCCGCCACAGTCTATGGGGACCGTCCCGGCATGATCGATGAGCCCACGCAGCCGGCCTCCTCTCTGGGGACCCTCTCCTACAGGGACGTGGCGCGGTACGCACGGGCTCAGGGCGCGGCGCTTGAACGGGACGGGATCCGTGTGGGGGACCGGGTGGCCGTCTTCTCCCCCAACGGTGCCCGCAACGCCCTGGCCTTCTTCGGGGTGTCCGGGAATGGTCGGGTGCTGGTGCCCGTGAACTTCCGCCTGGCCCGGGCCGAGGTGGCCTACATCCTGGAGGATTCGGGAGCCCGCCTCCTCCTAGTGGATCCCGAGCTGGCCCATCTGGTGGAGGGGCTGCCGGTGGAGCGCACGGTGGTGCTGGGGCAGGACGACGAGGAGGTGTACGCCTTCGGACAGGAGCCGACGCCCTGGGAGCGCGATGAGAACGCCATCGCCACCATCAATTACACCTCCGGGACCACGGCCCAGCCCAAGGGCGTCGAACTGTCCCACCGGGCCCTCTGGCTCAACGCCACCTCCCTGGGCTGGCACGCCGGTGTCTCGGATCGGGACGTCTACCTCCACACCCTTCCCCTCTTCCACGTGAACGGTTGGGGGATGCCCTTTGCTGCCGCCGCCATGGGTGTCCCCCAGGTCCTGCTCCGAAAGGTGGATGGGCACGAGATCCTGCGCCGCATCCGGGATCATGGGGTGACCCTCCTCAACGGAGCCCCGGCCGTGGTCAAGATCATCCTGAACGCGGCAGGTGACTGGGATGAGGTACCGGGGCGTGGCCGGGTCCGGATGCTGGTGGCCGGGGCTCCCCCCCCCACCCGTGTGATTCAGCGGGTGGAGGAGGAGTTGGGGTGGGAGTTCATGCAGCTCTACGGGCTCACCGAAACGTGTCCGCTCCTCACCTTCAACCGGACCCGGGCCGAGTGGGATGGGCTCGAGTCGGCCGAGCGAGCCGCCAGGCTCATGAGGGCCGGTGCGCCGGCGCTGGGGGTCACCCTCTCTACCGACGAGACGGGCCAGGTGCTGGCTCGCAGCAACCACGTCATGGACGGGTATTGGGGCAAGCCCAACGACACTGAACGGGCCCTGGACGGCGGCTGGTTCCATACCGGTGACGGCGGCGTCTTCGATGACGAGGGGTATCTGACCATAGTGGACCGGAAGAAGGACGTGATCATCTCAGGGGGCGAGAACGTATCGTCCATTGAGGTGGAGAACGTCCTCCATGGCCACCCGGGTGTGGCGGCGGCTGCGGTCATCGGCGTCCCCCATGAGAAGTGGGGAGAGACGGTGAAGGCACTGGTGGTCCGCACCGCCGAGCACCCGGATCTCTCGGAGGAGGCCTTGATCAGTCACTGTCGGGACCGGATTGCCCACTACAAGTGTCCCACTTCAGTGGAGTTCCGCGATGACCTTCCCCGCACCGCAACGGGGAAGCTCCAGAAGTTCAAGCTCCGGGAGCCCTACTGGGAAGGGAAGCGCCGCCAAGTGGCGGGGTAGCGCGGGCAGTCCGTGGCTCCTGGCGGCGGTCTGTGGCTCCTGGCCGATGGATGGTTCCCCAGGTGGGTTCACGACCCTGGGGCGGGCAGATGGCCCCATGCGGGTCTGTGGCCCCCGGGCGCCTGATGGGGTAGAATTCTGCGCTCGACCGTCGTGTTTCCTTCACATCCCAAGATCCCGAGGTGCCATGAATATGACGCTCGGCCGCGTGAAGCGGCTTCTTCCAGATTCCGAATACCAGGTCGTCCGTCAGCTCGTGAGGGCCGACAGCCTCCCCGGCGCCGAAATCAGCCGTCTGCGCACCCTGGTGCGTGGGTGGCGGGACAAGTACGTGGATCGCGCCCAACAGCAGGCACGGGAGGCTCGGGGGAAGGGGAAGCCCCGGTCCACCCGAGGATCGGAGTCCAATGAGAACACCATGCGGCAGGCCGACGTCATGGACTGGGCGCTGGAGCGGCTCGATGAGCTGGCCGCCGGTGCCGATGGAGCGGCGGAGACGGCGGCGGCTCCCGCCGAGCGTGCCACCACCCCAGTCCCCTCGCCCGATGAGTTGCGGAAGGCCATTGGTGAGCCCCACGTCTCCACCTTCGGCGACCTCTGGGCCGAGTTCCCCGACACACCGGTGGAGAAGATCCGCAAGGTGCTCTGGCAGCTGGTGGAGGCCGGAGATGTGGAGCTTTCCACAGCCGGTGGGATCGAACTCACCGCCGAGGAGGAGGTGGCCTTCGTAGAGGAGGTGCAGGCCATCGAGGGCGTTCCGGTGAAGCGTCGAACGGACCACGCCGGCATTGAGCGCAAGCACCAGGATCATTTCGCTCGCACGAAGGTGGTCCGGATCCACGCCCACAACCGTTCCCGCGGCGCCCGGAAGCAGGCACGCCGGGACAGTCGCGGTCGCTGACCCCCGGGGGCCGTGATCCACGCCGGTGAGCGGGAGACTCCTCCAGTGAGCCCCGGTATCGCCCCATGAGCGCCCTGTGGCCGCAGGTCCGCCCCGCTCACCGGCTCGCCCGCTCCCTCCGGGCTCTTCTCTGGGTGGCCCTGGTGCCGGCCCATGCGTTTCTGACTCCCGGAACCTTGGCCGGGGCCGCCCTCCCCGTCGGAGCGCATCTGCTCGATGTGGACCCCCTCGGAGCCGACTCCCTTGGAGCGCACCCCCTCGGAGCGGATCCGCTGGGGACGTCCACCCCCACCGATGAGGCGGTCTGGGCCGCCGGCCTCCTGACCCAGGTACTGGCCCGGGGAGATGTGCCGGGCCTTCTGGCGCTGGCGACCTGGATCCGGCTCGAGGGACCGCCTGCTGTGGGCGAGACCTCCCCGCCTCCCCCCCCGGAACTCCTGGACGGCATCCTTCGCTCCCTGGCCACCGGCGATGACGCCATCCTTCCACCAGGGCTCCACCGCTGCCGGGCCGAGCTCTCTCCGGTGGACGCGGCCCTCTGCTCCATGGAGCTTCTCGTGCCCCGGCTCCCGGCCCGGGCGGGGGTGGAGTTGACCGAGGAGGGCCGCCGACTCCTGACGCTGTACCGAGAAGCGTCCCGCGGCGACGCCAACGGGGGTGATTCCTGGCCCGGATGGCTCCCGGCGCTGGTGTCAGGCCCCTCAGGTGGCTGGATGGGCCCCCAGCCGGTCGGAGTGGAGGGGCGGGTGCTTAGTCCCCTGCAACGGTACGCAGAAGGTGTGCTGGACGAGGCGACCCGATACCGGGACCGACTGCCGGGCCTTTCCGAACTCACCTGGGAACACCCCACCGCTCTTGAATTCCGGTCTCTGGTGGAGCGGGGGCGCCACGATCTCATGGAAGAGGGTGAGTCTCTCGTGGCGGAGTACCGCGCCCTCCTGAGTGCGGTGGGAGACGCCCCCGGTCGGTTCCAGGGCAGCGTCGAGGGGCGGCTGCAGGCCGGCGCCGGCGCCGTGGAAGACGCGGTCCGGGGCCGGCTCGCCTGGGCCGAGGAGCGCTCCCTGGCCTACCTGGCCTCCCGCTCGGCCCTTCTCTCCGGCCTGGAGGAAGGGGCGGCCCGGCGCCTGCAGGCGCTGGGTGAGGCTGCGGCGGATCTCCGCCTGGAAGGGCGCAGCTTCGGCGCCAATGTCCTGAACCTGGGGCGGGATACGGCCCTTTCGCTCCTGTCGGGGAACGTTGTGGGGGTGGCGGCGGGGGTAGCGGCCTTCTTCGAAGCGACCCCAGGGGGGTTGGGAATGGGAGCCGCCGGGGATGTCCGGGCCTTGCGGGATGAACTGGACGCACTTCGCCTGGAGCTGGCGGAGCGCCACGGCGTGGTGGAGCTCCGACTGGATGCCCTCCTGGATTCGGTGGACCAGGGGATGGCCCGCCTCGAAGGGCTCGTTGTCTCGAATCATCGGGAGGTTCGGAGCGAGCTGGGCCAACTGCGCCGCTCCCTGGAGGCGCTGGAGGGGAGGCTGGAGCAGACCGAGGCCACTCTGGCCGCCTACATGCAGGCTGGCTTCGACCGGGATCATGCCCGAACCCTGGTGCGCTGCCTGGAGCACAGGAACCGGCACCTTCCTCCCTTCGATGAGATGGACTTCGGCACCTTCGCCGGGTGCCTCACCGAGTTCAGGGTGCGGGGCGAGCGGGATGCCCGGGACGCCCTCCTGGCTGACCGAACCACCCCCGTGGACGACGCCTCGGTACGGGAAGCGCTGGCGGACCCTTCGACCGAGAATCTGGCGCGGCGGCTCCCCCTGCTGGCGCGGGTAGGGGCCGAGCGTTACGGACACGGAGCGCTGGCCGGCAGGCGAGCGGTGGCCAACCCCCTGGAGTGGCGCCTGGCCGCAGAGGCCTACCTGGCCATGTTGGAAGAGTGGCCCGAACACGCCCGAGGTGTGGCTCCGGGAGATCTGGAGGCGCTCCTGACGGTGGGGATTGAGGTGGAAGGGGTGCTCCGGAGCGTGGCGGGCACCGGGGAGACGGACGAGAGCGGAGGGGTGTGGGGAGCGGCGCTTGCCGAGTACCGGCGACACCTGGACGATCTGGTACAGGAGGCCGACGCCCTGGCCACCCGCCACCGCCAGGCCCAGCTCCGACGGGTGAACCCGGCCTCCCTCCTGAACCGGATCCACCCCGACGACGGGGTCGAGGGGCGGGATGGGCTGGAGGTCCCGGAGTGGCTGCGGCGCGCCATTCCTCCTGAGGTGAGAACGGCGGCGGTGCTGGCGCTGGAAGAGCCGGAGCTGGTCTACCGCACCTCGGTGAGCCATGAAGTCACCCGGGAGAACTTCCGACGCCGCTTCCTCTTCTGGCAGCGGCACGAGCGCCGGACCACCGCCCGCGGGACCCTGGAGGTGGAGCTACGGCTGGACCAGACCCGCTCCGTCTGGGTCCACCGGGTGGAGCTTCCCCCCTTCCTCCGGCGCCTGGAGACCATGAGCGGCGGAGAGGACAGCGGCAGCATCCGCCGGGTTCTCCATGAAGAGCCGGATCCCCATGGGTACCTGCTGCGGAGCCAGTGGCCCCAGGCGGCGAGGGGGGTGGAGGGTTGGACGCTGGGCTCTCCCCGGCCCGGGCTCCGGGCTGAGCTGGACCGGGCCATTGCCGCCGAGCTCCGCCGCTTCGAGTCGGCGTCGCTGACTCGGGTGTTCGGGGCCGTCTGCGAGGCGCGGCCCGGGGAGTCAGGCGAACTGGCAGGGCTGGGCGGCGCCGATGCGGCTTCGGCGGTGAGGATCCGCTCGGCGCTGGAGGGCCTCTCCACCACCCGGACCCTCCTGGCGGCCTATGTGGGGGTGGGGCTTCCCGGGGCGCTGGAGCAAGATGAGGAGCTGCGGGGGCTTCTCACAGGGGAGGGAGACCGGGCCCTCCTGGACCGGGGCGGACTCTGCGGCGCTGTGGAGGAGGGAGGAAGCGCGCTGCGGGTGGTCTGGCTTGAGGAGGCGCCCCGGGAGCGGGCGGAGCGGGCAGCCCAGATCATCGCGGAGCGGGTGCAGATGCAGGCCGGGCCCACCCGGGTCGTGGATGCGGTAGAGCGCACGAACTCAGAGCTGCGGGCTGCCATTCGCCTTCAGCGCCTCCGGGCCCAGGCCGCCTCCCGAGCCCTGGCGGAGCCACCCGCAACCCCTTCCTCAAGTCAGGGTCCGGCCAGCCGGAGCCCAAGGTAGGCAGCCCGGCCCGGTACCGGGTTCCCGGTGAGGTCCGGGTGCTGGGAGCCCAGGAGGTTCCGGATGTCCAGATGCCACCGGACCCCGGCCAGGGGTAGATCCAGGCGGACATCCACGTCCCTCCAGTGGGATTCGCCTGGACGACGGCCGTGCACTCCCCGGAGGGATAGGGTCAGACGCTGCCCCACCGTCTGGTCCACGGTGAGCGTGAACTGCTCGGTGAGGGGTCGGAGGGCATACTTGGAACGCAGCTCCACCGGTGCGGTGACGTCTAGGGAGAGGAGGGAGAGCCCGGCGCGAAGCCGGGTGCCCTGGAGCGGCGTCCACCCACCTTCCACCTCCAGCCCCCTGAAGACGGCGCGGGACAGGTTCAAAGTCTCCCACGGGGCGTCCGGGACAGCTGCCGGGCGTGCCCAGTCGATGAGGTCGCGGCTGGAGCGTCGGAATGCGGTGATGTCGGCGTGGGCTCCGCCGGCACCCTCCAGCCGGAGGCCCGCCTCCACCGAGCGGGACCGCTCCGGATCCAGGTCTGCCCGGGCCCGGTGGGCGGGGTCGGTGTAGTGGCGCTCCGTCCAGGTGGGGCCGCGGAAGGCGTCGGACGCCGAAGCCCGGAGTCGCACCCCAGTCCGGACGTCCCACGCCAGAGCCAGCGATGGGGAGAGCGAAGTTCCCCAGAGTTCATGCCGATCCATCCGAAGGCCCCACGCTGAGCGGAGGTTTCCGGGGAGAGCCAGATCCGCCTCGCCGAAGAGGGCCTGGCGCCCCTCTTCTCGCTCGCCCAGGCCGGTGCTCTCCAGGCTTTCACGCCAGGCGCCGCCGCCCATGGCCACGCCCAGCCCAGGATGGGGTCGGGTGCGGAGAGTCACCTCACCGCCCCAGCGCTGGGAGGTGTGAACATTCCGGAATCCCTGGGGGTTGTCCCGCTCCAGGAGGAAGTCGTCGC
>SKJY01000335.1 GCA_007121775.1 Gemmatimonadota bacterium
ATCATGTTCCCGTCGGCATCCGCCACCGTAAGGTAGATGGTTTCGCTTCGGGTGGCGGCATCGCCGGGGTCCGGGGCGTCCATGGCCTCATGGGGCGAGATGAGGGCCCGCCGCCCGGCGATGTAGCCGTCGGCCAGAAGGTGCTCCGGAGTTGTCTCCATGAAGCGCGGGTCGGCGATGTGCCCGTCCAGATCAGCGTACGCCAGCTTCTTCGCTTCAATGAGGTGGTGGAGGTACTCAGCGGAGTTGTGGCCCATGCGCTCCAGAGGGAAGGGTTCCAGGATCCGGAGCATCTGGAGAGCGGCGATCCCCTGTCCCGGCGGTGGGATTTGCCAGAGGCGATAGCCTCGGAAATCGGCGGAAAGGGGCTCCACCCATCGCGACTCGTGACGAGCCAGATCGTCCAGCGTCAGGAATGCCCCAAGGGCCTCCAGCCCTTCCACCACCTCCCTCCCCAGGTCGCCCCCATAGAAGACCTCCGGCCCCTCGGCGGCGATGCGTCGGAGGGTTTGGGCGTAATCCGGGTTCCGGAACCACTCCCCGGCCTCAGGGGCCCGCTCACCATCCACGAGGAAGGTGGCCCGGGCACCCTCATCCCTCTCAAGTACCTCCACCTCTCCGGCCCAGTCCGAGGCCACAACCGGAGAAACAGGGAAGCCCTCCTCCGCGAGACGAATGGCGGGGGCGAGAGCGTCGGCCAGGGAGAGTGTGCCAAAGCGCTCCAGTAGGTCGGCCCAACCGCGGAGGGAGCCAGGCACCGTAATCGCTTCGGGCCCGCGGATGGGGATCCGCTCCAGTTCCCGCTCCCGGAGCGCCTCCAGCGTCATTCGTGACCCGGAGCGGCCGTGGGCGCTCAACCCGAACAGACGGCCCTCGTTCGCCGGCCATACCAGGGCGAAGAGGTCTCCTCCAAGCCCCGTCATATGGGGCTCCACCACCGTGAGGACAACGGCGGCCACCACGGCAGCGTCCACTGCGTTCCCGCCTTCCTCCAGTATGCGCAGCCCTGCGCTGGTGGCGAGGGGGTGGCTGGTGGCCAGGGCCCCCCGGGGTGCGTAGACCGCAGACTGGCCCGCCGCCGAAGCCGGCCCCACATCCGGGTGCTCCTGCGCCGTGAGCGGAGCAGGGAGAAGGCCCCCGCCGCTCACAGCGAATCCCGCAATCGCCAGGGGGAGCAGACGGTGGAGGAGCAGCAGGTGCTGGCGCAGGCGGTGGGGGAGCAGGCGGCGAAGGGCATGGGAGGCGGAACCGGGGAGGAGCATTCGATGACCATCCATGTGAAAGCCATGACGGAAACGAGGGGCCTTGAGGAGGTGGGCGCGGCGCGGCGGCCCGCACCGGGCGAAAAGAGTTCCGAGCCGTCCGTCCAGCGTCCTCTCCGAATCGGGGCTCGCCTCCAGCTTCGATGTGTTGACCCACCTTCGATGTGTTGACCCACGATGGTAGGGTGGATCTCCCCTGCGGACCAGTCCTCAGGCGCTTGCTGGGCGGCCGGAAGGGTCGGTAGGCGGGTGTAAGGGGGATCTGGTAGGGGGCCCTGCCCCGCCCTCGGGGTGACGGGGGGTACTCCGGTTTCCTATATTCAGCCCGCGGGTGTCGGGATCTCTTCGCTCCGGCCGACCCGCCCCACGGATGAGGCGCAGTCCCCGCCGGAGCCTCGTCCGCATGGTCCACCCCGACCCGGCGGCAGGAGGTGCCCGTGGCCGGACACAATAAGTGGTCGCAGATCAAGCGGAAGAAGGCTGTCAACGACCAGAAGCGCGGAAAGATCTTCACCAAGCTCATTCGGGAGATCAGCGTCGCCGCCCGGGAGGGTGGGGGAGATCCGGATTACAATCCCCGCCTCCGCTTGGCTGTGGACACGGCGAAGTCCGAGAACATGCCCTTGGAGAACATCGAGCGGGCCATCAAGCGGGGTACCGGCGAACTGGAGGGAGTCAACTACGAGGATGTGACCTACGAGGGGTATGGGCCCAACGGGGTTGCCCTCTACATCACCGCCACCACCGACAACCTGAAGCGGACCGTGGCCGAGGTTCGCCATATCCTGGACAAGAACGGGGGCAACCTGGGTACCGACGGGTCGGTGGCGTGGCAGTTCGACCGGAAGGGGCAGATCTTCGTGGACGCCTCCCGGTACCATGAGGAGGCGGTGATGGAGGCGGCCCTGGAGGCAGGGGCCGAGGACATGACCTCCGGTGATGGAGAGTTCATCGTCCAAACCGATGTGTCGTCCTTCCACGAAGTCCAGAACGGACTGAAGGGGGCAGGGGTGGAGTTCACCCACGCCGAGCTGGCCATGGTCCCCAAGAACGAGATGGATGTGGCGGGCCCGGAGGCGGAGCGCTTCCTCAAGCTCCTGGATGCCCTGGATGACCACGACGACGTGCAGAAGGTCTACTCCAACGCCAACATCGACGATCAGGTGATGGCCGAGGCCCTCTCCTGATGGGCCTCACCCTGTGATCGTGGTAGGGATCGATCCGGGCACCATCGCCACCGGGTACGGCGTGGTCCGGCGAGAGGGGGCAACCCTGGCGCTGTTGGAGTGTGGAGTCTTCCGTCCAACCCCCAAGGCTCCCCTCCACCGCCGAATCCGGGAGATCTTCGAGGGAGTGGACCAGGTGCTGGAGCGTTTCGTCCCTGACGCAGTCTCGGTGGAGGCGGTCTTCCAGGGGAAGAACGTGCGGAGCGCCCTGGTGCTAGGCCACGCCCGGGGCGCGGTCCTGGTGGCGGCCTCCCTCCGGGATCTCCCCATCGCCGAATACGCCCCCCGCGAAATCAAGAAGGCGGTGGTGGGCACGGGTGGGGCCACCAAGGAGCAGGTGGGATTCATGGTGCAGGAGCGCCTCCGCCTGAAGGAGCCGCCCCGCCCCTCCGATGCCGCCGACGGGGTCGCCGCCGCCCTCTGCCACCTGGTGGTGGGGGTGGACGGTGGGTTCGTGGGCGCTCTCCCCCACCGCTTTGCGCGCCGGGGAAGGTCGTGATGACTTGCCGCCGGAAGCCGTCACCATCCGTCGCCGGAAATCGCCACGACGCGCCGACGGGAGTCACCATGGCCCTCCGGAGGACGACGCCATGATCAGCCGGCTGCGGGGCACCCTTCTCTCTCGGGAGGAGGGACGCGTGGAGGTGGCCACCCCCGGCGGGGTGGTCTACGAGGTCGAGATCCCCCTCTCGGTGGTGGAGCGCCTCCCGGACGTGGGCAACGAGGTGGAGCTCCGCACCCTGCAGGTGGTTCGGGAAGATGCCATCGCCCTCTTCGGATTCATGGACGGTGGGGAGCGGATGCTCTTCCAGCGGCTCCTGGGCGCCTCGGGGGTCGGTACGAAGCTCGCCCTGGCCATGCTCTCCACCTTTCCCGCCGCTCGCCTGGTCCGAGCCCTGACCGATCGGGAGGTGGCGGTTCTGGTGCAGGTCCCCGGGGTGGGGAAGAAAACGGCGGAGCGGCTGGCGCTGGAGCTCTCGGACCGGGTCCGGGACCTGGCCCTGGGCGATCCGTCCGGCGGCCTCCCCGCCGAGGGTGGCGCCCAGGCTGCGGTGCGGGCCCTCACGGCGCTGGGGATGGGGCCGGCCGAGGCCGAGCGAGCGGTGCGGGCCGCCCTGGATGACGGGGCTCCCGACGAGCCCGATGAACTGATCCGTCGAGCCCTTCGGAGACCATGAGCGCACGCCACGAGGTGACCACCCCCGATGCCCTGGGTGATGACGTCCAGGTGGAGCCGAGCCTTCGCCCGGAGCGTCTGGCGGAATTCGTGGGACAGGAGAAGGTGAAGGAATCCCTGGCCATCGCCATCGAGGCCGCACAGCAGCGGGGCGAGCCCCTGGACCATGTCCTCTTCCACGGCCCGCCCGGTCTGGGGAAGACGACCCTGGCCGCTCTCATGTCCAACGAGATGGGGGTGACGCTCCGGACCACCTCGGGCCCCGTCCTGGAAAAGCCCGCCGACCTGGTGGGGCTCCTGTCCAACCAGGAGGAGGGGGACATTCTCTTCATCGATGAGATCCATCGGCTCAGACCCATCATCGAGGAGTTCCTCTACCCAGCCATGGAAGACTACCAGGTGGAGATCCGTCTCTCCGAGGGTCCCCGGGCCCAGACCATGACCATGGAGATCGCCCGCTTCACCCTGGTGGGGGCCACCACCCGGTTCGGCCTCCTCACGGCACCCATGCGGGCCCGCTTCGGCATCGTCCAACGGCTGAACTTCTACCCGCCGGAAGAGCTCGCCCGCATCGTCACCCGCAGCGCCCGCCTCCTGGGGGTCGAGACCACCGGGGAGGGTGCCGCCGAGCTGGCCCGCCGAGCCCGTGGAACGCCCCGGGTGGCGAACCGCCTCCTTCGCCGGGTCCGGGATTATGCCCAGGTTCGGGCCGATGGTGTCATCGACGCTGAGGTGGCCCAGGCCGGACTCGCCATGCTGGACGTGGACGAATACGGCCTCGACGAGATGGACGGCCGGATCCTGCGGGCTCTCCTGGAGAAGTTCGACGGGGGGCCGGTGGGACTCTCCTCGCTGGCGGTGGCGCTGGGCGAGGACACGGGCACGCTGGAAGAGGTCTACGAGCCCTTCCTCATCCAGGAAGGCTTCCTCATGCGCACCCCCCGGGGGCGGGTCGCCACGCCCCGGGCGTATCGGCGATTCGGCTTCACGCCGCCGGCCGGTCTGGACGAACAGGCGTCCATCTTCGGGGATGGCTGAGCCCCGAACGGCGGCGGGACCCGACCCTGAGCCGGATCTCTCCCGCACCGACGCCTACGACTACCATCTCCCCGAGGGTCGGATCGCCCGCTACCCCACGGAGCGCCGCGACGAGAGCCGCCTCCTGGTGGTGCCGTCGGGGACAGAGGCCGGAGGCCTCGACAGGGCAGGCGAGGGCTCCGAGCCCGCGGCGGACGGGGGCATGGGGGGCATGGGGGGCATGGGGGGCATGCCGACTGGAGGCCCGGTCGGAGATACCTCGAGGGACCTGCCCTTCCGCCACCTCTTCTTCCGGGAACTCCCCGACCTCATGGCCCCCGGTGATCTCCTGGTGCTGAACGAGAGTCGGGTGCTCCCACTCCGACTCCTGGGGCGAAAGCCCACCGGGGCCCGGGGCGAGGTGCTTCTCCTCCGTCCGCTGGACGACCACCGACGCCGGTGGGAGGCGCTGGTGCGACCGGGGGCCAAGCTGAAGCCCGGTCGGGTGCTGGAGGTGG
Organism: Gemmatimonadota bacterium; assembly: GCA_007121775.1. Taxonomy (GTDB): domain Bacteria; phylum Gemmatimonadota; class Gemmatimonadetes; order Longimicrobiales; family Gaopeijiaceae; genus PWLA01. The sequence goes on from SKJY01000335.1 coordinate 5,201, forward strand.
CGGACGGGTTCTCGGTCCGGATCGAGGAGAGTCTCCCGGATGGGGGGCGTGTCGTGACGCTCGACACCCCGCTAGGAGTGGACGATGCGCTGGAGCGCTTCGGTCGGCTCCCCCTTCCACCCTACATGGAGCGGGAAGACGAACCGGTGGACCGGGAGCGCTACCAGACCGTGTACGCCCGGGTGCCCGGTTCTGTGGCGGCGCCTACGGCCGGGCTCCACCTGACGCCGGA
>SKJY01000108.1 GCA_007121775.1 Gemmatimonadota bacterium
CCACCGGATGTCGGAGATGGGGCAGATCGCCGTAGGTGGAGAGCTCCACCATCTTGGGGTCGATCATGAGGAGGCGGAGGGTCTCCGGAGTATGCCGGTACACCAGGGAGGTGATGACCGTATTGAGGCAGACCGACTTCCCGGACCCGGTGGCCCCGGCGATGAGGACGTGGGGCATCTTGGAGAGCTCCGCCACGTAGGGATCGCCTTGCAGATCCATCCCCAGTGCCAGGGGAAGCTCCCCCCGCGCCCGGGCGAAGGCCGGGCTCTCCAGCACCTCCCGGAGCTGAACGATCCGCGGAGTGGGATTGGGGATCTCAACCCCCACCGCCCCCTTCCCCGGGATGGGCGCCACGATGCGGATCGTCCTCGCCCGCATGGCCAGGGCCAGATCCGCCTCCAGATTCGCGATCCGGTTCACCTTCACCCCCGGCGCCGGCACCACCTCGAACTGGGTCACCACCGGCCCGGTGGTCCGGCCGGCCAGATCGCTCTCCACATTGAAGGTGCGGAGCTTCTCCACCAGGACCCTGCCCAGCCCATCCAGCTCCCGGTCCATCTCGCCCCGGTTCCGGTGCCGGGGCGGCGTCAGAAGCTCCAGGGTGGGAAGTTCATCTCCCGCCAGCTCCCGCGGATCCCGGGGGTCCGGGAGAAGGCCGTCGGGCGTTGGTGCCGGAGGAAGGGCGCGAGCGGGCACCCCAGAGTCCGCCGAATGGAGGGTCATCTCCTCCGCCGCGGGCTCCGGATCCGGGCTCACCGGCTCCGGCGCCTGATCCGGTCGCACCGAGGGCTCCTCCTCCGGGTGTGTCGCCTCACTGGCCGCGCTTCGGCGCCCCTCCAGCCAGTCGCCGAGACCCCGCGCGCCCCTCCCCGCAAGCCCCCAGCCCCAGCGAATCCCACCCCCCACGGGCCCGGCGACGGACCGGAGCCCCACGGTGGAGACCAGGAGGAGGAGGAGGATCAGGAGGAGAACCAGACCGGCGCCGAATGCCCCGAATCCCCGGACCAGTGGGGCTGCCACCAGATCACCCCACCATCCACCCCACACGGGAGCGATGGGGAGCACTGCCAGGAGAGGAGGGAGGAGCAGGAGGAGACCTGCCCCCAGAATAGCGTTCCGGAGCGCCCGATCCGCCTCCAGCCAGCGGCCGACCCAGAGGCCGGCTACCGCCAGGAGGAGGGGCGCCGCCAGGGCACCGGCCCCGGCCAGCGCCACCAGAAGGTCTCGGACCGTGCGTCCCACCGGACCCAGGAGGTTTCCCGAGGGAAACCAACCTGACGGGGCCAACGCCAGGAAACCAGGGGGGAGCAGGACGAGAAGACCTAGAAATCCCAGAGCCAGAAGCCCGAACCCCGCCAGTTCTCGCCGATAGTCCGCCGTCACCGGTCCCTCGCTTGGCCTGCGGAAGCCCCCACCCAACCGCGGACGCCCGTCAGGGGCCGCTCCTGGGGAGGTGGATCATCCGCTCGTTCATCTCGGGCACCAAAGGATGCCGGTCCCGGTGGGCGCAGACCGGAAGGTCTGCCTCGAGCCCCACGTCCACCAGCGCCCCCCCTGCCGCCGTTCCCTCCAGGAACTCGGAGGTGAGTTCGAACTGCCTCGCTAGCGCCAGCGCCACCCGAGAGGCATCATCCAGTGCCGCCTCATGGGTCCCGCTCTGGAGAAGTCCGTCCAGGATCAGGCCGGCGCAGAGCGCATCGTCCAGAGCGAAGCGGTCCTCCTTCCCGGCGCAGACAAGGACCGTCTCGTCCACCTCGCCGCGCACGAGCCGGTCCACCACCGCCCTCAGGTTCAGGAACGATCCGGCCAGGGCGTGCTCCGCCGACTGTGCCGCCAGGAAGGCCCGGGTCCCGTTGGTGGTGCTCATGACCAGCCGCTTCCCCTCCACGATCCCGGACTCGTACTCACGGGGCGAGTTCCCCAGATCGAAGCCCTCGATCTTCAGACCCTTGCGTTCCCCACACAGGAGCGTGTCTTCCCGGCCCAGCGTATTGGCGAGACGGATCGCCTCCTCGGTGGAGACGGTGGGGTAGATGGCCTTGGCCCCGTTGGCCAGAGCCTCAACCATGGTGGAGGTGGCCCGGATCACATCGATGACCACCGCGGTGGCACCGGCCATCTCCTGCCCCTGCGCCTCTGCGGCCGAAAAGAAGGTACGTACCCTCATGCCTTGTCCCCCCTCGCCGCCAGTTTCCGGCCCATGAAGCCCTCCACGAACCGGGTATCCACATCACCCCGCCGGAAGGCAGGGTCCTCGATGAGTTCCGAAAGGAAGGGGATCGTGGTGGGAATCCCCTCGATGACGAAGCTGTTCAGGGCGTATCGCGAGCGCTCCAACACCTCCTCCCGGTCCTTCCCGCTCACGATGAGCTTGGCGAGAAGGGAGTCGTAGTAGGGCGGCACCCGGTAGCCGGCGTAGACGTGAGTATCCAGTCGAACCCCGGGGCCACCCGGGGGGTGGAAGGTGGTGATGACCCCCGGAGCCGGGCGGAAGTTGTGATCCGGATCCTCGGCATTGATACGGAACTCAATGGCGTGCCCGCGGAGAACCACCTCTTCATCGGGGAAGGAAAGGGGATGGCCGGCCGCCACCTTTACCTGCTCCTTCACCAGATCGAAGCCGGAAGTCACCTCCGTCACCGGGTGCTCCACCTGGATCCGGGTGTTCATCTCGATGAAGTAGTAGGACCCATCCTCATCCAGCAGGAACTCAACCGTTCCGGCACCTACGTAGTCGATGGCCTCGGCGGCGCGCACGGCGTCAGTCCCCATGCGGTGCCGGAGTTCGTCGGTGAGGGCCGGCGACGGTGCTTCCTCCACCAGCTTCTGGTGCCTGCGCTGGATGGAGCAGTCCCGCTCACCCAGGTGGACCACCCGGCCGTGCTGATCGCCGAAGACCTGGAACTCCACATGTCGGGGCCGGGCAATGCACTTCTCGAGGTACACCGATGGGTCGCCGAAGGCGGCCCGCGCCTCGTTGCGGGCGCCCTGGAAGAGCTTCCCGAACACCTCTGCTCCCGGTGCGATACGCATCCCCTTCCCTCCTCCGCCGGCGGAGGCCTTGATCATGACCGGGAAGCCGATCTCCCTGGCCAGGGCCAGCGCCTCCTCCGGATCATCCACGATCCCCCCACTTCCCGGGACTGTGGGCACCCCCGCCCTCACCATGGTCTCCCGGGCTACCGCCTTGTCGCCCATGGAGCGGATCTGGGCAGGGGTGGGCCCGATGAAGGTGATGCCCGATTTCTGGCAGATCTCGGCGAACTCGGCATTCTCCGCCAGGAAGCCGTACCCCGGATGGATGGCCTCGGCACCTGTAATCTCGGCAGCGGCGATGAGCCGGGGAATGTTCAGATAGGACTCGGTGGATGAGGCCGGACCGATGCAGACATCCTCGTCCGCAAATCGGACGTGGAGGGATTCCCGGTCCGCTTCCGAGTAGACGGCGACAGTGCGGATCCCCAGCTCCTGGCAGGCGCGGATGATCCGGAGGGCGATCTCGCCCCGATTGGCGATGAGCACCTTCTTGAACACGTGAACTCCCCTGTGGAGTGGGAACGGTGGGACCCGGGCGCCGGAAGGAATCCCGACGCCCAACCCACCGGCCCGGAAGATCCGAGCCGGTGAGAGGCGGTGATCAGTGCTCCGGCGGCGGCGGAGTGGGATGGGTCCGGAGAGGCGTCAGGCCGGCTCCACGCGGAAGAGAACCTGGCCATACTCCACCGGCTCACCGTTCTCCACCAGGATCTCCCGAACGGTTCCGGTGATCTCGGCCTCCAGCTCATTCATGAGCTTCATGGCCTCGATGATGCAAAGGGCCTCCCCGGGAGCGACTCGCGCACCCACCTCGGTGAACGGGTCGGCGCCGGGAGACGGGGCCCGATAGAAGGTCCCCACCATGGGCGACTTCACCTCAACCCAGTGAGACGGCACTCCCCCGTCTCCCTCGCCGGCCGGCTCCGCCTCCGTCGATGCCGGCGCCGACGACGGCGACGGCGCGGGGGCCACCGGAGTGGGGGCAGCCGCCCCGGGTCCAACCGGGGCAACGGACGGGGCGGGCGCCGCGGGGGCCATCATCTGGGTGACCGCCCCGCTCTCCGGCGTCTTGGAGAGGCGAATGCGGGTGCCGCCCCGCTCAATCTCAACGTTGTCCAGGGAACTCTCGTCCACGGAGCGGATGAGGGCCTGAATGAATTCGAGATCCATCATCGGTTCACCCGCTCCAGATACTTGTCCTCACGACGATCGACACGCAGAACATCACCCTGCTCGATGAAGAGCGGAACCTGGATCTCGGCTCCAGTCTCCAGCGTCGCAGGCTTCGAGCCCCCCTGGGCCGTATCGCCTCGAACGCCGGGATCGGTCCTGGCCACCTCCAGTTCAACGAAGGAGGGAAGATCCACCATGATCACCTTCCCATCGTGGACCAGTCCCTCGCACTCCATGTTCTCTTTGAGGTACTTGAGCTGATCTTCGCCGATGAGGTCGCCGGAAAGGGGGATCATCTCGAAGGTCTGGGCATCCATGAAGTAGTAGAGTTGGCCGTCGGTGTAGCTGTAGTTCACCGGTCGGCGCTCCAGACGGACGTCCGTCACCTTCTCCCCGGCACGGAACGTCTTGTCCACCACCTGGCCCGTCAGAACGTTCTTCAGCTTGGTGCGGACGAAGGCTCCGCCCTTGCCTGGCTTCACATGCTGAAAGTAGGTGATGGTCCAGAGAGCGCCATTTATATCCAGGACCATTCCGTTCCTGAAATCTGCCGTCGATGCCATGGGGATCGGGGTTGGGGTTCAGTGTGGGCTCAGTCCAGGGACAGCTCAGCGACCAGCCCGCGCAGACCCAGAAGATAGCTTCGCACCCCGAATCCAAAAACCACCCCCAGCGCCACCGGCGAGAGGTAGGAGTGATGGCGGAAGGGCTCCCGGGCTGCCGTGTTGGAGATGTGCACCTCGACGAAGGGCCGGGCCACGCCCACAAGAGCGTCTCTGAGCGCCACCGAGGTGTGGGTGTATCCGCCGGCATTCACTACGAAACCGTCGACTCGCGCCGCCGCCTTCTCCACGTAGTCCAGGAGCTCTCCTTCGTGATTGGATTGGAACACCTCAAGCTCCACCCCCAGGTCGGCGGCGAGATCACGGAGCCGGTCGTCCACGTCGGCCAACGTCAGCCCCCCGTAGACCTCCGGCTCCCGGGTGCCCAGGAGTCGGAGGTTGGGGCCGTGAATCACGGCGATCCTCACGGCTCGAGACTCTTGAGCCAGGAGCGGAAGTCGTCCAGGTCGTCCAGTTCCTCACCGGAGTCGGATTCCTGCGGGGAGGGCGCCTCCCGGGAGGAAACCTCCTCCGAACCCCCTATCGGGGTGGGCTCAGGTCCAGGAGCCGTCGGCTCCTGAACAGGCGGCTCATGGCCGGGAAGAGGTGCCCCCCTGGCCACGGCCCGCGCCATGGCCGACCCCTCCGGCGCCAACTCCGGCGGCGCGTCGGGCGCCAGGTTTCCGACGGGGACGGCCCCCGGCGTCCAGGAGAGGAGGTCGTCGAAGAGCTGGACGATAGGCCTCCCCGCAGCCTCAACCGGAGACGCTTCTTCAACAGATGGCTCTTCTACCCCCGGCGGCGCTTCCTCCACCGGTAGCTCCCCGCCAACGGAAACCGCTTCCTCTAGGGAAGTGGCGTCCTCGACCAGGGTCTCTTCCTCGACCAGGGTCTCTTCCTCGACCAGGGTCTCTTCCTCGACCAGGGTCTCTTCCTCGCTGGAAACCGCTTCCTCGATGGAAGCAGCTTCTTCTACCAGAGACGCCTCCTCCACCAGAGACGCCGCGTCCGGCACGGCGGGTTCCGAAGCCGACGGCAGCTCCTCGTCTGAGTCGTCTTCCAGCCCCCATGCGAAGGGTGAGGCGGTCTCGTGCTCCTCCTCGGGCAGTGAGACCCACTGGGGAGCGGAGGTGTCCACGGAGGGTTCCGCCGCCTCCTCCTCCGCCGCCTGGGTCCGCAACTGTTCAAGGCGATACCGGAGTCCATCATCGGACGGGTTTCGCTCCACCAGCGCCTCGTAGATGCCGATGGCTCGGCCCGTGAGGCCCTGCTGGACGTAGATCTCCGCCATGGTCCGGGTCATGAGCTGTGGCCCCTCCTGGACGGCGTCCTGCCGGGGCTCCACCGAAGATCTGGCCTCCGGGCCATCCAGCGCCTCCTCTTCCACCTCCAGCTCGATCACCTCGGCCTCCGGTACCTCCTCCGCCTGCGCCGGCTCACCCTCGGCCAGCTCCAGAACTTCCGCTTCCTCCAGCTCCAGCGTCGGGGCGCTCCCGTCCCGCACCTCCTCCTCCACAGCGTCTTCCAGGGCGTCCGCCGGTGTCGCCACCTCCCAGGCCTCAACTTCTACCTCGTCCCGAGCTTCGGCCTCCGCAGCGATCCCGGCGTCATCCTCCGCCGCCACCTCGGTACCCTCCAGATACGGGAGGTCCAGGTAAGGAAGGTCATCGGGCTCCTCTTCAGGGACCTCCGCCGGATCCAAATCCCCCTCGGGGACTCCCTCCACCTTGGGTCCATCAAAGGCGTCCCAACCGCCGGGCTGGATGTCGGAGGCGAAGGAATCCAGGTCGAACGCGTCCTCCTCTTTCGCGGGAGGGTCCGTGGAAGAAGGTGGCTCTTCCCAGAGGCCGGACTCGAAGGGGGGGGTGTCCCCGGGCTCTTCGTCGCGGGCGGCCGGAAACGACTCCAGATCAAAATCACCCATGTCCAGAAGGTCGTCCCCGGCGTCTACCGAGCCTTCCTCCCGAGCCTCGAAGGAGGGCGTGGCGCCAGGCTCCTCCTGAGGCGCGGAGTACTCGGTCTGCGGCTCCGCCATTTGCAGATCGCGGGCGAATTCCTCCCAGCCGCTCTCCAGATCGATACGCGGCCCCTCATCACCCGTGGGCTCAGCATCAACCGTGGGCTCAGCATCAACCGTGGGCTCTGCATCAACCGTGGGCTCAGCATCCACGGCAGACTCATCGTGCGCCGCAGGCTCCCCATCCCCTTGAGGGCCTTCCTCCACCACCTGCCCTCCGTCACCGACTCGAGACTCGGGGTCACCAGGGGCGTGGACGTCGTCGGAGTCCACGGTGGGAGCGGGAGGTTCGGTCTCGGGGGCCTCCTGAAGCCGTTCCAGAAGACTTCTTCCCCCCATGTGGCCGGGCTCGAGGGCGAGGAGCGTCTGGAGATCGAGGAGCGCCGCTCCTCGGTCACCCATGCCCCCGGCCACCTCGGCCCGTTCCAGCAAACCCAAGGTATTACGGGGATCCAGCTCCAGAAGCCGATCCAGGGCCCGGCGAGCCGATTCCGCATCATTCACCGCCCGGAAGACCCGGGCCGCCACCAACTGCCCGGAGGTGAAGTCGGGGAGACGGGCCAGACCGTCCTCCACGAGGGACAGCGCTTCGTCCAGATCGCCCTTCCGCCGATAGGCGTCGGCCAGGGGTGCGAATGCCCTTCCTTCCGGGTCCCGATGGGACCAGAAACGGGCTCGAAGCTCACGGATCTCCTGGTCAACGGCCTGGGACACCGGATCTCCTCCGAGGATGGGATGGGTGGCGGCGGACGGTCTGCGGTCTCCGACTCGGGCCGGTTTTGCGCCGTCAAGGGGCCCGTCAAGGCATTCCTAGGCCACGATTCGCGCAAGTTACCGGAGCGCGTCCCGAGGTGTCAACGCAGAAGCGCATCCTCAGGCGTGGTTGAGAGCCCCCTGGGCTTCCATTAGTATGGTCGGTCCTGTTGGTCCCCGGTCCGGATGGGGTTGCCTCAACGCTCCATGCCTCCCACCGTGCCTGCCCAACGGGAGGCAATCTGCCCGCCTGGAGCCGACGTGCCCGACCGGTAACAGCGTGCGAGTAACAGCGTGCGAGCGAGGGGACGACGTGGCCGCCCGCAGGCGGCGGCAGCTGGCGTGACGTGAGTGGGCAGCCGGACCGATTTCGGGTACGACCGTCGCCTTCGGGTACGAGCGTCGCCGGGACCGCTTGGAAGGGTATCGACCGCGCCGCCTCGGGAGTGAAGGAACTCGCGGACGAACCATCCCGGCGCAGGGCTGTATAAGGATAGGTTTACCCGGGCCACGCAGCCCGGTTTGGATGGACGCCTGGATCCGGGCACGAGCCCGGTCCGGGGTCCCAGACAACTAAGTGGTGCCCGGACACAGGAGTGGCTTGCCCATGATGCGGCAGATGCGGGAAAACACGAAGTGGATCATGCTCATCACGGCGGCCGCATTTGTGGCCCTCATGGTGTTCGAGTGGGGAATGGACGCCAGCGGCCAGAGTGGTGGGGCAGGCGATGTAGGTCGCGTAGGGAGCACGAACGTCTCCGTGATCGACTACCAGAACGTCTATCGCAACCTGTACGACCAGATCTCCCGTGCTCAGGATGAGCCCATCTCCACGGCCCAGAACCGGGAAATCGAGGATCTGGCGTGGAATGAGATCGTGAACCAGATCCTCATCCAGCAGGAGCTGGAGCGGCGGGGCATCCGGGTCTCCGACGATGAGATCCGGGCGGCGGTGCGCACCTCCCCACCCGAGGGTCTCCGGGATGATCCTGCGTTCCAGACCGACGGTCAGTTCGATCCCCAGCGCTGGCAGGAGTTCCTGGCCAGCGCTGCCCAGGACCCCTTCTTCCTGCAGCAGCTTGAGCAGTACTACCGGGACGTGATCCCCCGGAGCAAGCTGGTGAGCCAGCTCACCTCCGGTGTGTTCATCTCCGATGAGCGGCTCTGGCAGGAGTTCCGGGAGCAGAATGAAGAGGTGGAGGTGAGCTTCATCGCCCTCTCCGCCGCAGACCGGGTGGCTGACGCCGATGTGCCCGTGAGCAGGGACGAGGTGGAACGCTACTATCGGGAGAACCGGGACGACTTCGCCATCCCGGCCGCAGCCCGGATCCGGTACGTCTCCATGACCAAGGCGCCCACCGCCGCCGACACCGTTGCGGCGGAGGAGCGGGCTCAGCGCGTCTCCGAGCGTCTCGACGAGGGCGAGTCATTCGACGATCTGGTGGATCTTGAGAGCGACGACCGGCAGAGCGCAGCGGAGGGAGGCGCCCTTCCCCCCATCACCCGTGACAGCGAGTGGCCGGAGAACTTCGTGGATGCGGTCTTCAACCTCCCCGTCGGCGAGGTGAGCGAGCCCCTACGCACTCCCACGGGCTGGCACATCGTGGAGGTTCTCTCCCGGGACGAGGATCAGGTAGAGGCCCGCCACATCTTCATCAGCCTGGACCGGACCACCGATTCGGAGATCCGTCTCCTGACCCGCGCCGACTCACTGGAGACGCTGGGTCGGAACATGACGCTGGATGAGGCCGCCTCGCGGATGGGGCTCTCCGTGCAGGAGGGAGAGATCACCGAGGACTTCGCAATCCTGCCGGGGATCGGGAACGCCGACGAGGCCCAGAGCTGGATCTTCGAGGAACAGGAGGGGGCGCCAGGTGAGGTCAGCCCCGTCTTCGAAACCCGCGACGCCTTCTACATGCTTGAGGTCACCGGGCAGTCGCCGGCCGGGTTCCTCTCCCTGAATGATGTCGCCGGGGAGATCGAGTCCCGGATTCGGCTGGAGCGTAAGGTGGAGCGGACCCTGGAGGAGGCTCGCGGCCTCCGGGATGAGATCCAGGGAGGCGCCACGCTAGAGGCAGTGGCCGAGCGGCTGGGGCTGGAGGTGAATTCCACCGAGCCCTTCACCCGTATGGACTTCGTGCCGGGCCTGGGGAACCGGAATGGCGCCATCGGCGCCGCGTTCAGCCGGCAGCCTGGTGAGATTGCCGGTCCGGTCCGGGTGGGCTCCCAGGTCTTCGTGATCCGGGTCGAGGATCGCATCGAGGCAGACCGGGAACTGTGGGAGATCCAGAAGCCCTTCCAGCGGGCCCAGCGCACTGCTCAGATCCGTCAGGAGCGGCTCGACCGGTGGATTGACGGGCTCCGCGAGGTAACCCGGATCCGCGACAACCGGGCCGCCTACTTCCGGATGGTGGAGCAGCAGGCAGACCGACCCCAGATCCCCCTGGCCTTCTAGGCGGGGATTCGGGCTTCCTCCGGCAGGCACTGCCTCGCGGGGGGAAGCCCGAATCCGGGATTGGCGGAACGTCCCGGTCATCACAACAAGAAAGCCCCCGGCGCCTATGGGCACCGGGGGCTTCTTTGCGTGAAAGGGGAACAAGGCGGTCCGGCCCGACCCCTTACTGGCGGGTGGTCAGCTTACTGGCGGGTGGTCAGCCGACGCTCGTCTCCGTTGCTCTCCTCATCGGTGGAGCGGGATCCCGAGGGGGTTCCCCGACCTTCGCTCCGCCCCGATCCTTCCTCGGGGAGCTTCAGCTCCGTCTCGATCTCCCGCAGGGAGCCCTTGAACTCACGGATCCCCTTGCCCAGGGATGATCCGATCTCGGGGAGCCGCTTGGCGCCGAAGAGCAGTAGGAGCGCCATGAAGATCAGAACGATCTCCCACATACCAAGTCCAAACATCTTCTACCTACCTCCCGTGGGAACCTCTGGCGGGTCCCATCAGATCAGGGAACGGGCCACGACGGCCGTGATGAGAACACCTACCACAGTGAGAACATTCAGGGAAACCGTAAGGGGGCCCAGGGTCAACGCCACTGCCACCACGTCAACGTGCAGTGGCCCCAACGACGCCGCCACCGAGGTGGTCAGGAAATCCCGAGCCGCACTGTCCGGCAGGAAGCGTTCACTGAGGAGCGTTAGCAAGCCACCCAGGAAGATTCCAATGAGGAGGACCCAGAACGCCCGACGCCCGGAGCGTCTCTCATGGGAGTCCAGAAGGACGTTCACCCCATCCCTCCAGCACTCCGTCTGTCACGAGCGATGCGAATCATGGTGAGAAGCTAACGAATCTGGCTCTGAGGCACACCCGAGGCGGCCTACCGGCTACGCTCGATGGCGTAGACGATGGCGGCCCGGAGGGCGTCCACCGCCGGTCCCTCGGCGCCCACCGAATCCAGCGCCGTCTCGGCCCGAGCCGCGAAGGTCTCCGCCCGTTGCCGGGCGTAGTCGAGCCCGCCGACCTCCCGGACGATGTCCACGATCTCCCGGATCTCCTCCTCCGCCGGATCGATGCGTGTGAAGAAGCGGCGAATCCGCTGCTCCTGCTCCGGTCCTACCCGCCTGAGCGCCTCGACCAGTGGGAGCGTGACCTTACGCTCCCGGAGATCGTGCCCCGTGGGCTTCCCGGTGACATCCTCGTCGCCTACGTAATCCAGGAGATCATCGGCGATCTGGAAGGCCATGCCCAGGGCGTGCCCATAGGTCCGGAGAGCCTGCCGGTGCTCGCTGCATCCCACCAGCGCCCCGATCTCGCAGGCCGCCGCCATGAGAGACGCGGTCTTTGAGGCGATGAGCCGATCGTAGTCCACCTCCGAGAAATCCAGGGCATCGTAGGAGGTAAGCTGCCGCAGCTCCCCAACACTCATCTCGCTGGATGCCTGGGCCAGCGCCGAGATGGCGGCGATGTGGCCCAGCCTGGCCAGCTCCCGGATGGAGCGGGCGTAGAGGAAATCCCCGGTGATGACGGCGATCTGGTGGGTCCAGAGTTGGTTGACGGTGGGCATCCCCCTCCGCATTACCGAGTGATCCACCGCATCGTCGTGCACCAGGGTAGCCAGATGCACCATCTCCACCACCGCCGCCAGCGGAACCGCATCCCGGCTCGGTCGCCCCCCGACCTGATTGGCCAGGAGGAGCAGGGTGGGACGGAAGAGCTTCCCCCGCATCTTGAGGAGGTATTCGTTGACCTCCTCCTGCATGTGGAAGTCCGCCGCCAGGATGCGGCGCATCTCCGGGACCACATCGTCCAGGAGGTGACGCACCGGGTCCTGGATGCGGGAGAGGCGCGAAACCTTGGGCATGGTGGCCGAGGAGGAGGGGTTCATCATCTGCTCGTCTGGAGACGGGGAATCAGCCGGTCGTCCGAACCGGGCCTTCCTCCTCGGGGACGGGTCACCGCAGCTCTCTCAGCCGCTCCGTCACATCCCGGAAATTGATATCGAGGGAGAAGACGCGTTCGTAAAACTCCCGTGCCGACTCGGGGTTCCCTGCGCTTGCGTAGGCCTGGGCCAGAAAGTAATAGATTCCCAGCAGTTCGTCTTCCACTTCATGCCGTGCGTCCAGGGCTTTCCGCAGGAGCCGCGTGGCCACCTCGGCCTCTCCCTTCTCCAGGAAACACTGCCCCAGCATCTCGTAGGAGGCCAGGTGACGGGGCTTGGACCGGATCACCTGCTGGAACTCGGAGATGGCTTCATCCAGGAGCCCCATCTCCTTGAAGGCGGCGCCAAGGTCGTAGCGGGCAATGATGTCGTCGGAGGGGAGATCCCGGGCCACCTTCTCCTTGAACTGGGCAAGCATCCTGGCGAAGTCCGCCTCCTCGTCCCCGGAGGGGTCGGTAACCGGAACCTTCCACCGGAAGGAGTCGCTGGGACCGGCGGGCGCATCCAGGACCATCCCGCCCAGGTTCACGAAGTCCGCCCCAGGAGATTCCGGTTCCGGCTCTCCATCTTCGTGCGCCGGGAGGGGCTCCTGGCCATGGCCCACATCCTCTGCCGTCTCCGTCCCGGTGGGGGGAGTGGGTGAATCGGGTGCCGGGGCATCGGGCGTGGGGGGGGCGGCCGCTGCTGGGGTGGTCGCCCCTTCCTCACCTCCGGGGGCCATACCGGCCAGTGCTCGGAGCGCCCTGGGATTTCGGGGGTCCAGGGCGAGGATCTGGCCGTAGACCGCCTCGGACTTCCGCCCGGCTCCGCGACGGGCCAGTACCTCGGCCAACTCCACGAAAGCGGGCACCAGGAGGGCCCGGTCGCCGGTCTGGTGGGCGTATTCCACCAGGCGCTTATGCAGGTCAAGGTGATCGGGATCCAGGAAGATGAGATCCCGGACCACGCGCATGGCGCGCTCCGGATCACCCTGTTCGGCGTAAGTCTCGTGGGCTTTGCGCAGGGCGATCCGCGCCTCCTCCTCCATCCCCTCGTCCAGGAGCACCGCCCCGAGACCCCGCCAGGCTTCGGCGTCGCCTGGATCACGGGTGACCCGGGCACGAAGCCGGAGGAGGGTCTCCCGGGTCCCCTGGCTCGGCGCCGGTGGAGGGGGAGAGGCAGATGAGGAAACGGGGGGTTCGGGGGCCGGCGGCGCGTCCTCCAGAAGGGGGAGGGGCTCCGGATCATCCCACGGCTCATCCTCATCCGGGAGTGCCTCCCAGGGACTCTCCCCCTCGGGGACGTAGGTGTCTTCGTCCGGTTCCCGGGAGCCATCCTCCTCAGCCGCCGCGGCATCAAGGATCCCGGCCCCCTCCTGGTGATCCAGCGGGGCCGGCTCGGAGGAAGGGAGGGGTGAGGACGACCGGGCAGGGGGCCTGGAAGCGTCATCCTGGTCCCGGGGCTCCGAGGGCGTGTCGTGCACCCAGTCGTAGCCCCCCTCCAGGGTGTCCAGCTCCTCCGACGGGAAGTCGGCGTACCCGTCGTCATGGTCATGGTCAACGGGCTCGTCTCTCCCCTCCAGATCGGCGGGTCCACCCTCCGCCGGATCCAGCTCCACCATATGCCCACCGAGAGGGTCGCCGCCCCCGGTCCGGTGTTCGTCACGCTCGCTGATCAGGCCGTCGCCCCCGGCGAGGGGGTCGTCATCCCCGCTGAGGAGGTCGTCCCACTCTCCCTTCCCCTGCCCCTCCTCGGGGACCTCCGCCTCCGGCCACTCCATGGGAAGATCGGCGAAGCTCTCCTCCTGGGATGCCTCCGCCGCCTCCGCCGCCTCCCGGGAGAGCGCCTCCGCTTCCACATCCACACCGGGCGCCATCTCCTGCACCCGGGTTCGGACATCGGCCGCCTCCTGGTCGTCACCCTGCTCCCTGAGGTGGCGGTAGGCGGCTCGGAGGTGCTCCACCGCCTCGTCGGTACGATCCTGCTGCTCCAGGAAGGTGGCTAGGAACACTCGGACCTGGACGTCCTCGGGAGCCAGGGACGCGAACTCCTCGAGTGCTCGCAGCCCCTCCTCGCCCTGCCCTGCCGCCACCTGGGCCTCTGCGTAGCTCAGGAAGTTCTGGCGAGCATCCACCACGAATCCCTGCTGGATCCGGATCTGTCCCATGCGCAGGAGGGTGGAAGCCCGATCCGGGGCGTTACGCTGGAGCTTCCGGCATACCGCCATGGCGTTGTTGGGGAGATCGCCCTCCAGATAGAGGTCGATGGCCCGTTCATAGCTCGTGGCGGCGCCCTCCCGGTCCCCTAGGCGGATCTGGAGATCGCCGATCCGGTTGTGGAGAGCGATCTCCGTGTCGTCCTGGTCCACGGACTCGTCCAGAGCCCGTTGGTAGAGCTCCAGCGCCTGGGACCACTCCTCCCGCTGCTCGTGCTCCCGGGCCTTCCGCTTCAGCTTCTCGATCTTGATGGACAACGGCCACGCTCCTGAGGTTTCGGGGGACCCTTCACCGATCCCGCTATCCCCCTATTCTCGGAAGATAGGTGCGTCCGGCACAGGGGAAAGCGCCGGGTTGCCCACCTGTAGCTGGTAGGCCCAGTCGAAAATGACGATGGCGCCGTCCTGGGCAAACCCCACATGGCTCACCCGGATGACTCCGTAGCGCCATCCTCCCCCCTGAGCCGGGACACGCAGGACGTAGCTCAGCTCGGGAACGAGCTGCATGTCCTGGGTTCCATAGCCCGCCAGGGGCGCCACCCTCAGATCGGTGCATCCGGCGTCGGCGGCGGGACCGCACCGGAGGCTCGTTGTAAACCAGCTATCCTGATGCACCTGCACGCCGGGGCCGGGGACGAGCCACCAGCCGTCCGCGTCGATCTCCACGTGGAAGTGGCGGGCCGGATCGGTCCCGGACACCACCGGGTCCAGGTCTTCACTCTCCCGGAAGATGAACCCGGCCTGGCTGGGTCGATCCTCCAAGGCATAGAGTAGCTCCCCCCGGAAGTCGGGTCGCGGCGTCGCCTCCGTCAGGAAGCTGCCGCCACTCTCGTGCCCCTGCCGATCCACCGCCGTCACGAAGTAGCGGTAGGTGGCACCGTTCTGAACCAGGAGATCCAGGAACCCTTCCGAGTCGGTCTCACCCAGGAGGAAGCTCCCCCCGTCGGTCTCCTCCAGGTAGACCCGATAGAAGTGGAAGTCGTCCACAGCCCGGGACGCCTGATTCCAGCGCAGGAAGATGGCGTTGTCCAGGGCGATGGCCTCCACCTCACCGGGGACCGGGGGTGGGTCCGGACGGGGCACGAAAACCTCCACCGAAAAGGCGGACGGAGCCTCGGCGCCGGAGCGTGGATCCACCGACGCCACGTAATACTCATAGGTGACGTTGGGCACCACGTTCCGATCCGAGTAGGAGCAGGCACCGTCGGAGCAATTCGTCACGTCGGCCACCAGGAAGAAGTCGCTGTCGGTGACGCGCCGCCCGTAGATTCGGAAGAACTCGTCGTCCCACCGGACCGGGAGGTCCCAGGTCAGAAGGACGGCGCCGGCGTAGTAGGTGACGTCCAGGTTCCGGGGTGGAGATACGCTCCCACTCCCGTCTACCGGCACCAGCACTTCCGACGTTTCGCAGGCGACGAGAGCCAGGAGCGCCGCCGCCACTCCCCCGAGCCACCACCGCTTCCGCCGTCGCATCCTGGACATCGTCGCCTCCCGGTTGGAACGTTCGTCTCGACGCCCATGGGAGCACGAGGTGTGCCGAAGGCGGAAGGGCCGGGTTCTCCCGGAATCAGGCCCTCCCATTGTCCCCTTGAGGGGACACCCTTCGGACACCGCGGGGACGGCGGGGCAGGGCCCCCAATGTCGGGTCCACAGACTCCGCCCTCCCTCACCCTTTGCCACACTTGCCGTGCTCCGTCGCCGGAGCCCCCCCAGGCTAGCGCAGGCCCCGACCGGCCCCCGCCGAGTCCCGCTGCTGGTAGTCGAAGCTCAGATCCCGGTTCGCCCGGAGGGCCACCTCGAAGGTGAAGGACCAGTTGCCCCGAACCGTCTGGCGGAACCCGAAGGACGCCTCCCACTCGTGCAGGTCCCGGATCAGTCGTACATCGTGATCGGCGAACCGGTTCTCCGTCAGATTGTAGGCGGAGCGCCAGGTGGCCGCCCAGTTCGGGCTGGGAGCGAAAGAGAGGTCCCACTGGAGCTGCTCGTTTCGCCCCATTCCGGCACCGGGCCCTCCCTCCCTGGGCCGGTTCAGGCTGTAGCGCATGCGGGCATTCCAGCCCTCCCCGCGGGTGGCCCCCCGGGCACCGTCCCGATCCGGAACGATCCGGTTCTGGTCGAAGCCGTCGGGACCCGTCCCTGGAGGCGGCCCATCCCAGTCGTCCTCTTCCTCGGGAGAGGGCCCGCGGTCCTCGTCGTGATCGTGATCGTGGTCATGATCATCGTGCCCGGGATCCTCGTCCGGACCCACGCCGAACCAGCGGTTCAGCGTCTGGATGACCCGCGAATCCTGGTTGAGCTGGAATCCCAGATTCACCCGAGAGAGGTGCGGGGCGAAGCGGCGCCCGGGGCCCGCCCCCTCCCCGTTCTCACCACCCACCCGGCCCGGATCCTCGAAGAGGTCGTGCTCGAAGGAGAGATCCAGCCCCCTCAGGTAATCGGAGCGAACCGTGTTGCTCAGCCGGGTGGTGGTGAAGCCGTCGATGAAGCGGCCAGTGGAGTCGGCCTCCACCAGGTCGTAGGTGATGGCGGTGGTGTTCAACGCCAGGAGGTTCACGATCTGGGCCCGCGGCGCCCGCCGAGGTCCGTCTTCCGGATCACCCTCACCAGGGAGGATGGTGGGCACGTCCTGGGGATCCTCCGGCTCCGCCAACGGATCGTCGGGATCCATGACCACATCGGGATCATCCGGCGACGGGACTCCGGGCACCACCTCATCGGGATCATCCGGCTCCACGGCAGGATCCTCCACAGGAGGGTCTTCCCGCCGCGGCGCCCGCTCCTCTTCCATCTCCGAGACCCGGGCCTCCCAGGTCTGGTTGAAGCCAACCGTCAGGATCTTCCGGGGACGGGCCGCCCGGGCCCCGAACACCTGGCGCTGAAGCTCGGAGGGAGTCACCTCCGGAGAGTACGAGTACGTGATGGCCGGGGTGACCTTGTGGCGGATGGCGTCGAAGCCCCCGATTCCCCGGTAGAAACCGTAGATGTCCGTCTGGAGTCTCGCCCCCGCCGAGATCCGGTTCGGCCCCGAAACGAAGCTCATGGCGTCGGGGATGGTGTCGTGCCGGAGCGTCTCCCCGGAGATGGACACATTGGGGCTGAAGGTGGTGGAGCCGATGAGGTTCAACCGGTACGATAGGCTCGTATTCCAGTTGATCTGGGCACTCTCCACATCGAAGAGCCCCCGGGGATCCCCCATGAAATCGCTCTGGAGGAAGGGATCCAGCGCCGGAGGAAGCCCGTCCCCGGTGGTGAACCCGCCGAAGCGGCGCATGCTGGCTGTAGCCTCATCCCCGGGAGTTCGCTCAAAGAGCCCCATGGGCACATCGGCGAAAAGGGTCTC
>SKJY01000339.1 GCA_007121775.1 Gemmatimonadota bacterium
CCCTGGGGGCTTGTTCGTGCATGCTGTTGTGGCGGCGTGCCCCAGTGGCGGTGCCTCTGAGGCCGGGCCTGCCCCACCAACACCGTCCACGAACAAGCGCGAGGGGGGAGGTGAAAGGTCCTCGAGGGGGAGTAGCAGAATGGGTCCAAGCACCCCGGGGCCCGACTATCCGGGCTCCAACACCTCGGGATCCAACATCCCGAAAAAGGGGTCGGAGACTCCCCGCAAAAAATAGAATCCAGATTCGGTTTTTTCCTCTACAGCCCTCTCCTGCCCCCTCTCCACTCTCCCCCTCTCCACTCTCCCCCTCTTCCGCTCTCCCTCCCCCGCTCCCCCAACCCGGTGCGTCCCCCTCCTGTGGCGGGGAGATTTCCCGCGGAGCATTATGTGGCAGATCCCAGTGGCGCTTTGCCCCTGACCCTGTCACCGGGACGACGTGTCTTCCTTCTCCACCCAGCGAGGCCCCAACTATGGCCGCACGTTCCTGCGCCCTGATCTTCCTCCTCATCCTCTTCCTCCCCCTCCCGGGCTGCTTCGCTCATCAGGTGGTGGAGCCGACAGCGCTGGCCGTGGGGGATGAGGTAAGGGTGCGCGTCACCGAGGCCGAGGCCCAGCGCCTGGCGCCCATCATGCAGCGGGAGAACCGAGTGATCCAGGGCCGGGTGGCGGAGATCCACCCCTCACTCTTCCTGGATGTAGTGGTTCACAGCGAGGTGCAGGGCGCGGCGGTGCGCAACCTGCGCCAGCGGGTGGAGATCCCTTCTGCTTCCCTCCTGGAGCTGGAGCGGCGCTCCCTGGATCGTGGCCGCACAGGGCTCATGGTGGGAGCCGGAGCCGCCCTGGTTGCCATCCTTGTGATCCGCCAGCTCACCGGCGAATCGGGAGGGGACACCCGCCCACCCATCGACGGCGGATCCGAATTCCTGGCGCCGCCCCCGTTTCTGGTGACCCTGCCCTGAGAAGGCGGCTTGACATATCCGTAAATGGGGTGTCAATCTCCTTCGGTTCCCGGGGAGGACTCTCCCTCCCCTGAGGTTGTGTACAATCCACAACGAGCGTCTTCATGAACACAGCTTCGTGCGGGATCCGGCACAGTTTGCGCCGGATCCGCAGGTGGGTCGTCCCTCCGGCGATCCTCCTCCTTGCCCTCGCCGAGCCCGGGGTTCTTCAGGCCCAGACCACCGGGACGGTCACAGGGCAGATTACCGACGCCCAGTCCGGCGCTCCCCTCGGTCAGGTGCAGGTCTATCTGGAAGGGGCCGGGCTCGGCTCCCTCTCCAACGCCCAGGGGCGCTTCACCCTGGCAAACGTCCCCGCCGGGAATTACACGATCCGCGCTGAGCGCTTGGGCTATCAGGCAGGCTCCGGCGAGATCTCGGTGGCGGCGGGTGAAGAGACCGTCTTCAACCTGGCCATGTCCACCCAGGCTCTGGCCCTGGATGCGCTGGTGGTGACCGGCACCGCCGGTGCGGCCCGGCGTCGGGAGGTGGGCAACACCATCAGTCAGATTGACATGACCAGCGTGCTGGAGCCCCCGGCAAACATGGACGCCCTCCTCCAGTCGCGGGTCACCGGGATGACGGTGACCCCGGGCTCGGGGTCCGTAGGGAGTGGCGCCCAGATCCGTCTCCGGGGCAACGTGTCGGTGGCCATGAGCAACCAGCCCATCATCTATGTGGACGGGGTGCGGGTCCGGAGCGACGGCTACGCCAAGAACGTTCCCAACACGGGCTTCCAGAGCCGGAGCAACAACGACGTCTCGTCGCCCCTGAACGACATCAACCCGGCGGACATCGAGCGGATCGAGGTCATCAAGGGTGCGGCCGCCACCACCCTCTACGGCACCGAGGCGGCGGCCGGGGTGATCCAGATCTTCACCCGGCGCGGCCGCCCGGGGGCAGCTCAGTGGACGGTCCAGGTCGACCAGGGAATGGCCCGGGTCCTCCCCTTCGGACCGGCTACCTCGGACCGGCCCCCGTCGGAGCCGGCCCGCACCTCGGCGGGGGGGCGCTCCGAGTTCCTCTTCATCGATCCCTGGCTCCGGAATGCCTGGCAGCAGCGCTATTCCATCTCCGTGGCAGGCGGACGGGAAGACTTCCAGTACTTCATCTCCGGCACCCTCACGGACAATGAGGGGGTGCTGCCCAACGATCATGAGGACAAGGTGAACCTCCGGGGCAACTTCGCCTTCTTCCCCATCGACAACCTGCAGCTTCAGTGGAACACCGCCTTCACCAACACGAAGCTGAGCCACACGGCATCCGGGAACAACGCCCACGGCCTGACCCTCAACGCCTTCCGGCGCGACCGGAACTACGCGTCATCGGAAGACCGGGAGGCCATCGATCCTCTCCTGAACCAGGAGCTCACCAGCGAGATCGAGCGCCTGGTGACCGGTGTCACCGCCACCTGGACCCCCACCCCTGAGTTTACGAACCGGCTGACCGTGGGGTACGATCTGGCACAGCAGAACAACCGGAACCTTCGGCCCTTCGGCTTCGAGCTGGCCCCCACCGGGATCCTCTCGGACCGGCGTCACCGCTTCGCCACCCTCACGGCAGACCTGGTGTCGAGCTACAACTACCGGGTGAACGACGACTTCCGCACCAGCTTTTCGGTGGGCGGCCAGATGGTCACCACCGAGACGGAAGAGACCGGTGCGTACGGTGAGAACTTCCCCGGCCCTGGCCGTCCGGTGGTGGACGCCGGCGGGTCGACGCTGGGCTTCGAGTCCCGGCAGCGGGTCATCAACGCCGGTCTCTTCGGCCAGCTCCTCTTCGACTTCCGGGACCGGTACTTCCTGACGCTGGGGATGCGGGTCGACGGCAACAGCGCCTTCGGTGAGAACCTGGGGCTCCAGAGCTACCCGAAGGTGAGCTTCTCCTGGGTGGTCTCCGACGAGGACTTCTGGAACCCATCCTGGGGGCAGGTGAAGCTCCGTTCCGCCTACGGCCACTCGGGGCGGGCGCCGGGCGCCTTCGACGCGGTGCGGACCTACAATCCCGTGGGTTGGGGGCAGGATCCGGCCTTCTTCCCCCTCAATGTGGGGAACCCGAACCTGGGGCCCGAGCGCACCGCCGAGTTCGAGGCTGGCTTCGACGGGGCCTTCCTGGATGAGCGCCTGGCGGTGGAGTTCACCTACTTCAATGCCCGCACCACCGACGCCCTCTTCAACGTCCGGCAGATTCCCTCGGCAGGCTTCCTGGGGAGCCAGCTCGAGAATGTGGGCGAGCTGAAGAACTCCGGGATGGAGCTCGGGGCCAACTTCAGTGTGATCAACCGTGCCAGCTTCGGCTGGGATGTAGGGGCGAACCTCACCACCGTGAACTCGGAGGTGATCAGCCTCGGCGGAGCCCCAGCCTTCTCCCTGGGGAACTTCGGCTGGATCGTGGAAGGTGCCTCGGTTCCGGTGATCCGGGCCCGGTGTGTGGAGAATGCCGGGGAACTGGCCGATCCGATCTTCCGGGACGACTGTGAGATCGGGCCGGCGAACCCCACCCGCATCATCGGGATGAATACCACCTTCTCCCTCCCCCGGGGGATGTCCATCACCACCCGTGGCGAGTACCAGGGCGGTCACTACATCTACGACCTGGCTGCCTTTAACGCCGTTACCCGCTCGGTGATCTGGGCCGGCTGCTACAATGTCTACGCCATTGAGCAGACCCAGGGGCGGGATGCCGTGCCTGCCGAGGAGCGGGCGCGCTGCTTCCTCCCCACCCGGGCGGACCACCACATCTATCCGTCGGACTTCTTCAAGATCCGGGAGGTGACCTTCAACGCCCCCATCCCGGATCGCTTCGTCCCCGGCGGATCCCGGGCCAGCTTCACCCTCTCGGGCCGGAACATCTTCCGGTGGACCAAGCCCGAGTTCCGCACCTTCGATCCGGAGATGTCCAACAACAGCGGATTTGAGGCCGCCGTTCGTTCCATCTCCGAGCACATTCCCGGCCCCTCGCTCTGGACCGCTTCGGTCCGGGTGAACTTCTGATGCGGAGGATGACCATGATGCGCATGGGGAAGGGATCGGGCCGCGGAGCCCGGGGGCTGGGCGTTGCCGCCCTGGGCTTGGCCGTGGTGGTAGCAGGGTGTGACTTCGAGGTGACGAACCCCGGGCCCATCCAGGAGCAGTTCCTGGAGGAGACACTGGCCCAGCCCGCTGTGGTGAACGGGATGGGGCGGGCGCTGGCCCAGGGGCTGAACTGGCTAGCCTATACGGGGGCCGCCGTTACCCGGGAGATCCACCCCGCGGGATCCACGGCGGCGTTCGGGATCTCCAACGAATGGTCCGAGGGACAACTCCGGATCGACGACCGCGACCTCAACACCCACTGGAACCAGTCCAGCCGGGCACGCTGGCTCGCCGAGTCGGGAGTGGCGCGGATGGAGCGGGTCGGGCCCGCCTCACCGGAGCTGCTGGTGCAGGCCCGTCTCTGGGCCGGGTACGCCAACCGCCTCATGGGCGAGCACTACTGTGAGGCGGTGATCGACGGGGGCGCCATCCAACCCCGCACCGAGTACCTGGATCGGGCCGAGCGCTACTTCACCCAGGCCCTGGAGACGGCCTCCGGAAACCTGCGTCTGGCCGCGCTGGCGGGCCGGGCCTCCATCCGGGTGCACCTGGGCAACTGGGCTGGCGCCGCCGCCGACGCGGCGCAGGTGCCCACGGACTTCGACTACTTCGTCCCCTACTTCAGTGTGGGCTCGGACGACCAGCGCAATCGGATCGCCTGGGCTGGGGCCGGCACGCCGTACCGGGCCCACACCCTCTGGAACACCCAGTGGGAGGGGGTCGGACTCAGCAACGAGAACCCGGAGGGTGATCCCCGGATTCCCTACTCGTACACCCCCGGTGAGACGGGCGACGCCGCCATCCAGTGCTGCGGGCGGGTGCCCTTCAAGCGGCAGCAGAAGTACCCCACCGACGCCAGCGACATCCGGCTGTCGTCCGGGCGGGAGATGCGGCTGGTGGAGGCGGAAGCCCAGCTCGTGGCCGGGAACTGGAGTGAGGCGGTGGGCATCATCAACTCCCTCCGCACGCGTGCCGGCGTCGAGGGTGTGACCGCTTCGAACTCGGCGGAGGCCTGGACGCTCCTCAAGCGGGAGCGGGCTATCGAGCTCTGGCTTGAGGGACGCCGGATCGGAGATCGCTTTCGGTGGAACGCTGCCGGCACCCCCGGTGACTTCCACGAGCTCGAACTTCCCGGGGCCTCGTCAAACCTGACGCAGCAGGACTTCTGCTTCCCCATCCCGCCGGCGGAGCGGGAGACGAACCCCAACGTCCCGCTGGGCTGAGGACGGGCGGAGGTAGCGAAGCTGCAGTAAGAAGGAAGGAAGGGCCCGATCCGGATTCGTCCGGGTCGGGCCCTTGGTTCTTGC
>SKJY01000022.1 GCA_007121775.1 Gemmatimonadota bacterium
CTGGCGGGTGAGGGCGGGGTCGAAGGGCTCGGTCCAACCTCCCTTGAAGTAGACGGCATTCATGAGGTAGGCCACCATGTTGGCCGGGATGGGCGGGGTCACCATCTCGTCGATGCGCCCGCCTGTGGCATCCCGGACCCAGGCGTTGATGCGGGCGGCGGCTGCGGGGTCAGAGAAGTCCAGCCCCTCAATGCGAGCCTGGAAGGCCTCCCGGACCCGAGCCTGGTAATCGTCCAGGACCTGGATCCCCGCCCGGTGCCAGACGGCGTTGGCCACAGCCAACTCCACCTCCGGATCCAGCCCGTCCAGGAGTTCAAGGAGATCTCGATACGCCGCATTGGCTGCCTCCAGGTCCAACCCCTCCAGGTGGAGGGTCGCCTGCATTCCGTCGAAGGTGCCTCCTGCGGCTCCGTTCAGCGCCATTCCCAGGGCCATGGACGCGCTGAGAGGCGAGACGAACACGGTGCTGTCTGCCCTTTCCGTCGCCAGACGTCGAAGAAGGTCGAAGCCGAAGGCGTTCCCGGCCTGAATCAAATGGACTTCCGCGGCGTCCAGCGGCCTCGGGAGTTCCGTGATGGGCTCCGGCGGGCCGGGCGCCGGGTCACCGGACCCGAGGATCGAGTCGCAACCGGCCAGAGCCGTGAGTAGCATCAGGAGAAGGGGGAGGATCCTGGCAGATCGGCCCAAGGGGTTTGTTTGAAGGGGCGCAGCGGGGATCATGGGGAGTTCCCGGTGAAAGGTGGGCCGGCCACTTCTCGAAAGATACAAACGAATCGTGACTGGTGCTCGATGGAAGGACGGGGAGCGATCCGGCCCGTTACTCCAGGATCCGTTCCAGGATGCTCTGGATCCGCTCGATGGCTTCCTGTTGGGCCTGCACCGCGTCGGCCAGGGGAATGAGCGCCATGGACGGCTGGTCCGGGGCCACAGGGAGCGTAGCCAGACCCCGGGCGGCGGACAGGAGCGCGTCACTGCGGAGGGCTGACGCCTTCAGTTGGGTGAGTTCGTGGATCAGATCCGAGTCGGGCATGGAAGCTCCTGGATGGGCTGGGGGTGACCGCGAGCAGAGAGTCTCCGCAGGTTGCCGGACCGGGTCCAACGCTGTCAAGGCGGTGGCGCCGTCGAATCCTTCGCCTCCCTCCGGATGGTAGGACGTTCCCGGACCTTGCGCGGGGGGGGACGGGGCATGTCTCTTGCGATCTGGCATCCGCTCCTCCACGGTTGCGAGGCGGGGCGCTCTTCCACGATCCGCTTCAGGAAGGTTCTCATGATTCGATCCACCGGCATCACGATCCCCGCCATCTGTACCCTGGCAATCCTGGCCTTCGGGGTCGCCTCGGAGGCCGTGGCCCAGACGCCCACGAATCCGTACCGGGCAAACTACGAGTGGGGCGATCTTCCCGATGGCCGAAGCTGGGGGGCGGTGAGCGCCCTCTACCCCTCCCCTGATGGGAACATCTGGATTGCGGAGCGGTGCGGTCAGAACACCTGCGTCGGCTCGGACGTGGACCCCATCCTCCTCATGGATCCGGAGGGGAACGTGCTCCGGAGCTTCGGTGCCGGGATGTTCGCGTGGCCCCACCAGATCTACGTGGACGGGGATGGCCATGTCTGGGTCATCGACGGGAATGTGGCAGGCGCCACCGAGGCCGGCCTTGGCAACGCCGTTTTCAAGTTCACGCCGGAGGGTGAGCTGCTTCTGACCCTGGGGACCCCGGGGGAGCCGGGGGAGGGGCCGGATCGCCTGACTCGGCCCAACGATGTGGTGGTGGCCCAGGACGGGACCATCTTCCTGGCGGAGGGACATGGGCCCCAGGAGCCGAACCGCATACGTCGGTACTCAGCGGACGGGAGCTACCTCGGGTCCTTCGGTGAGACGGGGTACGGTCCGGGCCAGTTCCTGGAGCCCCATCACATCGCCATGGATTCCCGGGGGCGGCTCTTCGTGGCGGACCGGTACAACAACCGGATCCAGATCCTGGATCAGGAGGGGAACTTCATCGCCTTCTGGACCCAGTTCGGACGACCCAGTGGGATCTACATTGATCCCAACGACATCATCTACGTGGCGGATTCCGAATCGGGGCCTGCGCCCAACGACTACACCGGTCAGCGCAACGCCGGATGGGAGCGGGGGATCCGGGTGGGGGATGCCCGCACCGGCTGGGTCTTCCACTTCATCCCCGAGAGCTGGACCTCTCCCACCATGGGCGTCATGAGCTTCAGCGGACCGGAGGGGGTGGCGGTGGACAGGGACGGAAACATCTACGCAGGGGAGGTCTCCCAGCGTCGGGTGATCCGCTACGACCGGATCCACCCGCCCCTCATCCTTCCGGACGACCGGGAGCCCTAGTCGGACCTGATTCGGTGGGGTCCCACCGCACAAAGCCCTCCATGGCCTCGTACTCGGCGAAGCCCAACTGATCGTAGAGGCGGGCCGTGGCCCGGTTCCGGTCTTCGGCGCGCTGCCAGAACTCCCGGTCGTCGATGCCCGGGAAGAGGGCGCGGTCCTTCTGGGATTCGTGCTTGAAGATGGCGGCCCGCTTCCGCTGAAGCTCCCCTGGGCTCAAGGGGACGGCCATGTCGATGCGCTCCGGTTCCCACTCCTGCCAGGCGCCGCGGTAGAGCCAGCATTGGGCCCGGGCGAACCATTCGTCGTCTTCCACCTGTCGGCACGCCATCTCAAGCGCCGTCAGGCAGACCCGGTGGGTGCCGTGGGGGTCCGAAAGGTCGCCGGCGGCGTAGATCTGATGTGGGCGGATGGCCCGGAGGAGGCGGACAAGGATCGCCACATCCTCTTCTCCCAGCGGCTTCTTTCGAACCCGGCCCGTCTCGTAGAAGGGCATGTCCAGGAAGTGGAGGCGCTCCGGGGGGATTCCGCAGGAACGGGCGGCGGCCCGGGCTTCGCCGCGGCGGATCAGTGCCTTCAGTTCCTGCATCTCGGGGCTGTCCGCTTCGCCTCCGGTGCGCCGCGCCAGGGCATCCCGGACCCGTTCCTCTACCTCCCGGACCCCAGCATCGTCCAGTCCGAAGCGCCGGGTGAACTCCACGGCGAAGTCCGCATGCCGGAGGGCGTCGTCGTCGAAAACGGCGATGCTGCCGGAGACCTGGTACGCCACATGGACCTCATGCCCCTGCTCCGCTAATCGGATCAGGGTTCCGCCCATGGAGATCACATCGTCATCGGGGTGTGGTGAGAAGACGAGGATCCGCTTGGGATGTGGACGGTCGTCGGCCCGCGCCAGGTCGGTGGTGCGGCGATGGGTGGGTGGACGACCGGCGGGCCATCCCGTGATGGTGAGCTGCATGGCCCGGAAGGTCTCCAGATTGATCCGGTAGGCCGGTCCCCTTTCCGCCACAAGCGACTGGAGGCCGTTCTCGTTGTAGTCCTCGTCGGTGAGCTTGAGGATCGCCTTGCCGGTGTGCCGGGCGAGCCAGATCACCGCCTGCCGGACCAGCATTGGTGTCCACTGCACCTCCCGGACCAGCCATGGGGCCGAGACCCGCGCCAGCGCCGATGCCGCCGCCTCGTCCACGATGACCCGGGCGCCGGGGTGATTCTGGAGGAAGGTGGCCGGGACCGCGACGGAGGGGGGCTCCTCCGCACATCGGGCCACGATGGGCGCCTTCCCCTCGCCCCAGGCCATGAGGAGGATCCTGCGGGCCTCCAGGATCGTCCCCACCCCCATGGTGATGGCCCGGCTGGGAACGTGGGCGACGCCGAAGAAGTCGGAGGCGGCATCCAGCCGGGTAAGACGGTCGAGCCAGACGAGGCGGGTTCGGGACTCTGGGGACGAGCCGGGCTCGTTGAAACCCACATGCCCGGTCCGACCGATGCCCAGGAGTTGCAGGTCGATCCCACCGGCGTCCCGGATGAGGTCGGCCACTATCCGGGCCACATGGCGGGAGGCTTCGGCCGGGTCCTGGAAGATGGAGGTGGGGATCCGCTCCCCCGGGGCCCGGTGCGCCGGGGGAGGCCCCTCCGTGGACATCAGTTGTCCCAGTCCACCTGGGGCGCCTCGGCACCCTTCACGTGGCGCTCGAACCAGTCCATCATCTCCCAGAGTGCGTGGAAGATGGATTCCCGCGCCCCATACCCGTGGTCCTCATAGTCCAGCATGACGAGTCGCGCCTCCTTCCCGTGCCCCTTCAGGGCGTGGAACATCCGCTCCGATTGGATGGGGAAGGTGCCGGGATTTGCGTCGTCGGCGCCGTGGATGAGGAGCATGGGGCTTTCCACCTGATGTGCGTACATGAATGGCGACATCCCCGTGTACACCTCCGGCGCCTCCCATAGGGACCGCCGTTCGTTCTGGAAGCCGAAGGGAGTGAGGGTCCGATTGTGGGCGGCGCTCCGGGCGATGCCGGCGCGGAAGAGGTCCGAGTGGGCCAGGAGGTTGGCGGTCATGAAGCCGCCGTAGGAGTGACCGCCAACGCCGATACGGTTCCGGTCGGCGATCCCCGCCTCCACCACCGCGTCCACTGCGGCCCGGGTGCTGGAGACCAGCTGCTCGATGTAGGTGTCATTGGCCGTGAAGCCCCCCAGGATGGCGATGGATGGGCCATCGAAAATGGCGTATCCCTCCAACAGGAAGAACATGTGGGATGCGCCGGACAGCCGGGTGAAGCGGTTGTTCCGGCCGGGAACCTGGGCTGCGGCGTCCGGTGAGACGAACTCCCGGGGGTAGGCCCATAGGACCGTGGGAAGACGGGTCTCCCCGTCCCACCCCGGCGGGGTGTAGACCACGCCGGCCAGGCGGATGCCGTCTTCCCGTTCGTAGGTCAGGACCTGCCTTCCCACCCCCTGGAGTTGGGGCGCCGGATCGTCCAGGTCCGTCAGCGCGCTGAGACGCCTGGAGGCTCGGTCAAGGAGATGGTAGTTGGGCGGGTCCGCCGGCGATTCGCTCCGGATGACCACCCGGTCGGAGGAGCCGGCCAGAAGCGCCACCGGCACCTCATACCGATCCGGGTCGCTCTCCCAGACCCGTTCCGTTTCCAGGGTCACCAGGTTCATCCGGTCCAGGAACGGTCGCTCTCCTTCGCGGGTGACGCCGTCCCCCTGCAGGTAGATCCAGTCGCCGCTCCCCACCAGGGTGTTCCCCCGAGTCAGGGGAGTCCCGGGAGCCCCGAAACGCTCCTCGGCGCTACGATCTTCCACCAGATGGGCGTTCCACTCCTCCGCCTCGCCGGTGAGGAGCCAACTCCGGGTCCAACTGGCCGCTCGTCGGGGAAAGCGGTCGATCTCGGTGATGAGCCCTCGGCCGTCCCGGGTCCAGGCCATCCGGTCGAAGCGGTCTTCCAGGTCCAGGACCACTTCAGGTTCGGCGTTCGGGTTC
>SKJY01000127.1 GCA_007121775.1 Gemmatimonadota bacterium
GGCCCACCTCGACATGGACCGCTGAGGAGTGGGCGGCGCTGGAGGGCGCGGGACTCGAGATCGTGGGCTCCCCCTCGGGCTACTTCGGCCGGGTCCACGCTGTGGCCCGGGACGGAAGCCTCTTTGTGGGCGTGGCCGAGCCCCGGTGGGAGGGGAGTGCGGCGGAGCCCCAGGGGGCGGGGAGCGCGGCGGGGTCCCGGCCATGACGGGCCGCCGGGAATTCCTGAAGACCGGCACAGCGGCCGCCGCGGCCCTCGCCGCCCTCGCCGGCGCCCGGGAGCACTTCTTCCAGGCGCTGGCGGAGACACCACCCGGGCCGGCCACGGCGGATGCCTACCTCCTGGACCCGGGCGTCAACTATCTGAACCACGGGTCCATCGGCACCATCCCCCGCCTGGTCCACGAGGCCCACATCCGCTACCTGCGGGTCATGGAGACGAACCCCTGGCTGTACATGTGGAGCGAGCCGTGGACCGAACCCACCGAGGAGGTGCGGCGCCGGGCCGCCGACCTCATGGGCGTCGCGCCGGGGGAGGTGGCCCTCACCCACAACACCACCGAAGCCTTCAACCTCCTGGCCCACGGCCTCCCCCTGGGACCGGGTGACGAGGTGCTCTACAGCTCCCTGAACCACCCGGGAGCCAGCCACCCCTGGACCCACATGGCGCCGGTGCGGGGATTCTCGGTGCGCCGCTTCGACTTTCCGGTGGAAGAGCTGGCGGGAATGTCGGAAGAGGAGGTGGTGGAGATCCACCTCCGGGAGATCCGCCCCGAGACCCGGGTCATGGTCTTCCCCCACGTGGACAATCTGGTGGGGCTCCGGCACCCGGTCGCGGCGCTGGCCCGGGGCGCCAAGGCGGCTGGGGTGGAGGTGGTGGCGGTGGACGGCGCCCAGTCCCTCTCCATGATCCCCGTGGATCTACGGGATTCGGGGGTGGACGTCTACGCCGGCAGTCCCCACAAGTGGGTGCAGGCGCCGAAGGGGATGGGTGTGGCGTACCTGGCGGCCCACCTCCAGGAGCGCCTCCACCCCATGTGGGTGAGTTCCGGCCGCCCCGGCGCCGTGGGAACCGTCCGCCAGTTCGAGGACTACGGAACCCGGAATCGCCCCGCCGTCCTTACCCTGGGGAGCGCCCTGGCCTTCCAGGAACGGATGCGGCCCACCGTGAAGGAAGCGGCCCATCGGGACCGGTGGGAGCGGATCCGGGAGCGGGTGGAGGCGTCGTCCCGGCTCCGCTGGTGCTCGCCCACCGAGTGGGAGCTCTCAGCGGCCCTCTACACGGTGGAGGTGCAGGGTCGCTCCGCCTTCCAGGTGGCCGATGCGCTCTGGGACCAGCACCAGGTGACGGTACGCCCCATCCGCATCCATGGGGTGGAGGGGCTTCGCCTCTCGCCGAACCATCACACCGCCCCCGCCGAGGTAGAGGCCTTCTTCCGGGCGCTGGGGGCATAGGCCCACGAAAGTCCAACGGGAGGAGCACGCCATGTCGGACCGCAGTGCGTTCTGGGATCAACGCTACGCCGAGGATGGGTGGGCCTACGGGACCGAGCCGAACCGCTTCCTCCGCTCGGTAATCACCGAATTCCGGCCCCGGGGTACCGCTCTCTTCCCCGCCGAGGGAGAGGGGAGAAACGCCGTCTTCGCCGCCGGGGCGGGACTCGCCGTGACCGCCGTGGACGTGAGTGCCGAAGGGCGAAGGAAGGCGCTGGCGCTGGCCCGGGAGCGAGGGGTGCGCCTCCATTACCGGGTTGCCGATTTCGGTGACCTGGAGTTCCCTCCCGCCGCCTTTGATCTGGTGGGCCTCATCTTCGCCCACTTCCCCTCAGATCGGCGCCGGGCCTACCACCGGCGCATCGCCGACCTCCTGACCCCTGGCGGCGTATTGGTCTTGGAGGGGTTCAGCCGTGACCATACCCGGTTCCAGGAGGAGAATCCCACCGCCGGGGGGCCGCCGGATCCGACCCTTCTCTTCGACGAAGAGGTGCTTCGGGACGACTTCCTCCCCCTGGAAGTGGACCGCCTCTCCACCGAGGTGGTGGATCTGGAAGAAGGTCGATATCATCGGGGTCCGGCCTCTGTGGTGCGCCTGGTGGCGCGGCGGCCGGGCTGATCTGCCGGTCTGGTGGACCCTGACCGGGTCGTGGACCCTGAAGAATTGAGGACTCCCATGCGCCGATTCTCCCCCTTCGCCCTTCCCCTCCTTCTCCCGAGTCTCCTGATCCTGGCCCTGGCGGGCTGTGACCCGGATGGGGATGCACCCCCTCCGCCGGTTCCCCCCATGGGCGTGGGCGACTGGACGGTGGACGACGGCCACCCGGACCTCCCCCGGGCGGAGGATCTGGGCTACGGCGGACCGGTGGATGGCCCGGCAGCGAGGATCACCCGGGAACGGATCTTCGACGATACGGCCATCCTCTCCGCCGACAGCATGCTGGGGAGGGCGCCGGCCACCATCGGTGAGGAGCGGGCCATTCGCCACATCGAGGCGCGCTTCGCCGAGATCGGCCTCGAGCCGGTGCCGGGCGGAAGCTACCGCCTCCCGGTGGAACTGCTGGGGATGACGAAGGAAGCGGAGGCCTCGTCGGTGAGCATCGAGGGGCCGGACGGGGCGCTGGAACTCATTCCGGGAACGAACTTCACCTTCTGGTCCACCAGTGAGGAGCCCCGGGTGGAGCTGGAAGACGCGCCTCTCATCTTTGTGGGCCACGGCGTCCAGGCGCCGGAATACGACTGGGACGACTTCAAGGGCGAGGATCTGAGCGGCGCGGTGCTCCTCTTCTTGAATGACGATCCGTCGGTGGTGGAAGACGGGGAGGCCCTCTTCGGCGGTGATGTGCGCACCTACTACGGACGCTGGACCTACAAGTTCGAGCAGGCCCAGGCCCAGGGGGCGGCGGGGGCCATCGTGATTCACACCTTCGAGTCGGCAGCGTACGCGTTCGAGGTCATCGGGAGCATGGGCGAGGGGCAGGTCTGGCAGCGGGACTATCAGGTGGACTTCCTGGCCTGGATGGATTCGACCCAGACCGCTCAGGTGGCCAGGAACATGGACACGGACGTCCCGGGCCTCTTCCAGATGGCCTCGGACCGGGAGTTCACCCCTGTGGACACGGGGTTCCGGGTGACAAGTGTCATCGAGACCGGGTTCGAGCGCCTGGAGGCATACAACGTGGCCGGGATGGTCCGGGGGAGCGATCCGGAGCTGGCAGATGAGTTCGTGGTCTTCACCGCGCACCACGACCACATCGGGTGGGATCCCACGCTGGAGGGTGATTCCATCTTCAACGGAGCCCTGGACAACGCCCTTGGGGTTGCATCCATCATCGCCGTAGCCGAGGCCTTCCAGGAGGCGGAGCCCCGGCGCTCCGTCATGTTCGTCTCGGTCACGGCGGAGGAAGGGGGACTCCTGGGAAGCGGGCTCTTCGTGGAGAATCCGCCGGTGCCCCGGTCGTCCCTCATCGCCAACATCAATATAGACTCGCCCCAGAACCTGGGCGTCACCTCGGATGTGGCGGCCATCGGGCTTGACATGAACACCATGGGACCGGTGTTCGAGGAGGTGGTGGAGAGCTACGGACTCCGCCCCGCCGGTGACCCGAACCCCATGGCCGGGAGCTTCTACCGCTCCGACCAACTGAGCTTCGCCAAGGCCGGGATCCCGGCTCTCTACCTCCAGGCCGGTAGCGACTATGTCGGCGACACCCAGCCGGATGTGACCGGGCTCCGGGATGAGCGCTACCACACCGTCCACGACGTCATCACCCCGGAGTGGGACCTTAGTGGGCTGGAGCGGGACCTCCGGATCCTCTTCGAGGTGGGGTTGGCCGTGGCCAATGCCGACGAGCAGCCACGGTGGTTCGAGGGCAACGAGTTCGAGGCCGCCTGGCGCGAACTCTACGGGCGGTGATAGGCCAAGGTGGAGCGAGGACGTTGCCGGGCCGGGAGGAAGCGAGGGAGTTGATGGCCGGGCAGGGGCGATGGGCGGGGTTGGTGGCCCTGGTCGTGGCCCTGACGATCGTCGTGCCCGGGGAACTGAACGCCGCCCCGCCAACTGATTCGGTCCCTTCCCTCCGGTCCGACGACGCCCCTTCCGCTGATTCTATCCCCTTGACCCGGTCCGACGACGCCCCTTCGCTGGACCGGATCGTCACCTTCCCTCGCATGGCCGGTACCGCTCCATCTGGGCCCGCCTGGTCGCCGGAGGGCGAGCGTCTCGCCTTCCTCTGGAACGACCACGGCATGCCCTTCCTGGACGTGTGGGTGGTTGATGCCCAGGGAGGAGACCCGGTGCAGGTCACCTTCCTGGCGCCGGAGGCCGGGGATGTTCTGGGGCCGGGCGACGACACCTCCCTCGAGGCGCTGGAGCGGCGGGCAGCGGCCCGGGAAGACCGGGGCGTGACCCAGGTGCTCTGGGACCCCCGGGGAGACGCCCTTCTCTACCTCTTCCGGGGGCAGGTGCGGCGACTCCCCTTCCCTCCCGATCTTGCCACCCCCTCAGGCTCCCCCCCAGGCGAAACGATCCTGGAGGGGGCGAGTCGGCTGGTCCCCTCCCCGGATGGCCGGCTCCTGGCCTTCCTCAGGGCCGGAGACCTCTGGACGTTGGACTTCGCCGGGGGAGAAGAGCGGCGGCGGACGGAGCTGGGCGTTCCGGGAATCGCGACGGTTCCCATTGGCGCATACGTGCGCCCCGATGCCTACGTGGCCTCGTTCCAATGGTCGCCGGATTCCGGTGCCCTGGCCTTCGAGTTTGTGGATCAGCGGGAGGTGCGTCGGGTCCCCTTCCCCTCCTACCTCCACGATGAACCCCTACTGAGCGAGGTGCGGCGTCCGTATCCCGGAGACACGGACCTGATCCGGCGCATCGGCTTGGTGGAGGTGGGGTCCGAGGGAGTGGAGGCTGGGTCCCAGGGAGTGGGGGCGGAGCCGCGCTTCCTCGACCTGCCGGATCCGAATCGGCGGGTGACCCACGAATTCGCCTGGTCCCCGGACAGCTCCGAGCTTCTGGTCATGCAGGGGGCCGATGTAGCCGAGGATCGCTGGATCGTGGTGGCGGATCGGAGCGAACCGCATATCCGCCAGATCTGGCACGACCACCGGTCCCGCAGGGTCTACCCCCTCTTCCGGGCCACTTGGAGTGGAGACGGCGAGCGGGTCCTCTTCGTGGGGGATCACGAGGAGTGGTACCGGCTCTACTCCGTCTCCGCGGATGGCGGGGACGGGCCTGATGCCCCCGGGCCCGGAGGAAGTGCCGCCACCCGTCTAACCGGTGAGTGGGATGTGGCCAGCTCCCGGGGATCCGCCTGGCTGGA
>SKJY01000241.1 GCA_007121775.1 Gemmatimonadota bacterium
CTCGCCCCGGAGGGGCCGGAGGCAAGAGACCGCCGGGGCTGGGTCAGGTAGCTGGGACTCCGGGCATTCGCCGGCCCGGGGCGGCCCTTCCTGTGAACGGTGTGGTGCTTTGAGGGGCTGGGTCAGGTAGCGTCAGGCAGCACTGTCCGGTCGGGGCGGGGGCGAAGCGGCAGTGACGGGTGAGGGGGAGTGTCGGGTGAGGGGGGCGGAGCGGCAGTGTCCGGCCGGGTACGGGGCAAAAACCGAATCTGGATTCGGTTTTTTTACCGGTCAGTCCCTCAGTTCGTGCGGCGTCGCCGGGAGACCTCATCCAGCACCCGCCGCTCGTCATCGGTGAGAGACGAGATGCCGCTGTCGGAGATCTTGTCCAGGATCCGGTCCACCTCGTCCAAGAGTTCCTTCTCCTCCATGGTGGCGCCGGCGCGGCGAGAGGTGCGACGGCGACTCCCCTCGGCCTGCTCCTGGCCCTTGTCTTCCCGGGGCACGATGGCCAATCGCTCTACGCGAGCCGCCTTCTTCAGGCTATTGAGCCCATCCCCCCACTTGCCGTCGGTGCGCAGGTAGATCAGCCCGGCCAGGAGCCCGCCCAAGTGTGCGAAGTGAGCCACACCTCCGGCGGCACCCCCCACGGCGGAGAAAAAGGTGAGGACGAAGAAAAACCCTACCAGATACTTCGCCTTGATGGGAAAGATGCCCCAGAAGTAGATGGGGGCATTGGGCCAGTACCAGGCGAAGGCCAGCATGAGCCCGTAGATGGCGGCGGACGCCCCGATCACCGAGGTATCGAAGGCGAAGACAAAGGAGAGTGCCGCGCCTCCGAGACCACAGATGAAATAGTACTTCAGGAACCGACTCGATCCCCAACGCTGTTCCAGCGGCGGTCCGAAGAAGAAGAGGACCAGCATGTTCATCAGGAGGTGCCACAGGTCCCCGTGCAGGAACATGTAGGTCACCACACCCCACGGCTTCAGGAACGACTCCGCCGGGACGAATCCAAACCATTGCCACACGAAGAAGCGCGCCCCATCGCCCGCAACTGCCGCAGCCAACACCACCAGTAGGTGGATCGCCGTATTGGCAATGAGAAGGCGCTTGACCCAGGGGGTCAGCGTGTACCCGAAGGAGAAACGGTCGGAGCCGTAGGACATCGAATGCGGAACCGGAGGGCCGGAGGATCAGGGAGGGGCGAAGGGGGCCTGCGGGCTCCCTCCTGGCCCGACGCTTTCAACCCGGGGTCGGAGGTGGGGTTCCGGCCCCGGTGTGTCACTTATAGCCGGGAGTGGCGGAGCTGCGCCAGTCGGACGATCTCATGGCAGAGATCCGGGAAGGCCAACCCCGCCGCAGCCCCGGCCCTGGGAAGAAGGGAATTTGCCGTCATCCCAGGGAGCGCGTTGGCCTCCAGGCACCAGATCCCACCTTCCTCATCCACCAAGAAGTCCACACGGGAAAAATCCCGTAGAAAGAGCGTCCGGTGGACCTGGAGCGCCAACTCCTGGAGCCGCTCGGCCAGACCGGCAGGGATGCGGGCGGGAAAGACCTCCTCCGCCATCCCCGGCGTGTACTTACAATCATAATCAAAGAGCTCGTGCGCCGGGATGATCTCCCCCACCGGAAGGGCCCGGTCCCCGAGCACCCCCACCGTGAGCTCCCGCCCCTTCACATACCGTTCGAAGAGCACACGGTCCTCGTGGCGGAGCGCCTCGGCCACCGCCGTCTCCAGCTCTCCCCGCTCCCGAACCAGGGTGAGCCCCAGGGTCGATCCTCCGGACGGCGGCTTTACGATGAGGGGGAAACCCAGAACCTCGGCAACCTCGTCCGGCTCCGTAGGTGAGCTCATCCAGGGCGCGGTGGGGATCCCTGCCTGAACGAAGAGCCGCTTGGAGACCTCCTTGTCCATGGCCAGCGTACACCCGAGCCGTCCACTCCCGGTGAAGGGGAGCCCCATCACCTCCAGGAGTCCCTGCAGGGTCCCGTCCTCACCGGCTCCGCCGTGAAGAGCCGGGAACACCATGTCCACCCCCGACAGCTCGGGGACCCCGAGCAAGAAGGCCAGATCTCCGCCTGTCAGGAGCGGCCGTTCCGCCCCCTCCCCGCCCTCCACCTCCCGGGGGGCAGGTGCGACCCCTGTCTCCAGGAGCCGGGCCTCCTCCTGCGGGGAGAGGAGTCCCCGCGCCGTATCCACCGCGAGGACCTGGCACCCCCTCTCCCGGAGCGCCCCGGCAACCTGCACGCCCGAGGCCAGGGAGACGTTCCGCTCCCCGGAGCCCCCCCCCATGAGGACCGCCACCGATCCGCTCATGATGACCGGCCCCTGGATGATGCACCGAGCACCTCGCCTCCATCCAAAGGAATCCCCTTCTCCAGAAGCCAGTCGTCGTCGAAGACCTTGCTCAGGTAGCGCTCGCCCCAGTCGCAGAGAATGGCCACCACCAGAGCGTCCGGGTCGTTCAGCTCTCGGGCCAGCGCCACGGCGGCGTGGACGATGAGCCCGGCGGAGCCCCCCACGAAGAGCCCTTCCTCCCGCGCGAGCCTCCGGGTCATCTGGAAGGCCTGGGTATCGGTGACGGTGACGTAGTCATCCACGATGTCCAAATCCAGCGTCCCGGGAATCTTGTCGCTACCGAGCCCCTCCACCTGGTAGGTGGCTCCCTCCGGCATGCTCCCGGTATGGAAGAAGGGTGCGATGACCGACCCCACCGGATCCACCCCAACCACCTTCACCTTCCCACTCCTCTCCTTCAGGTAGCGGCCGGTACCGGAGAGGGTGCCGCCGGTGCCGGCGCCGGCGAAGAAGTGGGTGATGCGACCATCGGTCTGTTGCCAGAGCTCCGGCCCGGTGGTGCCGTAGTGGGCCCTGGGGTTGGCACCGTTGTAGAACTGGTTGGCCAGGACCGCACCGGGAATTTCCGATGCCAGGCGCGCCGCGTGATTCGTGTAGTGGTCCGGGTGGTCCGGCGGCACATCGCTGGGGGTGATCACCACCTCTGCGCCGAAAGCCCGGAGGAGCTTCCGCTTCTCGAGGCTCATCTTGTCCGGGAGGGTGAAGATGCAGCGGTATCCTTTCAGGGAGGCGGCCATGGCCAGAGCCAGCCCTGTGTTCCCGGAGGTGGCCTCCACGATGGTGCCGCCGGGCCCGAGGCGCCCTTCCTCCTCCGCCTCCTCGATGATGGCCCGGCCGATGCGGTCCTTCACCGAGCCCCCTGGGTTCATGAACTCGCATTTCCCGTAGACGGGGGTCCGGATGCCCTCGCAAACCCGGTTCAGTCGCACCAGGGGAGTCCATCCCACCAGTTCGGTCACATCGTTGTAGGGCCTTCGATGCCGCTCACTCATTCAGGGTGCGCTCCAAGGAAGGGGCGAAGGGGTGCCCGGCGGAGAGCCCGGGCCGGGATGCCGGACCCGCTCACTCTCGCTCCACGGACTGGGGGCGGGTGGAGAATTCCACCGGGAGGCTCGCCCACATTGCGGTCCGCTTCCCGTTCAACCGACCCGGTTCGAAGCGGAGTTCCCGGGCGCCGGTGCGGGCCGCCTCGTCGAGCCCCTCATGCCCCGAGGATTCCACCACCTCCACCGAGTCCACCGCTCCCTCCTCGTTCACCAGGAGGCGGAGGAGCGCCGTACCTTCCACCCCTTCGTCCCACAGCTCCAGGGGGTAGGCGATGGGGTCCTCTCCGTAGAGGGGCACGGGCTGCTCCAATTCCGGCTCTCCCCCGCAGGCTGCCAGAAGAGGGAGGAGGAAGGCAAACAGGCCGATGAAGCTCGAACGGAGCCTGCGGGACCGAAGCGCCGGGGAGGGGCGAGGCGCACCACGGGACCGAAGCGCCGCAGGAGGGCGGGGCGCACCATGGGACCGAAGCATCGCGGGGAGGCCAGGCGCAGGCAAAGAGGCGGATGACGGGGTCATTTTCGTTCAGCAGAGGGGTCCGAGACCCGGGTCTTGAGGCGAGCCAACAGGTTCAGGGCGTCCAGGGGGGTCAGCGAGTTCAGGTCCAGCTCCCGGATCCGGGTGATCACCGGATGCTCCTCATCGAAGAGGGAGAACTGCTCCCGGGCGATGCGAGTCGAGTCGGGGCTGTGCTGCCCCCGGGTCCCGAGTCCCCGCCCGGCTCCGGAATGGGTCCCCTCGAGCTCCACAAGGAGTTCCCATGCCCGCGCTACCACCTCTGGAGGAAGGCCGGCAAGGCGGCCTACCTGGATCCCGTACGATCGATCGGCACCCCCTTCCTCCAGTCGGCGCAGGAAGACGATGCTGTCCCCGGCCTCCTTCACCGCCACGTTCATATTCTTGACCCCGGGGAGAAGGTCCCCGAGCTGGGTCAGTTCGTGATAGTGGGTGGCGAAGATGGTGGCGGCGCCCACATGCTCGTGGAGGTGCTCGGTGACGGCCCAGGCGATGGATACCCCATCATAGGTGGAGGTACCTCGACCGATCTCGTCCAGGAGCACCAGGCTCCGGTGGGTGGCGCCGTGGATGATGGCGGCGGTTTCGTTCATCTCCACCATGAAGGTGGACTGGCCCCGGGCCAGATTGTCCGAGGCGCCCACGCGGGTGAAGATGCGGTCGCAGACCGGGAGGCGGGCGCTGTCGGCGGGAACGAAGGAGCCCACCTGGGCCAGGAGTTGGATCAGCCCCACCTGCCGCAGGATCGTGCTCTTCCCTGCCATATTGGGCCCGGTGAGGATGACCATGAAGCCCTTCTCATCCAGAACCAGGTCGTTGGGAATGAACTCCTCCCGGGGCATCATGGTTTCCACCACCGGATGGCGGCCGGCCCGGATTTCCACCTCCCGGCCTTCGTGGAGCTGGGGCCGGGCGTATCCGTGGGCCTGGGCCAGTTCGGCCAACGCCGCCACAGCGTCCAATCGCGCCACCTGCCGCCCCACCTGCTGGAGACGGGACACCTCCTGGCCGATCCGCTCCCGGAGTTCCTGGAAGAGGCGGGTCTCCAACTCCAGGATCCGGTCTTCGGCCCCGGTCACCTTCTCTTCCCACTCCTTGAGCTCCGGAGTGAAGTACCGCTCGGCGTTGGCGAGGGTCTGCTTACGAACGTAGTCGTCGGGGACCCGGTCCAGATTCGCCCGGGTCACCTCCAGGTAGTATCCGAAGACTTTGTTGAATCCCACCTTTAGTGACGAGATCCCGGTCCGCTCCCGCTCCCGGGTCTGGAGAGAGGCGATGAAGCCCCGGGCCCCGTCCCGGGTGGCGCGCAGATCGTCCAGTTGAGGGGAATGTCCGGTACGGATGACGCCGCCGTCCTGGAGGTTCGGCGGGGCATCGGGCGCGATGGC